>DASRDE010000220.1:0-3978 GCA_035652755.1 Vulcanimicrobiaceae bacterium | reverse complement strand
CATGGCGCGATTCCGGCACGACGAGATTTCGAACACGCTGTATCTGGAGTCGCCGCTGTACGAACGCGTCGCCGAACGGCTCGCAAGCATGGGGCACAAAACGATGGCCGCGACCAGGGCACCGTTGGGCGGCTATCAGGCGATCATGCTTCTACCGAGCGGTGTGTACGCCGGCGGTTCGGATTTCGGCAAGGACGGCCAAGCCGTGGGGTGGTAACGGGCGGCTGCCGCTTGGGCCCGGCCCGCTACGGCGCAGCGCAGCGGGCGCGGACGTTGGGAGCGTGCTAGTCGCGATTCTTGCGCTGGTGGATGATCACCGCGTTGCCTTCGGGGTCTTGCGCGAAGGCCATGTGACAGACGGGCGTTTCGTCGACGGGGCTGAACTGCAGTCCGCGAGCGGCCATTGTTTCGCGTGCCGCATGAATGTCGTCGACGGCCAGCATGGCAAAACCGCCGGTCTCGCCGCTATCGCCCCGCCAGACGCCGAACGTCGTGCCGTCCGAGAGCGTGAATTCCGCACCGCGGCCTTCCGGGTCGGTCTCGGTGGGCTGCATTCCTAACTTGTCGCGGTAGAAGGCAATCATCGCTTGCGGATCTTTGACGAGGAAGCCGGCGATGTCGATGCCGATCACGTTGCCTTTTTGGGTAGAGGGCGTCGCAGAGGTCGTCATAGTATCTCCTTTTACTTGCCTAATTGCGTCTAATATAGCAGTATATACCTGACACCCGCTGTCAGGTTTTCCGAGCCGGAGGTGCGCCTTGTTTTTGACGCTGCTATTCCTGCATTTGCTCGCCGCGGGCACGCTCTTTGCCGGCCTGGGCTTGGAGTTGACCACGATTACCGCGGTACACCGGGCCGCGACCGCAAGTCAATTGCGCGCGGCGCTTACGAACGAACACCTTATCGGACCATTAATGGGCGGCGGGGGCGGGATGCTGCTGCTGTTCGGAGCGGGCGCCGTGTACGCGGGCGGCTTCGGCTGGCAAGCGTGGAACATCGTCGCTGCAGTCGTGACGATTCTGCTGCTGGCCATCGGCGGCGGCGTCAACGGGCGGCGCGCCGAAGCGTTTTCAGCGCTCGCGGCAAGTGCGCCCGACGGCCCGCTGGACGCGCAGATACAAGCGGCACGCGCCGACGGGCTCTGGACGTACTGCACGATGCTCATGCCGTTCGAAATTGTCGCCGTACTCTATCTGATGTCGAACAAACCTGCGGCCGCGCCTGCAATTATTGCCGTCGTTGCGGCGGCGATTCTCGCAATTGTTCCGACCGCCGCGCTGCTCAAACGAAGCAAAACGGCGACGGCATACGCACAATGAACGCAATCTGCGCGACGCGCTTGGCCGGGGCCGTTACGCTGGCGGGCGCATTGGTTTTCAGCGGCTGTTCGCGCGCGCCGTCGCTCGTTCCGAGCTCGGCGAGCGGGCAGCGAGCGGCGTTTGCATCGAATTCATCGCAGACCGCTTGCGAACAGCACGCGGTTCAGAACGCGGCACAACTAGTGGCGTGCATTCGACAGGCGGCGCTTTGGCAGCGCTTGTCGCAATTTCAAGAGATTGCAGACGATAATCCCGTCGACGGCCATCCCAGCCGTGATACGGGAACGCCGGGCTATCTGGCTTCGGTCAACCACGTCGCATCGCTGATGCGCTCGGCCGGATACCACGTTACGATTCAGCGTTATATGTATCACGCTTTGGTGCCCACCGGATCGCCGGTCTTGGGCACGGCTGCGGCCGAGTACGGGTTCGACCGCGATTGGTTCGCGGCGCGCGGCTCGGCGCCGGGGAGAGTTTCGGCTCCGGTTCAGCCGCCCGCAGGCGACGGCTGCGCGGATCGTGATTTTGCGCGCTTCGAGCGTGGGAACGTCGCGCTGATGCAGCGCGGGTCATGTTCGTTGAGCACGCAAGTTGAGAATGCGCAGCGTGCGGGTGCCGCCGCCGCGATCGTGTATGCCGCGCCGGACGGCGCGCCCTATGAAGGCCGGCTTTCGCAGCCCGCGGCGATTCCGGTTGCGGGCGTGGCCACATATTCGCTCGGCGCAGACCTGCTGGCGCAGTACCGCTCGGGGAAAGCACCGCGCGTGCATTTGGCGCTCGCCATGAAATCGCGCAGCGGGCCGGATTACAATGTAATTGCGGATTCGCCCTACGGCGATCCCAACCGGGTGGTCGTCGTCGACGCGCATTTGGATTCGATCTACGGCGCGGGCATGCTGGATAATGCGTCGGGTTCGACGACCGCGCTCGAAGTGGCGTTAAATATTGCCAAGACGCCGACGCACAATCATCTGCGGTTCATTTGGTTCGGCGGCGAGGAGCTTGGCTTATTCGGGTCGATATACTACGTGTTTCATCTGCCCCAGGATCAACTCAAGCGCATCATTTTCGACGAGGACGTCGACGTCACGGCGACGCCGAACTTCGATATTCTGATTGCGGACCCGCGGTTTGCAGGCGACGTCCATTACTTCCCGCCGAACGTCGTCCCTGAGTCCAAGCCCGGGAACGACTATTTCGCGGACTTTTTCTCGCGAGACGGCGTGGTTTCGCGGCCCGCGTGGTTCGGCAACGACGGGACCGACTCCAATTCGTTTAGCCTGGGAGGCGTGCCGAACACGGGAATTCTCACCAATCAGGATTGCTGCAAGCGGCCGTTCGAGCTTGCGCTCTGGGGCGGATTCCGCGGAAACTACGAGGGCAAGATTCCGAGCTTCGACGGCGGATGCGTCGACATGCCGCGGCGCTGGTGCGACAACCTCTCGAACAACGATCCGTTCGTGCTCGAGCTCGCCTCAAAAGCGGTGGCATACGTAACCTACGAACTCGCGAACGATCCGACGCTGGACCACTGAGCGCGGAATGGTCTCGCCCGCCGCACGCCGCTGAGCCTCGAGCGCGGGCGGGCGAGACTGCGGCACGCTAGTACATCGACACTGCGTAGAAGACGCCGTTGCGCCAGTAGCCGTTCACCGTAACGAAGCGCCCAACCGCTACGCGGCCGGTCGCGCGATTGTCGAGGGCCGGCTGGTCGTCGATCGTGACGTCGCGCATCCTTCCGCGTCCGTAGTAACGGCCGTTGTTGTAATTGCCGTTGTTGTAGCCGCCGTTGTTATAGCCGCCGTTGTTGTAGTAGCCGCCGTTGTTGTCGTCGCCGTTATAGCGGCCGTTGTTGTCGTCGCCGTCGCGGTCGCCGTCTCGTTCCGTGTTCCGGTTGCGAGCGCCGTTGCCGCGCACGCGCAGCGTCACCTGGTTGCCGTTGACGGCCACGATCGTTCCGCGGATCGTCGATTGGCCTCCATACCATTGTCCGTTGTTCGCATACGGGTTGGGATATCCGTACTGCTGTGCCGAGGCGATGCCCGTGAACGCGCAGGCCGCGATCCCCGCGATTATCGCCGTGATAAGTGCCTTCATCTAGCGCTCCTTTCGCAACCATAACGTGTTGCGCGGGCGCGACGTTCCTCAGCCGATTCTCAGAGTCGGCGCTTTAGGACAAGAACAGCGAGCCCTTGCCAATTATTACTGCGTGCCCGCCGACCTCGATCGTGCCGGCGCGCGGATCGGTTCGGACGTGCAATAAGCTTTGACGCCCCATTTTGGTGCCTTGCTCGCTCACGAAATGGGCCGGCTGCGTATTAGGAAGCAGGCCGTACTTCATCATATATGCCGCGAGCGGGCCAGTCGCACCGCCGGTCGCGGGATCTTCGGCAATTCCCGTCTGCGGTGCGAACATGCGCGCGTACACGTCGAAGTTTTCTTTCGAATCGCGCTGCTTGGACGCGAATAGAAAGGTTCCAACCGAGTTCACGCTGCCGAGAGCTTGCGACAGGTACTGTTGTTGAAGCGCGGCGCGGTCGACCGCTTCTGGACTTGCAAGGCAAATGCACAAGAACGGGCTACCGGCCGAGATAAATTGGGGCGCCGCGGCGGTATCGAGATCTTCTTCATTCAGACCGAGGAGGCGCGCGCAGAACG
>DASRDE010000219.1:0-7666 GCA_035652755.1 Vulcanimicrobiaceae bacterium | reverse complement strand
CGGGGGTTGAACGTCATCGACTCCAGCATCTGCGTCGCGGTCACGACCGGCTTGCTCGCGCGGTTGCACCGGGCGATCAGATCCTTTTGTACGATTGGAACCCGCTCGAGCGGAATCTCGATCCCAAGGTCCCCGCGTGCGACCATAATACCGTCCGCGACGTCGATGATCTGCTCGATATCGTCGAGCGCTTCGTGCTTTTCGATCTTCGCGAGCACGCGCGCCGCTTTTCCGCGATCGGCGATCAGGCTCTTGACGCGTTTGACGTCGTCGGCGCTGCGCACGAACGAAACTGCGACGTAGTCTACGTCGTTTGCCAAGCCGAATTCCAAGAATTCGATGTCGCGGTCCGAGACGGCAGCAATGTTGAGCGAGCCGTCCGGATAATTGATGCCCTGCTGCTCCCGCAAGTCGCCGCCGACTTCCACGACGGTCTGAATGTCGGTCGCGGTCTTTTCGGATATGCGCAAGCAAATCGCGCCATCTTGCAGGTAGATGCGATTGCCCACCGCGACGTCGGACGGCAGATCTTTGTACGACACGGAGACGTGCTCGGCGTCGCCGGCGACGTCTGCGGTCGTGAGCACGAACGGCTTGCCGCGTTCCAATCGAACCGAGGCAGTACCGTTCGAGAAGCGGCCGGTGCGTACTTTGGGGCCGGGCAGATCCTGAAGAATCGCGATATGCCGCTTCAAATCGGCGGCGGCGCTGCGGATGCGTTCGATATTCTCGCCGTGTTCTTGAACGGACCCGTGCGAAAAATTGAGGCGGAATACGTTTGCGCCCTCTACGATCAGCGATCGAACGATCTCCGGAGCGCGCGACGCAGGCCCAAGCGTGGCGACGATTTTCGTGCGTTTGAGAAACTTCTCCATGCGCTCAAGGCCGTTGCGCGAAACGCCCCGAATGGTCCTGCGTTTGACACGCGACGCCAACGACAGCCGGCGCTCCCAACGCACGATCGTCAGCTTTGCCGCGTCGCTGCTGTTGCATGCAATCGCAGCACTGCTGCTTTTCTCGCTTCCGACGTCGTCATCGGAAGAAGCGCCGTCCGAATCGTTCGCCAACGGCGCAATCGTTACGGTCTCGCGCGAAGCGCCGCGGCGTCCGCAAGTCGCCGCTTCGCAACAACCGCCGCCCTTACCGCATGCCCCTGTCGTTGCGCGCCCGCGCCCGGCAGCCCGCCCGCAAGCGGCACCCCCGCACCCGCGCGTCCTGCACGAGCTTTCGAAGAACTCCCCGACCGGTCCGCCGAATCCGACGCCCGCGCCCGAAAGCACCGTCGAGGCGCTCCCCGCGCCGACTGAGGCGCCCCAGCTGGCTGCCACTGCCGCACCGATCGCTGCCGCGGTACCGACGTCGGTTCCGCTTGCGGTGACGGCCGCCGCGGTGAAAATCCCTCCGACCGCGCGGCCGCAGCCCAAGCCCACCGCGCAGCCGAGCGCGGCGCCGACCGCCGCACCGCAGGCAACGACGCAACCGCAGCGGCGTCCGCAAACCCCGGCTCCGCAACCCCCGAAGGTCGTCGCGAGCGCGGCACCGCTCGTTGCGCAAAAGCCGGTTCCGAACGTGACGCCCGGCGCGGCGTCGCCCGCCCCGGTTTCGGCGCCCAAGGAGCATGGGGCGGCCCCGAGCCCGGGGCCCAAGACGCCGGGGTCGCCTGGACCGCGAGCGGTCGTCGCGCAGAAAGGTCCGGCCGTTCCCAAACCGATCCAGGCGCCGCCGCCGACGCCCCGCCCGCAAGTTCCGGCCGCGAATCGCGCGGGGAAGACGCACCCTTCGCTGCTTGCGCGCCTGCAGAGCCTGATTCCGACGGCGAACCCCTCCTGGACGCCGGCCCCCGCGCAGCACTACCGCTTCGGCGTAGACCTGCGCGTAACGCCGGAACCCGAGCCGACCCCTCCCGCCGACGTGCTGGCGTCAACGAAATACGTCTACGAAGAGAACGTCGGCTCGCAACGATGGAAGCAATCGTTTCTCGGCACGGCGCCCGAGGAAGCGTACGTCAAGATGTACGTCACCGGCGTCAAGCGCGTCGGCTTCATCAAGTGGTGTACCGGCTGGGTCGTGCGTGCGCCGATCGCGGGCAGCAGCAAGTGGATCGTCGAGCCCAACGAGTCATTCATCTGCGGCGGACATCTCGAGCCGTTTAGCCAGCCTTCGCCCGAGCCGTCGGCGGGTTCTTGAAAATGGCCGCGCATCGGCGTACACTTGAAGTGTCTCTAAACAAGACGTTTGAGCGTTTGACAAAGGAGGGCGGTTGGAACCGCAAGATCCACCGGGCTACGCAGCCCGAGTGAGCGCGCCATAATATCGGAGCGCTAGACGAGCGCTCAGCGGCAGCCGGACGTTTGCCGGCAAAGAATTGTGCGTGCTCGATAGGTTAAACATCAAAAGGCGAGGGGCCGCGCCCACATGGGGTTGCGGCCCGCCGCATTTTTGCGGTATCCTGGGGGTCGGTAGTCGTACGAGCGTGGGCAGGTCCCGCGCTTCGTTGTTGTAAGGAGACCCCGGTGCATCTCACGCTCCCGCAGGCGTTCGAAAACGCGATCGAAGCGATCGCGCACGACTCGCGTTTTGCCGGCGTGGAGATCGTGCAGCATGCGGCGCGCCGCGGGCGGCATACGACGTCTCTGAGCATCACGATCGATCGCGACGGCGGCACCGATCTCGCCACGTGCGAGCGCGTCGCTGCGGCGATCAACGCACGATTGGACGCTTTTGAAGATCCGTACACGCTGGAAGTGGAATCGGCCGGCCTGAACCGCCCGCTCACCAAGCCCGGCGACTACGAACGCTTTGCCGGCCGGGACGTCAAAGTCGTCACCTCGCTGCTCGTACGCGGCGGAAAAACGCACCGCGGCGTGCTGGGCGGAGTTCGCGGGACCAACGTGATTCTGCAGACGCCGCAAGGCGAACTGCCGCTGCCGTTAGCGGCAATCGAACGCGCCAATCTGGAATACGACGTGCGCTCGGATCTCAAACGCGACAAACGCGAACGAAAAAACCACATATGAACCAACCTTGGCGTGAGGCAACGATGGTGAGGGGGCCGAAGGCCGGGGGACCCCGCGAGCTTTGCTCGTGGGGGGCGTGCAGCGCGAAGCGCGGATACGCCTGTTAAACGCAAAAAATAAAATAGGAACCTGACAAATGCCTGAGACAGCCACCGAAGAGAGACTCATCGACGTCCTTCAGTTCATCTCGAAGGAACGCAACATTCCGTTCGAGATGCTCGTGGAAGCGCTCGAAGCCGCGCTGCTGACCGCGTACAAGCGGCACTTCGGCAGCGAGGCCAATGCCATCGTGACAGTCGACCGTCAGACGGGCGAATACAAAGTCTTCCACCGTCGTACCGTCGTCGACGAAGTTGCCGATCCCAAGCTGGAAGTGACGCCGCGTGAAGCGGGGCCGCAATACCAAGTCGGGGATTACTTCGACGAGGAAGTGACGCCCAAAGACTTCGGCCGCATCGCAGCGCAAACGGCAAAGCAAGTCATCGTTCAGCGCATCCGTGAAGCCGAGCGCGACACCGTGTACAACAAGTACGCGGCAAAGTTGAACGACGTGGTCAAGGGCACCGTGCAGCGTTTCGAACAGCGAAATATGTACGTGCTGCTCGAAGGCAAGGACGAAGCGATGCTGCCGCTCTCCGAGCAAGTCCCGCGCGAGAACTTCCGCATCAACGATTTTATTCGCGCCTACGTGCTCGACGTACGGAAATCGCCCAAGGGCCCGAGCGTCATTCTCTCGCGCGCGGCCGAAGGGCTCGTGCAGCGCCTGCTCGAGTTCGAAGTTCCCGAGATCGAAGACGGCATCGTCGAAATTATGGCGATCGCCCGCGAACCGGGAAGCCGTTCGAAAGTAGCGGTGCGCAGCAATCGTCCGGAGATCGATCCCATCGGCGCGTGCTTGGGACCCAAATCGAGCCGCATCGCGAACGTCTCGGATGAATTGCGCGGCGAGAAGATCGACGTGATTCGCTGGGAGGCCGACACGGTCGCGTTCATTATGAATGCGCTGCAGCCGGCCAAAGTGCTGAACGTCGAACTTTTCGAGGACGACGGCGTTGCCTTGGTCGTGGTTCCGGATTATCAGCTCTCGCTGGCGATTGGACGCGAGGGGCAGAACGTGCGCCTCGCCGCGCGCCTGACGGGGTGGCGCTTGGACATTGCCAGCGAAAGCGAGGCCGCGGAGGCACGCGAGCGGTACCTGGCCGAGCGCGCCGAGTCGCAGCAAGTCGTCGCCGAAGCGCCCGCGGCGGAAGTCGCCGAGACCGAAGAGGTCGAGGCCGAAGCGCCGGCAGTCGATATCGACGAGGAGCTTATCCGGCGGCTCGAGGAGTTCAAGCGCGAACGCCTCGGCGAGTAACCCTGCCCAAGGCCCCATCCGGCAGTGCGCCGGCTGCCGGCAGCGCCGGGAGCAGGCTTCGATGCAGCGGTTCGTCCGGACGGGCCCGCGCGAATGGGCTGCCGACCGGGGCGGCAAGCGCAGCCCCGGCCGCGGCGTCTACTTGTGCTCGGCACTCTGCGCTCAGCGGGTGGAAAAAAACAAGAAGTATCCGGGGCTTGCATCTGCAGCCGGCGAATACGGGTTACAACTGAGTTGGCATTCTGATTGAATTGACTTGATGTTCGAACCAAACCATGTGTAAATCGACAAATGCGTAGCCGCGGCGGGCTTCGCGCGAAAAGCGCGGCGTTGGCGCGGGTATGGGCGCGAGCATCGAAAGTTCGGGGAGAGCGCATCCGGTAGGCCGAGGGTAGTTGCAGGCGCCCTCGGAGCCGAGCGCTCTGAGGAAGCGGCGGAGCCTGCAGCGTGAAAGGCAGAATTTGGCTACCGGAAAAGTTCGGATCTTTGAACTTGCAAAAGAGGTCGGTCTCTCGTCGAAGGACCTGATCTCGCTTTTTAACGAGCGCCTCGGCGGCGTCTTCGAGGCTAAGAACCAGCTGAGCGTGGTCCCGGACCACATCGCCGATCTCGTCCGCAGCGTGCTGGCCGCGCCGCGGGCCAAGGCATCGGCCGGCTCCCAAACGGCGAGCAAGCCGGCAGCCGCGTCGCAAAACGCTGCCGCGACCAAGACGGCCGCACCCGCCGCAGCCACCGCAACTGCCGCGCCGCCCGAAAAGCCCGAGCTGCCGCCCGAGCCGATTCCGACGCTCAAACCGGTTACCGGTTCGTCCACGCGTCGCCCGGCGGCGCCCGCCAAGCCCGCTGCAAAAGCGCCCGAAACGCCGGCCGCGCCCGCCGCTGCGCCCAACGGTGCGGCGCGCACTGCCGCTCCGCCGGCCCAAGCCGCTCCTACTCCTGTACGCCGCACTCCGGCGCCCCCGGCCGACGGGCAACAACGTCCGGCTGCATCTGCCGCTCCCGTTCAGCGTCTGCGGCCCGTGCCGTCCGGTCAGTCGTCAGTTCTGCCGCCTCGCCGGCAGGCACCGCCGCCGACGACCAGCGCCTCAGCCTCACCCGGCCCCCAAACTGGGCTGCCGGGCCGCCCCGGCGTCGCTCCGCGCCCCGGACAGGGCGGAGCGGCGCAGCCGCCCGCAGGCCAGGCTCGTGTGCCGCAACCGGGCCGCCTGATTCAGGCTGCGCCCCAGCGCCGCGTTCAGGGCAACGGTCCGTTCCGTCCGCTCACCGCTCCGGGACAGCGGCCGTTCAACGCAAGGCCCGGCATGCCGCCGACCGCAACCGACGCGCCAACGCCGAGCTCCGGCGGACGTCCCGGCGACCGCACGCGCGACCGCGACGACAAGATCAACAAGAAAGATCGCGAGAAGGAGTTGCTGCTCGAAAAAGAGCGCAACCGCAAGAAACGCGTTGAAACGATCGTGCCGCCGCCGGTCAAACTCGAGACGATCGAGATTCCCGACCTGCTGACGGTGCAAGAACTCGCGACCTCGATGATCGTTCCGGCCAAAGACGTCATCAAAGAGCTCATCAAGATGGGCACGATGGCGACGATCAACCAGAACATCTCGAGCGACATCGCGATCAACGTCGCCAAGAAGTTCGGCTTCAACGCGGTCGTTAAGGAGGCCGGCGAAGAAGTCACCGTCGAGCAGGAAGAGGACAAGCCCGAAATGATGACGGCGCGTCCGCCCGTAGTAACGGTGCTCGGCCACGTCGACCACGGCAAGACGTCGTTGCTGGACAAGATCCGCAGCGCGAACGTCGCGGCCGGCGAAGCGGGAGGCATCACGCAGCGCATCGGCGCGTACACGGTCGAAAAGAACGATCGCAAGATCACCTTCATCGATACTCCGGGCCACGAAGCGTTCACCGCGATGCGCGCGCGCGGCGCCAAGGTCACGGACGTTGCGATCCTGGTCGTCGCGGCCGACGACGGCGTCATGCCGCAGACCAAGGAGGCAATCGCGCACGTAAAGGCGGCCGGCGTTCCGATCGTCGTTGCCGTCAACAAGATGGACAAACCCGACGCACAGCCCGAACGGGTCAAGCAGCAGCTGGCCGAAGAGGGGCTGCAATCCGTCGACTGGGGCGGCAACATCGAAATGGTCCCGGTCTCGGCGCGCACTGGCGACGGTATCGACTCGCTGCTCGAAACGGTGCTGCTCGAAGCCGACATTCGCGATCTTAAAGCGAATAAGAACCGGCGCGCGACGGGCGTCGTGATCGAATCCGCGCTGCATAAAGGCCGCGGCGCGGTCGCGACCGTGCTGATTCAAAACGGTACGCTGCGCGTGGGCGACATCGTCGTCGTCGGCGGCACATTCGGAAAAGTGCGCGCGCTCGTCGACGACAAGGGCAAACAGGTCAAAAAAGCGGGCCCCTCGATTCCGGTCGAGATCATGGGCTTGCAAGACGTTCCCGCTGCCGGCGACACGCTGATGGTCGTCAGCGACGAGCGCGTCGCGCGCGAAACCGCCGAAAAGCGCAAGACGCGCCGGCGCGACGTCCGCATCGCCACCAGCGGAGCTCAGCGCGTTTCGCTCGAGACGTTCATGTCGATGCCCGCCGAAGGCAAGAAGACGCTCAACATCATCGTGAAAGCCGACGGTCAAGGCTCGGTCGAAGCGCTGCGCGCGCGCATGGAGTCGCTCTCGACCGAAGAAGTCGACATCCGCGTGATTCACGGCGGCGTCGGGGCCATTACGCCGAACGACGTGAACCTTGCCAGCGCATCGAACGCGGTGCTCATCGGCTTCAACATCCGGCCCGACGAAACGGTCAAACGTTTGGCGGACAACGAAGGCGTCGACCTTCGCTTCTACCAGGTCATCTACGAAGTCGAAGACGATCTCAAGAAGGCCATGCGCGGCATGCTCGCGCCGGTCCAGCGCGAGGTCACGCTCGGCCACGCCGAAGTGCGCGAGATCTTCAAGGTCAGCAAAGTCGGCTCGATCGCCGGATGCTACGTCAAAGACGGCAAGATCGCGCGCGGCAGCAAAGTCCGCGTCCTTCGCGATCAAGCCGTCATCTTCGAAGGCGAGCTCGAATCGCTCCGCCGCTTCAAAGACGACGTCCGCGAAGTCGCTGAAGGCTACGAGTGCGGCCTCCAAGTCGCGCGCTATCAAGACCTTAAAGTCGGCGACGTCATCGAAGCCTACACCGTCGAAACCATCGCCGCCGAACTCGCCCATGCGTAATGTGCCTTTGGCGGATAACCGATCTTTGGCGGCGATCCTTGCCGAAAAGACGCTCGCGG
>DASRDE010000218.1:0-14168 GCA_035652755.1 Vulcanimicrobiaceae bacterium | reverse complement strand
CAGCGTCGCCGTTATCGGCATCATGTGGCACAATCACCAAGCGCTGTTCCGCATGGTCGCCCGAATCGACAGGGTCACCGTGTTTTGGAATCTGCTGCTCCTGGGCGGCACCACGTTCATTCCGTTCGCAACCAACGCGCTGGGCAGCTATCCGTCGTATCGCGCCTCCACGTTCCTTTACGGCTTGGTGCTCACGTACTGCGCGACTGCGTACAATCTCATGCTCAATCACCTGGTCGCGGCGCGCCTGTTCCAGCCCGAAATCGGCTCGCAGGCGATCGCGCAAACGGTGCGCGCGTATCGCACGGGGTGGGTTGGGTACGCTGTCTCCATGCTGCTCGCGCTTTGGTTGCCGCTCCTGGCGTTTGCCGCGTATCTCGGCGTCGCGCTGTACTACTTGGTCCCGCACGGCCTGGATACCGATAGCGTCGCCGGCGGCCCGCAGCCGCCGTAACCAATGCGGGCGTTGACGGTCTCGCATTACACGCGGCGCGTTCTCGCAGCCGGGCTGGCCGCGTTTGCGCTCTTTATTTTCGTCTGCCTGCTCGTCGGCGTCTACCAATTCCGTTTGGTGCGGGAAAGTCTGCTGCAGCAGGCCATTTTTGCCGATGCGACGGTCGCCGAACGCGATCGCGTTCTGCAGCTCGTAAATGAAGAGACGGGCGTGCGCGCGTACGCCGCCACCTCCGATCCGAGCTTCCTCGATATCTACTACCGCTCGTTTCCGCAGTACGCCGCCGACGAGCGGCCCATCCGCGCCGTCGTCGCCGCCGATCCCGCACTGCGCGCGGCCAATAGCGCCGTGGAGCGCACCTCCGCGCGCCTTCGCGGTTTTTTGCGCGCGCAAATCGCGCTCGTGGCCTCCGGCCGCGCCGCAAACGGCGAGCAGCGCTTTAAGCTCGGCAAAGCGCTCATGGATCGCACGCGCGCGCAAGATGCAGTGCTCGAAAGCCGAACCGCGGCCGCGCTCGATCGGCAGCGCTCCCACACGCGCGCACTCGTCGATGCCGGCTTTCTCGGGGGCTTGGCGTTGTGCGGCCTGCTGCTGGTGTGCGCCGCGCTCATCGCGCTGCTGTGGCGCCGCGGCGCGCACTACCAAGTCAGCCTCACGCGCGATGCGCTCACCGGCGTCTCCAACCGGGGCGCGGCGATCGCCGCGATGCGGCGCTACATCGCCGGCGGCGTTCCGTTCGGCGTGGTCTTCATCGATCTCGACGGCTTCAAGAAGATCAACGACGTCTACGGCCACGCGGCGGGCGACGCAATTTTAAAAAGCGTTGCCGCGCGCTTAGAGCACGAGCTGCGTGAAGGCGATTTGGTCAGCCGCATCGGCGGCGACGAATTCGTCTGCGTCATCGCGCAGCCGGCCGGTGCCGAACACGCGGTCGCCATCGCCGCCCGGCTGCGTAAAGCAGTAAGCAAACCGTACCGCTTCGAAAGCGACAACTACGTCGTCGGCGCCAGCGCGGGCGTGGCCATCTACCCCGAGCACGGCACCTCGCCCGAAGCGCTGCTCGCTCGCGCCGATAGGGCGATGTACGCGCAAAAATTCGCCGCGGCCACGTAGCGGCGTCTCATTCGCCGGGGGGTGAAACCGGCCGCCTATGGGTATCTTGCTTGCATGAACATTGCAAAAATGGCGGCGGCTGCCGCTGCCGCTCTTGCCCTCTGCATCCCGCAGTCGGTGCTGGCGGCGTCCACGTTCTATGGCATCGTACAGCACGTCTCGGTCAACAACATCAAAGTCTACAATCCCAAGAGCCATCAGGCCCTGAGCTTTTTGCTCCTGCCCAAGTTCGACCAAATCTTCTCGGCCGATGGCAAGACCACGTACCAAATGAAGGCGGTTAAAGCGGGCCGCTACGTCGGGGTCATCTACGATCAGAAGGCCCTTGGCGCGCGCCACGCCGACAAGATCTACCTGCTCACCAACGCCAACCAGCGCATCGCCTCGCAGTAGCCGGGGCAGAAGAAGAAAAGAGCGGCGTTATCGCCGCTCTTTCCTTATTTACCCGCGGGTCGCGCTACGCGCCCTTTTTCTTGCGTCCGCCTTTTCTGCGTCCGCCTTTACGGCCGCCCGCTTTTTTGCGTCCGCCGGCGGCTTTCTTCCGTCCGCCCGTCGATTTCTTGCGTCCGCCCTTGCGTGCGCCGGTCGATTTCTTGCGTCCGCCTTTTTTGCGTCCGCCGGTCGATTTCTTGCGTCCGCCTTTCTTGCGTCCGCCGGCGGCTTTCTTCCGTCCGCCCGTCGATTTCTTACGTCCGCCCTTGCGTGCGCCCGTCGATTTCTTGCGTCCGCCTTTACGTCCGCCCGCGGCTTTCTTGCGTCCGCCCGTGGCTTTCTTGCGTCCGCCCGCGGCTTTACGGGCGCCGGTGGATTTCTTACGTCCACCCTTGCGGCGTCCGCGGCGTCCCGATGTTTCTTCGCCCATCGTGCCGCCGTTTTGCATCATGTCGGAATCCATTCTTCCTCCCTTCGTCCCCGGGGACGAATGTTAGATGGTAGGATAGCGCGTTTAGCGCTTTGTGCGCATCATAAGTAATTTTCGCAAGAATTGCAAATCTTTACCGATTCGGGTGTTGACGCACCCCGGCGCGATCCTGTATCGCGCGCGTGTCGATTTGCCCCCGGCTTGACCCCGGCGGTATACTAGGGCCCGTGAAAAAGCCCGTCATTATCGTCGAATCGCCCACCAAGGCGCGCACGATAAAGAAGTTTCTGCCGGCGCGGTACGTCGTCAAAGCGTCGGTAGGCCACGTGCGCGATCTGCCCAAGAGCACGCTGGGCGTCGACGTCGAGCACGGCTTTGCACCCAAGTATCTCACGATTAAAGGCAAGGGCGAGGTCATCAAAGATCTCAAGTCCGCGGTCAAGGGCGCAAGCGACGTCTACTTGGCGACCGACCCCGATCGCGAAGGCGAGGCCATTGCCTGGCATCTGGCCGAGTTGCTCAAACTCGAAGACCCCAAGCGCATCGAGCTGCACGAAATCACCAAAGAAGCGGCGCTCGCGGCACTCAAACACCCCCACCCGATCGATCTGGACAGGGTCAACGCGCAGCAGGCGCGCCGCATTCTGGATCGCTTGGTCGGCTATAAAATTTCACCGCTGCTGTGGGCCAAGGTTCGCGGCGGCCTCTCCGCCGGGCGCGTGCAGTCGGTGGCGGTGCGGCTCATCGTCGATCGCGAGCGCGAGATTCGCGCCTTCGTTCCCCGCGAATACTGGACGCTCACCGCGCTGCTGGCCTCGCCGTCGGATCCGTCGCTGGTCTTTCCGGCCGATCTGCTCTTGCGCGACGGCGAAAAGTTCCAGCCCGAAAATCAGGCGCAGGCCGATGCGGTCCTGGCCGAACTGCAGGGTGCCCAGTACCGCGTGGCATCCATCAAGCAGCGCGAAGTCCGGCGCAACGCGGCCCCGCCGTTTACCACGTCCACGCTCCAGCAGGAAGCGTCGCGCAAGCTCAAGCTGCGCGTCCGGCGCACCATGCAGATCGCGCAAGCCCTGTACGAAGGCGTGGATCTCGGCGCCGAAGGGACCGTCGGTCTCATCACCTACATGCGCACCGATTCCACCCGCATCTCCGAACAATCGCGCGAAAACGCCCGCGACTACATCGTGCAGACCTACGGCGAAGCGTTCCACGGCGGCCGCGCGCACCGCGTGCGCCAGGGCGCGCAGGACGCGCACGAAGCGATTCGCCCCACCTCGGTCCACCGCACGCCCGAGGCCATGTCGCACATCCTCAAGCGCGACGAGCTTCGTCTATACACCCTTATTTGGAACCGCTTCGTGGCCTCGCAGATGTCCGCGGCCGTCTACGATCAAACCACCGTCGACGTCCAGGCCAAGCGCTACACGTTCCGCGCCACGGGCAGCGTGCTCAAATTCGCCGGCTTCACCAAAATTTATGAAGAAGGCCGCGACGACGAATCCGCCGCTCCCGCCGACGATGCCGCGCGCGACCAGCGCACCGCCGAAGGCGCCGCTCCGTCCGCACGCCGGCTGCCGAAATTAGAGGCCGATCAGGATCTCGATCTCCGCAAGCTCGAACCCAAGCAGCACTTCACCGAGCCGCCGCCGCGCTATACCGAAGCCTCGCTGGTGCGCGCGCTCGAAGAAAACGGCATCGGCCGGCCCTCCACCTACAGCACCATCGTCGAAACGATTCAGGCGCGCGGCTACGTCATCCAGGCCGAGCGCCGCTTCGCCCCCACCGAGATCGGCATCGCGGTCAACGACTTGCTCGCCGAGCACTTCCCCGATATCGTCGATCTCAAGTTCACCGCGCAAATGGAAGGCGATCTCGACAAGGTCGCCGAGGGCGGCGAAGATTGGGTAAAGCTGCTCGCCAAGTTCTACGGCCCGTTCGTGCGCGAGCTCGACGAAGCCGAAAAGAAGCTCCCGCGTCTGGAAATCAAGGACGAGCCCACCGACGAGATCTGCCCCAACTGCGGGCGGCCGATGGTCATTAAAACGGGGCGCTTCGGGCGCTTCATCTCGTGCACCGGCTATCCCGAATGTAAGACGACGCGCCCCATTCTCAAAGATACGGGCGCCAAATGCCCCAAAGACGGCGGCATGATCGTCGAGCGCAAGTCGCGCAAGGGCCGCATCTTCTACGGCTGCGCCAACTACCCCAAGTGCGATTTCGTCTCGTGGGATCGCGTCGTGCCGCAGCCGTGCCCGGTCTGCGGCGCGTACGTCGTGGCCAAAACGCGCCGCGGCGTCACCGCCCTGGAATGCAGCGCCGATAAATCGCACGACGTCAGCTCCATCGCGCCGTCCGACTCCGAGCCCGAAGTCGCCGTGTCGTCCTGAACGCGGGCAGCGCTGTGCCCCAAAGCATCACCATAATCGGCGGCGGCCTTGCCGGGTGCGAAGCGGCCTGGCAGGCTGCGCTCTGCGGCGCGCGCGTCGATCTGTACGAGATGCGTCCGCAGCGCAGCGGCCCGGCGCACCACACGGGCGATCTCGCCGAGCTGGTCTGCAGCAACTCATTTCGCGGCGCCGCGCTCGAAAATGCCGTCGGCCTGCTCAAAGCCGAGCTCGAACTGCTCGATTCGGTCGTAATGGCCGCCGCGCGTCAAGCCGCGGTACCGGCCGGCGGCGCGCTCGCCGTCGATCGGCAACAGTTCTCGCAGGGCGTGCAGTCGCGCATCGAATCGCAGCCGCTCATCACGGTCCACCGGCAAGAGCTGCGCTCGCTTCCCGAAGATCGTCCGGTCATCGTCGCGTGCGGTCCGCTGCCCAGCGACGAATTCTTGGCCGAGATCGATCGCCTCATTCGCGCTGCCGCCGCCGAACATGCGCCCGGCGCACCCGCGCGCCTGCATTACTACGACGCGGCTTCGCCCATCATCGCCGCCGATTCCATCGACGAAACGCCGATGTACCGCAAGTCCCGGTATGAAAAGGGCGACGGCGACGATTACCTCAACATTCCGCTCACCAAAGAGCAGTATCTCGAACTGCTGCACGATCTGCGCACGCTCCCGCGCCACCAGACCAAAGAGTTCGAAAAAGCCAAGTACTTCGAAGGCTGTCTGCCCATCGAAGAGATGGCCGATCGCGGCGACGACGTGCTGCGGTTCGGTCCGCTCAAACCGGTCGGGCTGCGCCACCCCGTCACCGGCATCACGCCGTACGCCGTCGTGCAGCTGCGCAAAGAAAATGCGCAGGGCACCGCGTTCAACTTGGTCGGCTTTCAGACGCGCCTAGCCTGGCCGTCGCAGAAGATCGCGTTTGCCAAACTTCCCGGTTTGCAGAATGCCGAATGGCTGCGCCTGGGCGTCATGCACCGCAACACGTTCATCGACTCGCCGCGCCTGCTCGATGGGCAGCTGCGCCTGCGCGGCGGCGGCAGCATCTATTTCGCCGGGCAGATCACCGGCGCCGAAGGCTATGTCGAAGCGGCGGCCTGCGGCGTCATGACGGGCATCCATGCGGCGCGCGCGGTGCTCGGCCTCGAGCCCGTGTCCTTTCCGCGCGAAAGCGCGTTCGGCGCGATCGTCGCCCATTTGCAGAACGCGCAGACGCCCGATTTTCAGCCCGCCAACGTCACGTGGGCGCCCTTCCCCCCGCTAGATCCGCAGGCGGGGAGCTCTGCTAAGCAAGCGGCGGACAAAAAGGTGCGCCGGCGCCTGCTTGCGGAACGCTCGCTCTCCGCGATGAATTCGTTTGCGCATGCGTTGAGGAGACATGATGTTCGCGACCCCTCCCACCTACACACCGCCCAGGCTGGTTAGCCGCGCCGCGAGCGTGGTCGAGCCCAAGGGCGCCGGCACCGTGCTCGTTCAAGTTCAAGTCAACGCCGACGGCTCGTTCAAAGTGCTGCGCGTCATCCGCTCCAGCAATCCGGGCGACAACGCGGCCGCGCTCGATATCGCGGCGCACTCCAAGTACGCGCCGGCGCTGCGCAACGGCCAAGCCGTAAAGTCGCTCTTCGATTTCAACGTCAAATTCGGTGAAGAAGCGGTCAGCGGCGCGGCTGCGCAAATCGCGTCGATGCTCCACAAGAACGATTTCAACGGCGCCAAATCCGCCGCGACCGCGGCGCTCGCGCAAAGTCCCGACAACCATTTAGTGCAAGCGCAGCTCGGCGTCGCCGATGCCTTCCTGCACGATATCCCGGGCGCGGTCGCCGCGTTCGATAAAGCGGGCACCATTCCGTCGATGTATGAAAGCGTGGCGATGCAGGCGTATTCGCTCAACGCCGCTTCCATCGCGACCACGCAGCCGCAAACGGCGCTCGTGCAAGCGCAAAAGGCCGTCTCGCTCAACGGCGATTACGGCGCGTATTACGCGCTTGGCCTAGCTCAGCACGCCAACAAGGATTACGCGGCAGCCGTCGCATCGCTCGAAAAAGCGGAAACCTTAGCCAAGAGCGCGCACCCGGCCGCCGACGCAGCGTCGATGGCCAACATCGAACAGTCGCTGCTCGCCGCCGCGCAATCCGCCGGCGACAAGGCCACGGTCGATCGCGTCACGGCCGAAATCGGCAAGCTCGATCCGTCGGCCGGCGGCAAGTCGATCGCGTACACGCTCGATAGCCAGGCGTCGCAAAAAGCCGCGGCGCACGATTACGGCGGCGCCGTCGCCATGTATGAAAAAGCTGCCGCGGCATCGCCGCAATGGGCGGGCGCTCCCGAATACACCAAGGCGGCGATCGTCCTTGCGACCGAACCGCTTCCCAATTTCGGCGGCGCGCGCATCGAAGCCGAAAAGGCCATCGCGCTCAATGCCAATTACGCGCCGGCGTACTACGTCGATGCGCTCGCGATGGCGTGGGATGCGCAGGGCAGCGGCAATATGGACGAGCTGCAGCGCTCCACCGACAGCGCCAACCGCGCTGCGGCCCTGGCGCAAAAGGCCGGCGATACGCAGCTCGCCGAAGCTGCGGCATACTTTGCAAAGAACCACCAAGTGAACATGAATCTGCAAGTCTGGTCGACCGGTCTCTCGACGAATCCGCGGTACGGCACGGCGACGGGGAACTTCGATCCGGGCTCGCGCATGTAAACGGTGATGCTCTTCGCAGCGCCGCCAAGCTACATTCCGCCCAAGGTCGTCAGCCAGGCGCCCGGCGTGGTCGAACCGGCCGGTCCGGGCAAAGTGCTCGTTCAGGTCCGCGTCAATGCGGACGGCTCGTTCAAAGTGCTGGGCGTCGAGCTCTCCAATAACAACGGCGATAACGCGGCGGCGCTCGATATCGCCAAGCGGTCCAAATACACCCCGGGGATCCGCAACGGCGTGCCCGTCGCCTCCATCCTCGATTTTAAAATCGTCTTCGGCGATCAGTCGGTCAGCGGCAGCGCCTCTTCCATCGACCAGCTGCTCCATGCCAACGATTTCGCGGGCGCGCAAAAAGCGGCAAGCGCCGTGCTCGCGCAAAGCCCGGGCAATCGGCTGGTGCAGGCGCAGCTGGGCGTAGCCGATTCATTCCTGCACGATATTCCTAATGCGGTAAGAGCCTTCGATGCCGCGGGCACCATACCGACGGCGTATGCGAACGTCGCCATGCAGGCGTATGCGCTCGATGCGGTCGCGATCGCCAACACGGCGCCGCGCACGTCGTTCGTCCAAGCCGAAAAGGCGGTCTCGCTCGGCGGGGACTACCGCGCCTACTTCGCGCTCGGCGTCGCCGAGCAGGCAAATAAGGAATACGCCGATGCCGAAGGCTCGCTCCAGCAGGCCGAAACCATGGCCCGCGCCGCGGGGTCGTCGGCCGATCCGCAAGTCGTCTCGAACATCGAACACGCGCTGCTGAGCGCGGCGCAATCCGCCGGCGATAAGGCGACGGCCGATCGGGTTTCGGCCGATTTGGCCAAAGGCGATCCGGGCGCCGCCGGCAAGGATGCCGCGCTCGCCTTCGATAGCCGGGCGGTCAAGGCCGCGCAGGCGCACGATTACGCCGGTGCCGTCGCCCTGTACGAAAAGGCCGCGGCCTCCGCGCCCGAATGGGCGGGCGGGCCGGAATATACGAAGGCGGCCCTCGTTCTGGCCACCGAGCCGCTTCCCAACTACCAGGCCGCGCGCCTCGAGGCCGAAAAGGCCCTGGCCGCCGATCCGCAATATGCGCCGGCGTACTACGTCGACGCCGTGGTCATGGGGCAGGACGCCCTGGGCAACGGCAACATGGACGAGCTCCAGCGCGCCACCGAGGCCGCCTATAAAGCCGCGCAGCTGGCCGACCAGAGCGATCCCAAACTGGCCCAGTCGGCGCGGTACTTCGCCAAGTTCCACCAGGTCGATATGAACCTGCAGATCTGGTCCACGGGCCTCTCGGTCAACCCGCGCATGGCCCTGCCGTTCCCGGTTCCGAACAGCTGAACCCTGGGCGCCGCCGGCGGCGTAGATAAAAAACAGCTTAAGGAGGGAGTTAGCTTCTTCCACATAAATCGTCCCCGTGGGTGCGGTCCGCTCCCGCGAGTTTGGTATGTTCGAAACAAGGAACAGGGCGTAGCAAACCGCAGGCAAGGGCCGGAACCCGTCTCTCACACTAATGTGGAGGAAAGCTATGCGGTTTTCACTCGCGAACGCGTGGGCCAGGCTCGCGCGCGCGATGCTCTGCGTTGCTGTTGCTCTTTCCATGGTGTTTTCAGTCGCTGCCCCGGCCTATGCCGCCGGCGGCGTCCAAGGAAACCTCACGGGAACGGTAGAGGACGCAAGCACCGGTAAGCCCCTCGCAGACGTTCATGTGACGGCGCAATCGCCGTCCGGTTCCTTTAATGGGACCACGGATGCGGGCGGGCACTTCACGTTGCTCGGCCTTCCTGCAGACACGTATACCGTGTCGTTCACGAAGGCAGGCTACGACTCAATCTCCCAGCCCGGCGTGGCGGTCTTCGGCGACGAAACCGACAGCGTCGGCACGATTCGAATGAACTCTTCGCTCAAGACCATCGTGCACGTCAACGCTAGGGCCCGCAACGGCGCATTCCAGCCGACGCAGACCCAAGACGTCACCACGATCAGCGGTCAGCGAATCACACAAGCACTCGGTAACCCCGTTTCGAGTAACGAGCAGAACCTGATCCTCGCTGCCCCGGGCGCAGTATTGGATTCGCAGGGCAACATCACGGTTCGCGGTTCGCTCAACGTCGAACTCGGCTACCAGTACGACGGCGTGAACTTCACGATTCCGTTCTTCGACGGCAACGGTGCCGGCGGCGCCTTCGGCGGCGGCGGCTACCTGAACAACCTCGCAGGCGGTTCGGGCGGTTCGCTCCAGGTCGTTTCGGGCTCGGGCGATGCCACGCAGGGCAACATCGGCGCCGGCGTGATCAACATCGTTCCCCCGCGCGGAACGTATCCGGCCTCGGGCCTGATCAGCGCGCAAGTCGGCGAACCGTACTTCGGTCACAAGTTCGACTTCAGCTACGCGTGGGCCACGCCCAACAACCGGTTCTCGGATTACTTCTCGTATGACGGGTCGCGGACCACTCCGCAGTACGCACCGTACGGCGTGGATGCCGCGACGATCGGCCAGTACTACGGCTTCAGCCGCGTCGATCACGACGACATCCAGAACAACTTCGTCTTCCGCTTCGGCCACAACAACAACATGTCGCTGCAGTGGCTGCTGCGCACTTCGGACGAACGTCAATACGGCAACTACGGCGGCTTGCAACAGGCCTCGTACTATCCGTACAACCCGATCGCGCAAACCCCGTGGTACTTCGGCTTCCCGGGCACGCCGCCTTACACGTCACCGCAGCAAGAGTACGCGGCGACGGTATGGCTCCTTCCCGGCGTTCCGGCAAGCAACGTGCTGCCGACGACAAACGAAGAGATCAACGCAACGCCGCTCAACTTCAACAAAGTCGGCTACACGTGGAACATCAATCCCACGACGTTCCTGAACTTGAATTGGGCGAACTTCTACAATCAGACGATCGGCCAGGGCTTCACGAACGGTAGCTTCCAGCCGACGTACGTCCAGCTGGGCGGCCAGCGCGTCTTCGGTGAAATGGACCTGACGCATCAGTTCGGTTCCAACCACACGACGACGCTCGCCCTGCGCTATGAAGACGATCTTCCGCGCTGGAACGAGCAGGCGACGTGGTTCTCCTCCGATACGCTGACGTTCGCCGGCGGCCCGATCAACGCGGGCTCGCTCGCAGGCGGCGGTATCGCGTTCCTCCCGGACATCTCGGACTGGTATCTCCCGGCGAACACCAACGCGCCGGTCGGCCCGGGTAATCCGTGTCCGGCAAACACGATCACGGGAGCGCCCGGCTCGTGTTACATCTACACGTACATGACGACGCACGGCCTGTGGACCGGCCCGTCGTCGCTGCCGCGTATTCCGACCCAAGGACTCGACTATCACCACGCGATCTTCCACGAGTCCGGCATCGGTCTGCGCGATCAGTGGACGGTCAGCTCGCGCCTCCATCTCGACTACGGTCTGCGTCTCGACGCCGACAATCTCGACTGGGGCATGAACCCGTTCAACTTCACGCCGCAAGCGCTGTCGAATCCGTCCGACGTAACGCCGTCGGATAAACTCGGCAACGACTTCCTGCGTCCGCGCATCCTGCAGCCGCGCTTTGCAGCGTCGTACCAACTCGGTGCCGACGACGCGCTGCGCTTCTCGTATGGCCGCTCGGTCAACTTCTTCTTCGCACAGACGGCCGGCACGCCGTTCGATCTGTCGAACTTCCCGTCGTGGATGCTGAACATGCCCGCGAAGGACAGCACTGCGCAGCCGGGCTGCGGCAGCGGCTGGAATACTTCGCAGCCGGGCGTGGCCGAAGGCTACAACGGCGGCCCGGGCAACTTCTACAAGTGCCCCAACTATGCCGACTCCCTGTACTGGCTGGGCGATCAGTTCTTCGACGCGCCCGACCTTGGCGGCAAGGGACCGCCGACGTACAACAACTGGGATCTCCAGTGGTCGCACCAGTTCACGCGCGGAATCGTCAACGGCTTCGGCATGAAGCTCACGGGCTTCTATCGCCGCGGCTACCAAGTTGAAGAGAACACGCTGATTGCAAACGGTCCGCCGAACCCGGTAACGGGCCAATCGTCGGCATCCGTCTTCGCAACCACGAACAACGGCGTCGAAAAGACGTCGGGTCTGGAGTTCATGCTGACCTCGCCGGATCGTCCGACGGGCTTCAGCGGCTTCCTGACGATGAACTACCTCTCGGAGTTCACGTCTTCGCCGCCGGTTGGTCTCGGCAACTATGCCAACGACCAGCTGCCGATCCTGTTCCAGTACGAGTTCAATGCCGGTCAGCTGTATCGCAGCGCCTTCTTGCCGCCGTTCCAAGGTCGCCTTGGATTGACGTACAAGACCGCCAGCGGCTGGAGGATCAATCCGATCTTCGCATTCGACGGCGGCTTCCCGACCGGCGTGGGATCGCAAACCTACGGCGCAGTCAACGGCGCATTCACCTGGATTCCGGAAACGAACTTCGGAGCGGCAACCCCGCTCGGCGGTCCGAACGGTCCGGGCAACCCGTACAACGCCTCGTTCTTCGTCGATCCGGCGAACCCGGGCAACTACTTGAATCCGAATATCGCGGCATCGCGCGGATTCAACGAGCCCGCGCTCCCCGGCAACACGCTGACCAAGGCACACGGATCGCTCGATCTCGATCTCGAGTACTCGCCGAACGGTTCGCCGTGGACGATGGGCGCGTATATCGCCAACGTCTTCAACAACCACTACGGACTCTGGTATCCCAACCAGCAGTACCAGCCCGTCGCGACCGGTATCTCCGGACCGCAGACCGGAACGCTGGCAACGGCGTATCCCGGTAACCCGTTCTGGGTCAACGGCGTACGGGACAACTACCTGGGCACGTTTGCGAACGGTCCCTTCCAAGTGCCGTACAACGCAGGAACGACCATTCAGTTCTACCTGCAGCGGCGGCTTTAGGAACTAGGAGGAGCACTTGAACAAACTCAAATCGCTCCTTGCGCTGGCGGCGGTGAGCTCTCTGCTCACCGCCTGCAGCCAGGGACAATCCGCACCGCCGACAGTGGTGCAGCAGAACCCGGGTCAGCCGGGCTATGCGAAACTGCAGCTGGCGGTTGGAACGGCTAATGTCGCGGGTACGACGACGGCGCTCAACGTCGTCTCGACCCTGCGTCAACCGAACGGTCTCAGCGCAGTTCTACTCGATACCCCCGCGATGAGCGGTCCGTGGTCCTTGCCGCCGGCAGCGCCGGCGGGCTCCGGCCTGGATCCGTACTCGACGATCAATGCGGGCGGTCCGAGCATTCAGGATCTTGCGAATCACTCCATCACCGGAACTTCGCAGCTCGTGCATCTCGGAACGCCGGCGTGCGATACGGCTGGTCCCGCACCGGCCGGTTTCGCGCAATGCCCGGCGGGAGTAACGCCGAATACGACGACGTTCGGACAGAGCGGCGGCGTCTTCGGTATGGGCTTCCAGCCCGCGAACTCGACGACCAATACGGTCGCGTATTCGTACGTCCCGTACGCTCAGCCGATCTTCGCCAGCTCCGCGCTGGCGGGCGCGGCCGGATTCACGGCGTTCGGCGGTCCCCCGGCATTCCATGACAGCGTAAGCAACATGGGATGGCGCGATGGTCTGCACAACCTCGGCTCCGGCGTACTCGGCTGGGATCAAGGCATCAACGTGATCATGCTCACCGCCCCTCCGGGAACCGGAAGCGGGTACACGTTGAACGTTTCGATTCCGACAGGTCAAGGCCAAAACGGACAGTCATCGTTCTTCACCACGAGCGCGCAAGCGTTCCTGAAGACGGCGGCAACGCTTCCGGCAGTTACTGCTCCGGCGGTCGTGCTTGACGGCGCGGGCGGCGGCAGCGTGACGGTCACGCTCCCAGCGGGCGCGACGGAAGGTTACGTCCAGATCGTCGATCTCGGCCCCGGCGGCCCGAGCTGCCAAGGCGCACTCGGCACGGAAGCGTTCCCCGTGTACTACACGGTCCTGGTGAATAAGCCGGGAACCAACACGTACACGCTGCCGGATACCGACGGACCGAACACCACTCAGAACGGACCGAGCTCGCTCACGCCCAGCCCGACGATCTGCACCGCGGCGCAGAACAACGCTGCGACCAAGGGTGCAACGACGGCCGGCGACACGTTCACGGTTCAATACTTCGCGATGGACTATCCGCTCTTCGAAGCATCCTATCCCAACAGCAACTCGCAGACGCCGGCACTGCTCGGCCCTGCGGGACAAGCGGACATCACCATCTCGGCATTGGCGACGCAAACGTCACCGTAAGGGACGCAACGTCGGCGATTCGAACGGGAGCGGAGCAATCCGCTCCCGTTTCTTATTATCTGTGTCATCCTGAGCGGAGCGCACCGCGCACGGCGTGCGCGCTGCGCGCAGTCGAAGGACCCCAATTGTGTCATCCTGAGCGGAGCTACGGCGCGCACTGCGTGCGCGCTGCGCGCAGTCGAAGGACCCCAATTGTGTCATCCTGAGCGGAGCTACGCCGCGCACCTGGTGCGCGGCATACGCAGTCGAAGGACCGGCATGAGGAAGATGCGCGGCGTGAGGAGATCTGTGTCATCCTGAGCGGAGCGCGCTTTGCGCGCGCAGTCGAAGGACCGGCGTGAGGAAGATCTGTGTCATCCTGAGCGGAGCTACGGCGCGCACTGCGTGCGCGCTGCGCGCAGTCGAAGGACCCCAATTGTGTCATCCTGAGCGGAGCT
>DASRDE010000217.1:0-11035 GCA_035652755.1 Vulcanimicrobiaceae bacterium | reverse complement strand
GCGGAAAAGTGCGCCGCGATCGCTTCGGCGAGCGCGCGGGCACGCTGCAAAAAGCGCGGCTCGCCGGTGTATTCGTGCGCGTCGAGCAGCGCGCGAAGATAGGCCTGCTGATCGGTGAGCAAACCGCGCACGCTCGGCGCGCCGCCGGGTTCCAAGAAATGTTTGATCAGCCCGCTGTCGTCCGACATCCGTTCGTGCAGCGCGTCGAGGCAGTCCGTGCCCTGCGAGACCGCGCGATCGTCGCCAAGCGCATCGCCGGCAGCGATAAACGCCGATGCCATCGCTGCCGTCCAATTGGAGTAGGATGTCAGATCGACGTAGGGAGCCTGCGCCTTCCGGCGTTCCTCGAGCGAGAGTGAGTAGTAGTGCTCGTCGGCATCCTGACTGCCTGCGAAGAGATGCGTCTGCGGATCCAGGAGCACCGTTCGCACGTACCCGAGCGCGGACACCAGCGTACTGTGAAAGCGCTCGTTTCGGGTGGTGCGCACGAGCGCCGCCAGAATGCGCAGCAGCGCGGCGTGGTCTTCGGTCATCTTTTCGAAATGCGGAATGCTCCAGTCGCGCGTCGTCGAGTACCGGAAAAACCCGCCCTCTGCGTGATCGTACATGCCGCCGGTGGCCATCCCCAGCATCGAACGGGCTACCATCTCGTACGCGCGCTGATTGCCCGTGGCGCGGTGTTCTTGCAGCAAAAACTCCAGCGCGTCGGTCATCGGAAACTTCGGCTCGCTGCCGAAGCCGCCGTACTCCTCGTCGTACGCTGCCTCGAGCCGGCCTGCAGTCCACTCGATGACGGCGGGGTCGACGTCGCCGCTTGCGGGCGTGCGGGGGTTCGAGATGTCCGCGCGCAGTTCGGCCGAACGCGACGCGATCGCGTCGCGATTCTCGCGATAGAACTCGGCGATCTGCGCGAGCGCCTGCGACATCTGTGCGGGCGGCAGATATGTAGCACCCGCAAGCAGCGCGCCCTGCGGCGTCAGGAACGCCGTCGTCGGCCATCCGCCCTGGTTGTATCGCGCGTTCACGTCGGGACGCCGGTCGTTGTCGACGCGAACCGGAACGTAGCGTTCGTTGATCGCGGCGATAATTGCGGGGTCGGAGTAGCTGGTTTCGTCCATCACGTGGCACCAATGGCACCACACGGCCGAGATCGACAGCAGAATCGGCTTATCTTCACGCTGCGCGGTTTCAAACGCCTGGGCGCTCCACGGCCGCCACGCAATCTCGTGCGCGCGATTGCTCCGCGGTGAGAAGTGAAACTCATTCATCGGAAAACCCCCGAAGGAACGACGTGAAGTAGAACACCGAAACGAGAACCGCGCCCGCGAATGCAGCCGTTTCCGGTACCTCGGGACGAAACCACGCGGCGGCACAGAGGCACGCAGCCATCGTTCCCGCCGCAGCATACCTCGCGTGGGTGGCCGCCGTCATGCCGTAGACCTCGTTGGCGTACACGTTGCCCGTACCCCGAACGGCCCGCCAAGCGGCCGAGGCGGCAGTCCCGGCCGACACGAGCAGTCCGGCGGCTGCCAGGATCACGCGCGCCCGCCCGCCGGGCAAGCGTTCCGGCAGGCCGCTTCTGGGTATAAGCCCGCGTGCATGGGGCGCGCAGGTGGCAGCACCGGAGCGCCGGAGAACTGGAAAGGAGCAAACACTCTTATGGCTGACGGTCCGGTTGTAGTCAACGACGGCGGCGGCAACGGCGCCGCGGCGATCGGCATCGTAGTGGTCGTCCTCGTGGCGATCTTGATTGCAGTCTTCGTCTGGCATCCTTGGTCGACCACCTCGACGTCGAGCGGTACGACCACGACATCGGGTAGCACCACAAATTCGAGCACGTCCGCGCAAACGGGCGGGGGAGGAAAGTAACGCATGGCCGGCCTGCTTTGGGCAATTATCGTCATTCTCTTCATCTTCTGGCTGCTGGGTTTCATGGTGTGGCACCTGGGCGCGATTATCCATCTGGTGATCGTCGTCGCAGTAGTGCTGCTGATCATCAACCTGCTGACGGGCCGCGGAGCGCGGGTCTGACGGCGAAGGTGGTAAGATGACGGCATAATGCCGGCAGCACGACGACCTGGAGCGGGCCGGCCTGTCAAAGAGCGGGGCTCGCTCCAACGTTATCACGAAAAACGAGATTTCAAAGACACTCCGGAGCCGCGCGGCAAGAAGGCCGCGGCGGCTCCGCGCTTGCGCTTCGTCATCCAAAAACACCGCGCAACGCGCCTGCACTACGATTTTCGATTGGAAGCCGACGGCGTACTCAAGTCGTGGGCGATTCCGAAAGGACCCTCGTTCGACCCGGCCGATAAGCGGCTGGCGATGCACGTCGAGGATCATCCGATGGATTACCGCACCTTCGAGGGGATCATTCCCAAGGGCAATTACGGCGCGGGCGAGGTCATCGTCTGGGACGAGGGCACGTACCGGCTGGCCGAAGGAACGGATCCGGCCGCGGAGATCGGCAAGGGCAAGATCAAGTTCGTGATGTTCGGCAAGAAGATGCACGGCGAGTTCACGCTCGTGCGCATTAAAGGCCGCACGAGCGAGAGCGGCGATCCGTGGCTGCTGGTCAAGGATCACGACGAGTACGTTAATACCAAGTACGACATCGAGAGAGATAATAAATCGGTCAAGACGGGCCGGACCGTGGAGTCGTACGCCGACGATCCGCGCGCGCCGCATTGGATTTCGAATAAGAAATCCGCGGCGGCTAGGGGGGCCGAAAAAAAAGGCGCGTCCCGCGCTAGGCGGGATCGTCTTCCGGTCATTAAAACCCCTATGCTGGCGACGCTCGTCGACGAACCGTTCGACGACGACGAGTGGCTCTTCGAGATCAAGTGGGACGGATATCGCGCGATCTGCACGGTCGACGAAAGCGGAAGGGTGAGCCTGGTCTCGCGCAACGGGCTCGATTTTCTGGGCAAGTTCCCGGAGCTGCAGCGGCTGCAAAGCGCGTGGTCGTCGCTGCCTATCGTCGTCGACGGCGAGATCGTGAGCCTCGATTCGCAGGGGCGCTCGTCCTTTCAACGTCTGCAGGAATCGCTCACCAGCAAACGCGGCGCGGCGCGCGCGAGCGGGTCGGCCGGTCCGTTGCTCTATGCCGCGTTCGACCTGCTGTACGCGGACGGCAAAGACTTGCGAAAACTCCCGCTTGAAGAACGAAAGACGCTTCTGCAACAGGTCATTGCGGATCCGGAAACCGTCATGTATTCCAAGCACGTCGTCGGAAAGGGCTCTGCTCTTTTCGAACAAGCGCAGCAGCGGCATTTGGAAGGCATCATCGGGAAGCGGCGCGACTCGCCCTACGTCGAACGCCGCACGCGCGACTGGGTGAAAATTAAGGCGCAATTGATGCAGGAGTTCGTCATCGGCGGTTTTACCGAACCGCGCGGCAGCCGTACAGGCTTCGGTTCGCTGCTGCTCGGCGTGTACGAAGGCTCCAAACTTCACTACGTCGGGCACGCCGGAACCGGGTTCAATACCAAGCTGCTGCAGAGCCTCACGCGCGATCTCGAGAAGATCGAACGCAAAACGTCGCCGTTCGTGAATAAGGTCGAAGCGAATACCAAACCGCACTTCGTCGAACCCAAGCTGGTCGCCGAGGTGCGCTTTACCGAATGGACGCGGGACGGCTACCTGCGCCAGCCCGCATTCCTGGGGCTGCGCCTGGACAAGGACGCGAAGAGCTGCGTGCGCGAGCGCGCCGTCGACGCCGACGACGTCGCGTAATGGCGGCCCCAAAGCATCAGGTCGTCATCGGCGGACGCGACCTGACGTTCTCGAACCTCGACAAGGTTCTGTGGCCGCGCGACGGCTACACCAAGGGCGATTTAATCGCGTATTACCGCAGCGTCTCCGCATGGCTGCTTCCGCATTTGAAGGACCGCCCGTTGACGCTACAGCGCTGGCCCGACGGCATCGACAAGCAATCGTTCTTTGAAAAACAAGCGCCCAAGTACACGCCGCAGTGGATACCGACCGTCGCGCTGTCGGCGGATCAAGCGTCGCGCAAAGTCTCGTACATCATGTGCAACGACGAAGCGACGCTGGCGTGGTGTGCGAACCTCGCGGCGATCGTCCTCCACGTGTGGTATTCGCACGTTCCGACCACCGACAGCCCCGATTACGCGCTCTTCGATCTCGACACGTGCGAACGGACGACGATGAAGTCTTTGGCGACGGTCGCGCTGCGCTTCCGCGATGCGCTGTCGGAGATTGGCCTGCCGTCGCTGGTCAAGACGTCGGGCGGGTCGGGGTTGCACGTCGTGATTCCGCTGCGGCCCAAATACGATTACGACACGATCAAGCAATTTGCCGAAATCACCGCCAGGCACATCGCCGCGCAGCTTCCCGAGTTGACGACGCTGGAGCGCTCGGTCTCGAAGCGTCCCAAGACGTCGGTCTACTTGGATTGGGTACAGGTCGGCCGCGGAAAAACCGTCGTGCCCGCGTACGTTCCGCGAGCCCGCGACGGCGCTCCGGTCTCAATGCCGCTGGATTGGTCGGAAGTCGAAGATCTGAGCCGAAAGCGCGTCATGCCCGAGGCGGCGTTCGCGAAATGGAACATCGGCAACGCGCTGCGCCGGCTGAAAACGGACGGCGACTTGTGGGACCGCAAGCATTGGAAGCCCGCTGCACTCGAACCGGCATTACGTAAAGCTCAACGCGCCTGGACCTGAAGATCGGCCAGGATTGCGCCGGCAGCGCGCTTTCCCGGAAATCCGCTCACGCATCCGCCGGGGTGCGTTCCCGAACCGCAGAGGTACAGATTCTCGAGCGGCGTGCGCGCCGCAAACCGGTCGTCGTAGATCTGCCCGGGCAGCAGTTCGCCGTGGAAGATATGACCGCCGGTAAGGCCGAATCGCGACTCCAAATCCACGGGCGTGAGGATCTGACGCGCTTCCACGGCGCCCGGCAGATTCGGCGCGAACTCGCCGAGGATCTCGACGACCCGGTCCGCGGCCGCTTCGCGCGTTTGCGAGCTCCAGCCGCCCTTGCGATCGTACGGGTAGTATTGCGCGAAAACCGATAGAATGTGCTTTCCTTCGGGCGCGAGCGACGAATCCGTCGGCGTTTGGAGGAAGCATTCCAGCATCGGGCGTTCGGAGATGCCGGTTGCGCGCGCCGTATCGCACGCCTCTTGAATGTAGTCGATCGACGGTGCGACGTGAATCGTCGCCCGATGGTGCGGCGCGGGCGCAGCGCTGGGGCGGCACGTGAAATTCGGCAGCTCGGCGATCGCAAAGTTGATCTTCATCGCCGCTCCGATCGTTTTCCACTCCTGCACGCGCCGAACGAAATCGGGGGCCAGATGTTCGCTGCCGGCAAGATCGAGAAACGTCGTGCGAGGGTGCGCGTTCGATGCGACGACGCGCGCGCGAACCTGGGCGCCGTCTTCGAGCACGATGCCCGCAGCTTTCCCGTCTTCAACGAGGATTCGGGTAACGCGCTGCTGCGTGACGATTCGCGCGCCGTGCTCGGTCGCCGCTGCGGCGAGCGCCTTCGAAATGCTGCCCATTCCGCCGCGCACGTAGCCCCATGCGCCCTGCACGCCGAGCGCGCGCCCCGCGTAGTGATGTGCCAGAACGTATCCCGTTCCAGGATCGCGCGGTCCCAGATACGTCCCGATGATGCCGTCCGTGGCGATCGCGGCGCCCAGCACCGGTGTACGCACGTACCGCTCGGCGATCGCTGCGGCCGATCCGAGCAGATCGCGCCGGATCTCCGGCGCGAAACGATTGAAACGCGGCTGCTCGTCGGAGAACGTGTCGAAGAGCGCGCTGCCGAGATCGCGAATATGCGCGTCGAGCGCGCGGAACGCCGGCGCGTCGCGCGGATCGAACGCCGCGATCTCGCGATCGTTCTGCGCGTCGTCCGACCCGAGCAGCAGCGAACGTCCGTCGGCCAGCACGTTGAACGTTGCCGGGTCCTTGCGGTAGGCGCTATAGCCGCGGCGCTCGAGGCCTAGTGTTTCGATCAGCCATGGATCGAGCAGCGTGCAGACGTAGGATGCGGTCGAAACGGTGTAGCCGTCCCACACCGGTTCGCTGACGGCGGCCCCGCCGATGCGTTCGCCGGCCTCGAAAACTGCCACGGAGAGCCCCTGCCGGGCCAGCAGCGCGGCACAGGCCAAGCCGTTATGGCCCGCGCCGATGACCGCGGCATCCAAGCCGCGAAACGATTCCATAGCGCGGATATAGCCCGTGGACGCATGCTTTCCCTCATGGGTATAATGGGACTCCGGCGTATCGGATCCGCCGGAAGGAGAGAACGAGGATTCATGGCTCACGCGATATGGTCGGGGTCGATTAATTTCGGGCTGGTGACGATACCCGTCAAACTCTTCACCGCGGTTCGCACGAACGATCTTTCGTTCAACCTGCTCCACAAGAAGGACGAGGGGCGGATCAAGTACGAGCGCGTCTGCTCGGTCGACGGCAAGACGGTGCCGTGGGACGAGATCGTCAAAGGCTACGAGTACGAGAAGGGCGAGTACGTCCTGCTCACCGACGAAGACTTCAAGCGCGTCAATCCGGAGGCCACGCAGAGCGTCGACATCATCGAGTTCGTCGAACTGGACAAAATCAACCCGATGTTCTTCGACAAGCCGTACTACCTCGAGCCGACAAAACAGGGGAGGCACGCGTACGCGCTGCTGCGCGAGGCGCTCGCAAAGGCCGGCAAGGTCGCAATCGCGCGCGTCGTCATCCGCACCAAAGAATCGATCGCGGCGGTTAAACCGAACGGCGAGGCGCTCGTCCTCGAACTGATGCACTGGGCCGATGAACTGGTCGAAGAATCGGATCTCGATTTTCCGGGCGACATCAAGTTGCCCGAGCCCGAGATGAAGATGGCGAAAATGCTCATCGACTCAATGAGCGTCGCCGACTTCGAGCCGGGCAAGTTCACCAACCGCTATCACGACGAGATGATGGCGATGATCGAAGCGCGCGCCGCGGGCAAGGAACTTCCCAAGCCGAAAAAGGCGCCGCGTCCGTCGAAGGTCGTCAATCTCATGGACGTGCTGCAGCAGAGTTTGGAAGAAAGCAAGAAGCAGCGCGCGGGCCGCGCCGCCCATGCGCCCAAGCGCGCCGCGCATCGCGCCTCGCCGGGTCGAAAGAAAAAGAGCGCTTAGAGCGCGCTATTCGGCAGGTGCCAAAGCGGCGTCGGTTTCGGCGCCGCTTTTTGCGTGCTGCGTAGGCGCCTTTGCGCCGAAGGCGGCGATGGTGAATGCGACCAGCGCGAAGGCCAGCGAGGCCGCGCCCGACCAAGGAGATCCGTAGCGGTCGAGCAGCCGCGTCGAAATCAGCGGGGAAGCGATTCCGGACAACGAGTCGAGCGACGACGTGACGCCGAGCACCGTCCCTTGCCGCGCATCGTCTTCCGTCGCGCTGATCATGGCAGTCAAACCGGTATTGGCAAACGCCATCCCGCCGCTAAAGAGGATCATCACCGCCACCATGAGCGGAATCGCGTGGACGAACGGTACGAGCGCGAACGCGCCGATGAGGAAAAAGATGCCGAGCATCGACATGCGGCGGTCGCCGAGCCGATCGGAAGCACGGCCGACGCCCGCGGTGTTCGTAAAGACGTTCACGATGGCGAAGGCGGAGAAGAGATAGTCGGTCGCCGGAAGTGAAAAACGCAGTTGCCGCATCAGAAACAGCGTAAAGACGCTGAACCAGGCGTACAGCGAAAGCGAAAGAGCGAGCTTCTGCCACAACAAGCGTGAAAGCGCCGGATTTGCAAACGTGCGCACGATCTCCATGGGGCCGACGGCGCTGGACTCTTCGCTTTTGGAGCGCGATTCGGGGAGCATGAAGATCGTCAGCACCAGCGTGAGCAATTGCAATCCGGCGGCCACGAGCAGCGGGATCGCGTACGAATGCGTCAGGCCGTTCACGATGCCGCCCATCAACGGGCCGAACGCCATCGCCGCGGCAAAGGTGGCCCCGATGTATCCGAATGCGCGCGAACGCTGCTTGGGCTCGACCAGATCGGCCACGTACGCTTGCGTCACGCCGATGTTTCCCCCCGAGACGCCTTCGACGATGCGCGCGAAAAAGACCCAAGGAATCGACGGCGCGAAGGCGAGCATTGCCCACCCGATCGTCGCGCCGATTTGACTGATGATGAGCACGCTCTTGCGTCCGATGCGGTCGGAAACGTTGCCCCAGAGGGGCCCCGAAATCAGCTGACAGAGCGAGAACGTCGAGAACAGCAGGCCGACGACGAACGCCGACGCGCCGAAGTGCGTAACGTAAAACGGCAGCAGCGGAATCAGCAAGCTGAATCCGAGGATGTCGACGAACGTGACGCCCAGGATCGGCGCCAGGCGTTTGATCATGCCGCTTCGATCGGCAAGACGATCGGCTCGATGCGTTCGCTCTTGCGGACGACCGTGAGCCGGTACGGGCGCGAAAGATCGATCAGCGTCAGCCGCCGATGGAGATCGTCGATGCCTTGCACGGGTTCGTCTTCGAACGCAACCAAAACGTCGCCTTCGCGCAGACCCGCCGTTTCCGCCGGACTTCCCGGCTCTACGGACATGACCAAGACGCCCCGCGAGGCTGCCAGCGCGTGCGCGCGCACTAGACGGCGCGGAACGTCGATGTCTTGTCCGGCGATGCCCAAGTAGCCGCGCCGCACGCGTCCGTCGCGCATCAGCATGCCGGCGATGAACGTGGCGGTGTTGATCGCGATCGCAAAGCAGATGCCTTGGCCGGGAAAGACCGCGGTGTTCACGCCCACGACCGCGCCGTCGGCGGTCACGAGCGGCCCGCCGGAATTACCGGGATTGAGTGCGGCATCGGTTTGAATCACGTTGTCGATCAGGCGGCCCGACTGGGCGCGCAGCGACCGTCCAAGCGCGCTGACCACGCCCGCTGTGACGGTGTACTGCAGACCGAACGGGTTACCGACCGCGACGACCAGCTGGCCCGGGCGCAGCTTCGACGAATCGCCGAGCGCCGCCGGGACGAGGTCGGGCGCCGTAATGCGGATCACCGCGACGTCGCTGTGCGTATCGTCGCCGACGACGTGTGCGGCGAACTCGCGTCCGTCCAGAAGCGAGACCGAGATGCGCGAGGCGCCGTGAACGACGTGGCTGTTCGTGAGCACGAACCCGTCGGGCGTGAAAATAAATCCCGATCCGTTGCCGCCGCTGCGTCCGCTGCGCGCCTCGATAGCGACCACCGAGGGGCTGACGGTTTGCGCGGCGTGCGTCACCGCCTCCGAATATGCGTCAAGCGGCGCGGCGTCGGAAACGAATTGTAAGGGGGCAACCATGGTGGCTCCATCAACCCGTGCCCGTCAAACCGGGTTTCGGGGGAGGGCCGGGACCGGCCGGAGCGAATCGGAGCCGGTCGGCCGGGCCGCTTACAGCTCGGCACGTGCCCAGATGGCGGAATTGGTAGACGCGCTGGTTTCAGGTACCAGTGGCCGCAAGGCCGTGGGGGTTCGAGTCCCTTTCTGGGCAGTTTTCCTTGTTCGATTGCGGCTAGTAGTTTTGGTTTCGAGCTCGGAGCCGCGCTGGGTCACGACCGTCTTAGCGACGAGCGCGTCTTTAGGACACCGCGCTAATGGATGCAGCGGATAAGTCGACGCCGGAAACTTTGACGATCGCCTGCCAAGCCGCTTCCTGGCTGGTGCGATCGTGCAGATGTGGCTGGCGCTGCACCTCAATTGGACCTGTAAACTTCCCTTGAGCCGAGGCGAAGAATAGCCCCGAGACGCCGGTTCCAAACTCCGATGCCTGGAGGTAGCGACGCGCCGCGGTCTCCGGCGTTTGATTCATGCCGGGAATGAGGTTCACGATTGGGATCATCAGATATCGCAACGCTGGGCCGGCGTGTCGCACCACCTGGGTGCTGGTCGCCGAACCGGGCGACACGGCATACACGGCCATGCCGGAGGGAAGCCGGCGGGCCAGCGCCGCGGCCCACCAAGCGACGATCAGCTTCGCATCGGCGTACGCCCGATTGGGCGCGTACTTCACGTTCGGTCCGCTTCGCAGCAGACTTTGCACTGCGGCCGTTCGGTCACCGTGGTGGTATGTTGCGGCGAACGCTGGGACGTCCGTGTAGCTGAACATCGGCACGCCCCCTCGGGCAGGCTCCGCGCCGGCGATCACAATCCGCGCATCCGGACTCAGGAGCTTCGCGTTGAGCAGGCCTACCGTTAGTTGGTGATGGCCGATCAATGGCGCCTGAGACGCCTCGACGCCGGCCGCGGTGATCGCGCGATTTTTACCTGGGACCATCCCCGCATTAAGCAGCAGAAAGTTGATTGGTCGACCACGTTTAACGAGCTCGGCGAGTGCGGATTGAACGCTCGGCGGCGAGTCCAGATCGAGCGCTAGTGGCCGAAAGACGTGCGTCTCGGTTTCGGCGGCGAGGCGAGCGGCCGTCTCTTGGGTCCGAGTAAGGCTGCGCCCGGTGACGATGACCTCGCGGTAACCCGCAACTGCAAGCATGCGAGCTGCCGCTTGACCAAGCCCGGAGGTGGTGCCCGTGACCAGGGCGATCGAATGTTTCATGGAGAGCTCCGTGGCGAAGAGGTAGGCCGACCGGGAGGCCCCGGCCATGCCAGGGGCGCCTTGCCAATTTCGAACCTTTTCGTACTATAATCCATTCCGTACGCCCGTAGCAAGGAATTTCGAACTAAATGATTCAAAAAGCGGCTCGGCCTCGTGGCCGGCCGCGCGGCTTCGATGAGGATACCGCGCTTGCAAAAGCGACCCAGGTGTTCTGGCAAAAAGGCTACGACGGAGTGACGATCGATGATCTTGTCGTCGAGATGGGAGTCGGGCGTCCGAGCCTCTATTCGATTTTTGGTTCGAAGCGAAAAATCTTTATGCGCGTTCTGCAAGGGTACGCCGAGCGGAAGGGCGCTTTGTCTGAACGGGCGCTTCTATCACCGGCGACGTTGCGCGACGGCATTGTAAGCTTTCTGAAGTTCGCCGTCACAAGCGCGACCGAGGAGAGAAGCGCGACGGGCTGCCTCCTCATGTGCATCGCACCGGTGGTGGACG
>DASRDE010000216.1:0-23347 GCA_035652755.1 Vulcanimicrobiaceae bacterium | reverse complement strand
CGGGACCTACCCATACGTCACCAGTTCGCATACCATTGCCGGCGGCGCTTGCACGGGTTTAGGCATCGGACCCACCGCGATCGGCGAGGTGACCGGCGTGGTCAAAGCCTACTGCACGCGCGTGGGCGGCGGGCCTTTCCCTTCGGAATTGCTCGACGAGACCGGCGAACGGCTGCGGGCGCAGGGTGCGGAGTTCGGCGTGGTGACCGGGCGCGCGCGGCGCTGCGGCTGGTTCGACGCGGTCGCGGCGCGCTACGCCTCGCGCTTGAACGGCCTGACGTCCGCGGTGCTGACGAAACTCGACGTGCTCAGCGGATTCGATCGGATCGGCATCGTGACGGCGTACCGGCTGCGCGGCCAAGACGTTTCCTTTACAGAAGCGGGATCGCCGCAGCTCGAAACGGTCATCGAATACGTTCCGGGATGGCAAGACGACATCAGCGGCGTGCGCCGCAAAGACGGCTTGCCGGCGCGTGCGCTCGAGTACGTAAACCGGATCGAGCGCTCGCTTGGCGTTCCGATCGCCGCTGTCTCGGTTGGCCCCGAGCGCTCCCAATTGGCGCTTTAATCGCCTGGGCGCTTGCCCGTTAAGTTTTGCATACCGCGAAATGCCCGCGTAAAGCGGCATCCCTTCCGTCCGATACTACAGGTTAAGAGTCAGACATTCCCAAGCGGAATGATTTGACGTTGCCGCCGGGCACGGACGCTCGGCGCGCAGGCCAAGGTCGGCCGCGTTAGGGTTTTAGGTGACGGTAAGTTGGATCGCATCGCGTCGGCGTGGAACGATCTCGCCGGCCGGATTAGAGCCGTGTGGGATGGTCAAAGTGCCCAGAACCGCATGCTCGCCGCCGGTCTCCTTGGTGCGCTCGCGCTCGCGTTCGCGGCGCTATTCGCCGTATACGTCGGCCACAAACCGTCGTACGAAGTACTCTTCTCGAATCTTTCGCCGTCGGACGCCGCTTCCGTCACGCAGCACTTAAAAGACGACAAAGTTCCCTACCAGCTGTCCAGCGACGGCAAGACCGTCTTCGTTCCATCGCAGAACCTTTCCGACGAACGCGTCGCCATCGCCGGATCGAACGTGATTAAGGGCGGCTCGACCGGCTACGAGCTCTTCGATCGCACGAACTTCGGCATGACCGAGTTCGAGCAGAACATCGATAAGACGCGCGCGGTCGAAGGCGAGTTGGAGCGCACGATCGGCGGATTGGATCCCGTAGAAGCGGCGCGCGTGCATATCGCCGTTCCGGATCAAACGCTGTATTCGAACGACCAGACCGATGCGTCGGCTTCCATCGCGCTGACGGTCAAGCCCGGCATGCAGCTCTCGCCGCAGCAAGTGCAGGGCATTACGATGCTCGTCTCCCACGCCGTGCAAGGGCTCAAGCCCGAAGGCGTGACGATCATCGATCAGAACGGCCAAGTCCTGATCCCGGCTGCCGGGTCGGGCGAAGCGTCGGCCGATCCGCTCAACCTCACGCAGGAACAGCTGCTCGCCAAGCAGCGGTACGAGAACGCGCTCCAGGCGAGCATTCAGTCGATGCTCGATCAGACGCTTGGCCCGCGCCGCGCGGTCGCGCGCGTCTCGACCAAGATGAACTTCGACGCGAACACGACGGAAACCAAGACGTACGCGCCGCAAGGCACGGTGCTTTCGACGCAGAGCAAACGGGAATCGTATACGGGAACCGGTCCGCGCCCCGCTGCTATCGGCGTGCCCGGGACGACCAGCAATATTCCGACCTATCAGGCGCAGCAGAGCGGCGGCAACAGCCGCTACAATAAAGCGGAGACCACGACCAACTACAACGTCTCCGAGCAGAACGTCAAGCATATCGACGCGCCCGGAAAGGTCACGCAGACCAGCGTCGCGGTCGTGCTCAACAGCAGTGCGGTTGCGTCTACGGCAGTGCGCCGCCAAGTGCAGAACCTGGTCGTCGCGGCGGCGGATTTAAATTTGAGCAACGGCGACCAAGTCTCGGTCGAAGCGATCCCGTTCACCGCGGGCACGGCGGGCGCGCCGGCGGCAAGCGGAACCGGAGCCGTCTTCGGCGTTCCGTTGTGGGCCCTGCTGGCCGTGCTCGGCAGCGCCGCGCTGCTCGGTTTCGGGTTGCTCCTCGGAAGAATGCGCCGCGGATTCCGCCCGTCGCTCGAGCTGCCTTCGTTCGACTCGACGCTTGCCGAAGAGCTGCCGCCGTTCGAAGAGCATCCGATGCTCGACGGCGCTCCCGGAATCGCCGCGCCGATCCGTTCGGCTGCCGATCTGACGCGCGAGCAGATGATCGAGTACGTCACGACCGTGGCTCAAGAAAATCCGGACAGCATCGCCAAACTCGTCAAGCTGTGGTTGTCGGAGTAGCGTGATGGATTCACCGATCGTAAACTTGAGCGACGTCCCTCACGACCTGCCCGAACCGTCCTTTGCAATGGGGCACGAGTTCGGCTCGGGATCCGTCGACGTTTCCGGTCCCGAAAAAGCGGCGATTCTGATTATCACGCTCGGCCTCGAGCTCTCCGCGGCGGTCTTTAAATTCCTGCGGCAGGACGAAGTCGAACGCATCGTCCTGGAGATCGCCAAGATCTCGACGGTTCCGGTCGAGAAGCGCGACGCGGTCATCACCGAAGCGTACCAGCGCGCGATCGCGCTCAAGTACATCAACGAGGGCGGCATCGAGTACGCCAAGGAAATTCTCGAGCGTTCTTTCGGCGCAGGTCAGGCCGACGACATGACCAACCGCCTTTTCGCCGCGCTCAAGCACGGCAATCCGCTCGAGCTGATCAAAAAAACCGAGCCGGCGCAGCTCCTGCAGTTCATCCAAGACGAACATCCGCAGACGATCGCGCTCATCTTGGTGTACATGGCCCCCGACCAAGCGGGCGCGGTGCTTTCCGCGCTGCCGCCCGAACTGCAAGCCGAAGTGGCGATGCGTATCGCCATCCTGCAAAAAACCGCGCCGGAGGTGCTCGAGCAATTGGACGAACTGCTTGGACGGCGGCTGCTCGTCAGCGGCGCGGACTTCTCCAAGGCCGGCGGCGTGCAATCGCTCGCAAACGTCATGGGCTTCGTCGACCGCGAGACCGAGAAGAACATCCTGGAAGGGTTGGCACGCCGCGATCCGGAGCTGGCAACCGAAGTCAAGAACCTGCTCTTCGTCTTCGAAGACATCGTCAATCTCGACGACCGCTCGATTCAGCGCATCCTCAAGGAGGTCGACGGCAAAGACTTGGCGCTCGCGCTCAAACTCGCGAACGACGAGCTCCTTCAGCGCGTCTTCAAGAACATGTCTTCGCGCGCCGGCGCCACGCTGCGCGAAGAGATTGAACTCTTGGGCCCGACGCGCATGCGCGAAGTGGGCAAGGCGCAGCAGTCGATCGTCGACGTCATCCGCACGCTGGAGGAGAACGGTCAGATCGTCATCACTCGCGGCGCCAAAGATGAAAAGCTCGTCTGATCCCACGTCTGACGTAGCGCCTGGATAATGGGCAAAATCGTCAAGGGGGCGCAAACGGCGCCGGAGACCTACCGCGTAAAGCCGCCGCCGCCGCCGCGCGTCGCACGGCCTGCGCCGGCCATCAGGTCCTTCGATCCGATCGAGACGTACGGCGGAGATCCCGCATTCGAGCAGCTGCAATCACCCTCGGTCCCCGCCGTCGACCTCGACGCGCTCGCGGCCGAAGCGCAGCACCTCATCGACAGCGCTTCGCAAGATGCCGAGCGGCTCATACGCGACGCTCAGCACCGGGCCACGTCGCTGATCGATGAGGCCCAGTCGCGCGCGGCCCAGATCGAGGCCGAAGCCAAAGAGCACGGTTTTCAAGCCGGCGTGGGTGACGGGCGCTCCGCGGCGCAAGCCGAGATGGACGAGATGCTCGAGACCATGCGCGGGCTGGTGGAGATGGCGCGGATCGAGCGCCACAAGATCATCGAAACCGCCGAGCCCGAGATCGTTCGCCTGGCCGTGTATATTGCCGAACGCGTGCTGAGCCAGCACGTCGCGATCGACCACAATGCCGTCGTGGAGATGGTGCGGTCGGCGATTACGCGGCTCGTCAACCGCGAGAAGGTCACCGTTCGCGTCAATCCCGCGGATATGCAGATGATGCGCGAGCATCGCGAGCAGCTGATGTCCAGCAACGACATCGACCATCTGCGCGTCATCGAAGATCAGCGCGTCGACCGCGGAGGCGTCGTCATAGAAACCGAGAGCGGCACCATCGACAGCAAAGTCTCCACGCAGCTGCGCGAAGTTCGCCGTTTGTTGGCGGTCGACGACCCTGTCTCGCTTCCGCCCTCGAGCGAACCGGCCATCATCAATCCGCCCGCGCAGGCCAGTTGAGCGTGACCGGGCTTCCCGTCTTTTCAGCCGACCGCTACATCGGAACGCTGGCGTCCGCAGACCTCGTGCGTCAAAACGGCAAGGTGCGTCAAGTCATCGGCGTCGTCATCGAGTCGCTGGGGCCGAACATGGCCATCGGCGAGACGTGCCACATTCAATACAAGCGCACCGCCGAACCGGTGCTCGCCGAAGTCGTCGGCTTCCGCGACAACAAGGTGCTGATTATGCCGCTGGGCGACTTGATGGGCATCGGCGCGGGCAGCGAAGTCGTGAGCTTGGGCAAGCCGCTCGAGATCGGCGTCACCGATCAGCTCTTGGGACGAGTGCTCGACGGCCTCGGACATCCCATCGACGGCAGAGGACGCATCTTCGCGCAAAAGCGCGCACCAATCGTCGCGGCACCGCCGCCCGCGCTCCAGCGCAGCCGCATCTCGCAGCCGCTCTCGCTGGGGATTCGCGCGATCGACGGCCTAACGACGTGCGGCAAGGGCCAGCGCATCGGCATCTTTGCCGGCAGCGGCGTCGGCAAGTCGACCATTCTGGGCATGATCGCGCGCAATACGTCCGCGGACGTGAACGTGATCGCCCTCATCGGCGAGCGCGGTAAAGAAGTGCGCGATTTCATCGAGCGCGATCTCGGCGAAGAGGGGCTGCGGCGCAGCGTCGTCGTCGTCTCGACGAGCGACCAGCCGGCTCTCGTGCGCATCAAGGCGGCCTTCGTCGCTACCACGATCGCCGAATTCTTTCGCGAGCAGGGTCTGGACGTCACGTTCATGATGGACAGCGTCACGCGGTTTGCCATGGCGCAGCGGGAAGTCGGCCTGGCAATCGGCGAGCCGACGACCACGCGCGGCTACACGCCGTCGGTTTTCGCCATGCTTCCGAAGCTGCTCGAACGCGCAGGCACCTCGCAGGTGGGCACGATTACCGGACTCTACTCGGTTTTGGTCGACGGCGACGACATGAACGAACCGGTCGCAGACGCGGTACGTTCGATCCTCGACGGCCACATCGTTCTCTCGCGCCGCCTGGCCGCGGCCAATCACTATCCGGCCATCGACGTGCTCGCCAGCGTGAGCCGCGTCATGCCCGACGTCGTCGACCAGCGGCACTATGCGGCAGCATCGTCGATGCGCGACGTGCTGGCGACGTACCGCGACGCCGAGGATTTAATCAACATCGGCGCCTACGTTGCGGGGAGCAATCCGCGCGTCGACCTGGCGATGTCGAAGATCGAAGCTGCGCGCGCGTTCCTCAAGCAGGGCATCTATGAGACGGCGGACTTTCAGCAGACCGTCGACAGGCTGGTGAGCGCCGCATGACGCGCAAGTTCCGCTTCCCCCTCGAACCGGTGCTCGCGCACCGCGAACGCATTGAAGAAGAGAAGCAACAGGCTCTTGCCGCGCGAACGTCCGAGCTGCGCGAAGCGCAGCGCGAACTCGCGCACCTAGACGCGGAGTTTCGCCGCTACTCCGCCGCGCTGCGGGAAGGCCACGCGGATCTGAGCAGCGACCAGTTGCGCGCGCACTACGCGCACCTGGAATACCTCGATCGGCGGATCGTGATGCAGCACGCCGCAATCTCGGCGCTGGCGTCGGCAGTCGAGCGAGCCCGGGCCGAACTCGTCGAGGCGCGCAAGGACCGCAAAGTGATCGAGAAGCTCAAGGAACAGCGGCTCGAAGCGCATCGCGCGCTGCTGGCAGCCGACGAACAGAAAGAGTTGGACGAGAGTAATTCGCGCAGATACAGGAGTACCGCATGATCGTAACGCGACGCCGGCGCAAGCCGTTTCCTTGGAAGCGTGTAGCCGCTCCCGTTGCCGCTGCGGCGATACTGGCCGCCGCGTTAGCAGTCCCGGCCTCGCGCGAGTGGATCGCGCAGGGCCCTCCCGCACCGTTGTGGCATGCCCTGTCGCCCGTCGCGGCTCCGCTTTCTCGGCCCTTCGACGCGCTCGCGCAGGAACGCGCGATCGCATCGCAGCGCAGAGAGATCGCGGCGCTGCAGCAGCAGCTGGCGGGAGCGCGCGAGCAGATTGCAAACGCGCAGCGCCAAACGTCCAGCTTACAGTCGCAACTCGAGGCGGCGCAGCAGGATGCCGCACAATCGCAGGACGAGGCGAACCGGGCAGCTCAGCGCCGCGCGGCTGCCGGCGCGCAGGAGAATACGAGCGACCTCGCCGTACAGGTCAGCGCCGACATGCGCCGCACCGCATCCGTGTGGGCGGCAATGGACGCGCAAGCTGCCGCGCGCATCGTGCAGCAGCTTCCGGACGACTACGTCGCGCGCGTCTTTTCGGCGATGCCTGCCGACGCCGTCGGTGCGATCCTCGAGAATGTCTCACCGGCATATGCCGCGCGTTTGACGCGCGAGCGCCCCGAATTGGCCAGATAACACGACGCTGCCGGCAGGGCAGGTAAGTCGCCGCTGCCGCTAAAGTCCCGTCGCATGACCACGGACACGGTCACGGCGTGGGCTTCGGTCGGAACGCTCGTCGTCATCGGCGCGAGCGCCGTGGCCGCGCTGATCCAACTGCGCCATATGCGTGCCGGCAATCAGCTGGAAGCCTTTCTTGCACTCGAGCGCGACTTTCGCAATCCCGAGCTGCAAGCGGCGCTCAAATACGTGCAGAGCGAGCTTCCCGGGCGCATGGAGGACCCGGCCTATAGGGCCGAGCTCGCCGGAATCGGGTTCATCGACGTGCAGACGCATCCCGAACTGCTCGTCTGCAATTGGTTCAACAAGATCGGCACGCTCGTCAAACATCGGCTCATCTCCGCCCACACGTTCATGGATCTTTTTGCGCGCCTCATCGTCTATTGCTGGAAATGCGTAGCTCCGGCCGTGGCGGTGATGCGGCGCTCGCGAGGCGACTACCAGTATCACGACTTCGAATACCTCGCCATGCATGCCGAGTCGTGGCTGCGCAATCATCCGCATGGCATCTTCCCGACGCAGGCCGCGCGCGCTCCCCTTCTGGATCGCTGGCTGGACGCCGATCGTGGAGCTATAACGTGAAACTCTCTCTCATCACTGCACTCGCGTTGGGCGCCGCGCTGGCGCTGCAGGCATGCAACGGCGGTTCGAGCAGCACGCCGGCGCCGTCGCTTGCCAATCTTTCCGGAGACTACAAGGGGACGTTACAGGATTCGGCCCTGGGCAGCGGGTCGTCTAGCGCGACGCTTTCGCAGAACGGTGCGGCCGTAGGCGGCACGATCGTCACGACGGCCGGCGCGAAAACCGTCAACGCAGCAATTTCGCTGACGGTTTCGCCGAACGGTTCGGTGCTAGGAAGCATCGTCATCGATGCGCCGCCCGAGCCGTCGGGCACATGCACGTTCAGTACGAGCGGGACGTACGATCCCACGACGAGTGTTTTGAGCGGCACGTATACCGCCGTCACCAATTGCAGCGGCGTCACGGGCAGCTACACCCTCACGCAGCAATGCTCCGACACGGTTACGAACCCGATGCAGCGGCGGACGATGGGCGTTCCGAAGTGCTGAGGCGGCGAGCCAATTCCAGGGCCTGCTCGCGAGGCTGATCTTTCCCCGCGCGCAGCGCGGCTTCGTACCCGTCGCCGGCCGCAGCGCGTAAATGGCGCTCGAGGTTTTCGAAGGCGACGCGGTCGCTGTAATAGCCGCTCCATTGCATTCGGCGCAGCTCTTCGCGCGCAAAACCGAACAGGCGCACCGCGTCCTCGGCGCGAGCGGCAATGGGCGCGACGTACGCCAGCGCGAGCGCGGTGAGCAGCTCGTGTCCGTCGCGCTCGGCCAGGGCGAACGCTTCCGGGGCATAGGCCGTGGCTTGCTCGACGTCGCCTGCCGCGTACGCATACCCCGAGATGTTGACGGCGAGATACATGCGCGTGTCGTCGTCCGCGCAGGCCATTGCCTCGAGCGAGAGCGCAATCGCGCGCGCATACTCGCCTGCCGACGCCTCGGCTTCGGCCCACCACTGACGGACCAAACAGGCTTCGCTCCCATCCTGCACTCCCTGCAGCACGTCGAGGGCCTCGGCAAATTGCGCCCGCGCCGAGTCGATTTGCGCGGGGGGCAAGGCAAACGCGCACCGGCGTAACACAGCGGCGGTCAAGCGCGGATCGTGCAGCGACCTGGCAAGTGAAAGCGCCTCGTCGATGACGTCGAGCCTTCCGAAGTGTGCCAGCTGCGAAAGCGCACGTACGAGGCCGCGACGGTCCGAGCCGGTACGGTAGAGCGCGACCGCTTCTTGCGCGCTTGCCTGAGCTTCGGCGTACCGCCCCTGATTGTTGTAGAGCATCGACATGACGTAGCGCAGCCGGGCGCGCGTATCCGCGGGTGCCTGCGAGTCGACGGCGGCGGCGCGAAGGCAGCGCGCGATCCCTTCGGCAAGGAGCGAGAGCCGCAGGAACATGGGCGCGATATCGGCGGCCAATTCGGCGCCCGCAGCGTGCGTGCGTTCGTCACTCAGCGACCAGTCGAGGGCAGCGCGGAAGTTGTCCAGATCCGCGCGGAGATCGTCCAGCCACTCGCGCGGCGGCTGCGTATCGAACTGGACGTACGCCGTTTGCGCGCGCTGCAGAAAATGCCGGGCGTGCCGCCCGCGCACGAGTTCGGTCTCGCGCGCCTCGTGCATCTTGCCGGTCGCGTAGTCGCGAATCGATTCGAGCAGGCGATAGCGCGGCCGCTCCGCCTGCACGTCCGCGACGACCAAGGATTTATCCGCCAGCGACGTCACGAGATCCGCGATAGCGTAGTCGTCGAGCACGTCGTCCGCGCATACCATGCCCGCCGATTCGAGGCTGAAACTGCCGCGAAAAACGCTGAGGCGGCGAAACACCGTCTTTTCGTCCGGGCTCAGGAGATCGTGGCTCCAGTCGATCAGCGCTTCGAGGGTTTGCTGCCTGGGCGACGCGGTGCGCGAGCCGGACTTGAGCAAACGGAAGCGCTGATCGAGCCGTTCGATCAGCTGCTGCGGGGAAAGCGCAACGGTACGCGCTGCAGCCAGTTCGACGGCGAGCGGAATGCCGTCCAGACGCGCGCAGATTGCCTCGACTGCCGCGCGGTTGGCCGCGGTCAACTCGAAGTTCGAGCAAACCGCTTGCGCGCGAGCGGCAAAGAGTGAAATCGCGTCCGACGCTGCCAGCGGTTCCAGGCGGTAGACCTGCTCTCCGTCGACGTGCAGCGCTTCGCGGCTCGTGGCGAGGATCGTAACGTGCGGCGAACGCTCGTGAATCGCCGCGACGCAGCGCGCCGCCTCGTTCAGGACGTGCTCGCAGTTGTCGAGCACGATCAGCATCGTGCGGCCGCGTACGTATTCGACCAGTACGCCGATCGCGTTGGCGTCCCGTGCGCCCGATCCGCCGATCGCCGACAGGATCGTTTCCGCCACCAGTGCGCCGTCGGCGAGCGGCGCGAGGTTGACGAACCAGACGCCGTCCGTCATCCGGTCCATGCGATCGGCTGCGCATTGAAGTGCGATCCGCGTCTTGCCGACGCCGCCCGGCCCAGCGATCGTCAACAGCCGGGCGTGCCGCATTCGCGCACGAATCTCCGCGACCGCGTCCAAGCGCCCGACGAACGTGCTGCTCTGAATCGGCAGGTTGTTCGGGATCGCGTCCAGCGTGTGCGGCGGCTTAAAATCGGCGGGCAATCCCTCGGCGAGCGCTTGATAAATCTGCTCGGGCGCTTCGAGATCTTTCAGTCGGAACGTCCCCAGCGGCCGCAAGGCGATGCCGGTGCGCGCTGCATCGCCGTAGAGCGCCGCGGCGGTGCCCGATACGAGGATCTGACCGCCGTGCGCCGCTCCAAGCAGGCGCGCTACGCGGTTGACCGCGGGTCCGAAATAGTCGCCGTCCCGCACGATCGCTGCGCCGGCATGCACCGCGATCCGCACGTGCAGGCCTTGGACGGCCGACCAGTCCTGTGCATGCAGACGGCGTTGCGCGTCGACTGCGCCTGCGATGGCGCCGGCCGCGGATTCGAACACGACGCAAAAGGCGTCGCCGACCGTTTTAAAGACGTGCCCGCCGTGCGCGCGCATCGATTCGGCAAGCACGTCGTCGTGACGATGCAGCGCGGCGGCCATCGCCGAGGCATCGGACTCCCACCGCTGCGTGCTGCCCTCGATGTCGGAGAAGAGAAAAACGGGCACGATCGTCATTTGAAGGAGCGCCGCGCGGCTGCCTGCAATACCGGCGCCTGATGCGGAGCATTGCGGCCGATACGCTCACGCCCATCGCCGCATATCACGCTCTGGCAACACCCGGCGCTTCGTGTTTGCTCGAAAGCGTCGAAAGCGGCGGCCGGATCTCGCGGTTCTCCTTTATCGGAATCGACTATGCGGAGTGCCGGTCGTTCCAAGACGACGGCAATGTGTTCGAAAGCGTCCGGCAGTTCGTGCGCGAGAGCGGCCGTGATGCGCTGGTCGCGTTTTCATACGATGCCGCGCGCGGGATGGCTCGTCTGCAACCCAGGCAAGCCGATCCGCCGATGCCCGCCGCGTATGTGGCGATCCCCCGGACGTGGCTCACGTTCGATCATTTCACCGACCGGTTGACGATCGCGAGCGAGAGTGAGGCGCGCATCGATGATTGCGTGCGGCGTCTGCTCGACGTACGCCCGGCGTTTCCGGAGCCCGTCCGCGCCGCGGGGCCGATGCGCGCCTCGCTGGACGCCGGCCGGTACGTCGAGCTTGCGCGGCGCGCGCAGCAGTATATTACCGACGGCGAAGTCTACCAGCTGCAGCTCGGCATTCGGTTCTCGGCCCCGCTGCAGGGCAGCGCGTTCGATCTCTATCGCGCGCTGCGCTCGCGCAATCCGTCGCCGTACATGTTCTACGTCGATGCGCCTTTCGGACAGCTGCTCGGCGCGTCGCCCGAATTTCTCGTTCGGCTCGAAGGCCGCCGCGCGCGGATCAGGCCCCTTGCGGGCACGCGCCCCCGAGGCGCGGGCGAGGAAGAAGACGCGCGCATCGCCGCGGAGCTTCTGGCGAACGCCAAGGAGCGCGCCGAGCACGTCATGCTCGTGGACTTGGGCCGGAACGATCTGGGCGCCGTCTGCCGTTTCGGCAGCGTCGCAGCCTCCGAACTGCTGCAGATCGAACGTTACAGCCACGTCATGCATATCGTTTCCGATCTGGCCGGTGAGTTGCGCGAAGAGTGCGATGCGCTGGACTTATTCGCGGCGGGCTTTCCGGCCGGCACGGTTACGGGGACGCCGAAGATCCGCGCGATGCAGTTGATCGACGAGTTGGAGCCCGAAGCTCGCGGCTTCTACGCGGGCAGCGTGGGGCGCTGGGCGGCGGGCGGCGACTTCGATTCGTGCATAACGCTGCGCAGCGTTCATGTCGCAAACGCTGCGGCATACTGGCAAGCATCGGCCGGCATCGTCGCGGACAGCGATCCGTATGCCGAGTACGAAGAAGTCTTGCACAAAACGCGAATACTCCGCGACGTGCTCGGGATTGAGGATCTGCCGTGAAAGTACTCTTCGTGGACAATTTCGATTCGTTCACGTACAACGTCGTGCACCTGCTCGCGTCGCAAGGAATCGAACCGCACGTGCTGCTGAACGACGATCCGGCGCTGACCCCCGCACTGCTCGAATCGTACGATGCGCTGGTCGTCGGGCCGGGGCCGGGCAATCCGGGGCAGACGCCCGGAGTCGTGGATCTGATCCGCGCGGCCGCGCAGCGCCGAACGCCGGTCTTCGGCGTCTGTTTCGGGCTGCAGGCCATCGGCCAAGCGTTCGGGGCGCGCGTGGTACACGCACCCGCGCCCATGCACGGCAAGACGTCGAAAATGACGCACGAGGGACGCGGAGTTTTCGAAGGTTTGGATCGCCCGATCACCGCGACGCGGTACCACTCGCTGTGTTTGGACGAGGCGACGCTGCCCCCCGAGTTGCGCGTGGATGCTCGAAGCGAGGACGGAGTCGTCCAGGCAGTCAGTCACCGGACGCTACCGATCGCCGGCGTACAGTTTCATCCCGAATCCGTGCTCAGCGAGTGCGGGGATCGCATCGTTCGCAACGCGCTGCGGCTTGACAGCCGAAGCGGCTCGATGGTAGAGTCGCTCCAATGACGTTTTCGGTCTCGAGCTATGCTTACTGGTGGTATTACGCCGCACGTGCCCTGCCGGTGAGTTAGCGCGTTTTCGAAAGTTCCCGATAACTTTGAAGACCGCCCTTACCGGGCGGTCTTCTTTTTTTGCATCCAGAGGAAGAGGACGATGTACAAGCTCGCAAGCAGAGATCGCCGCGCCGCGTCGGTAGTGCGCGCATCGGACGCCGCATTTGGAGACGGCGGCTTCACCATGATTGCCGGGCCGTGCGCCGTCGAAAGCCGCGCGCAGATCGATCGGACCGCGCAGTTCGTCGCCCTCTGCGGCGCGCAGATGCTGCGCGCGGGCGCGTTTAAGCCGCGCACCTCGCCCTACGCGTTTCAAGGTCTGGGCGCGCAGGGCGTGGAGCTCATCGCCCAGGCGTCCGGCTCCGCACATCTGCCGTGCGTGGTCGAAGCCCTCTGCGAAGCGGATCTCGAGGTCCTCGCCGGCCGCGTCTCGATGATCCAAATCGGCGCGCGGAACATGCAGAACTTCGCGCTGCTGCGGGCCGCGGCGAGGACCGGGCTGCCGATACTCCTCAAGCGCGCGGCCTCCGCAACGCTCGACGAGGTCCTGTACGCGGCCGAGTACATCTTGGTCGAGGGTAACTCGAACGTCATCCTGTGCGAGCGCGGGATCCGGGGATTCGATCCGCAGACTCGCAACGTGTTCGACCTGGCGGGTGCGTTGCGGCTCAAGGAATTGACCCACCTGCCCGTGATCGCCGACCCCAGCCACGCAACGGGGCGCGCCTCGCTCATCGAACCGGTGGTACTGGCTGCTGCGGCGGCCGGGCTGGACGGCGCGATCGTCGAGGTGCACCCCGACCCGTCGCAGGCGCTCTCGGACAAGGAGCAGGCCCTGGACTTTCCGGCATTCGAGCGCCTCATGCGCCGCCTGGGCGCCCTCCTGGATACCGAGCCTAACGTTCCTCTCGCGGCCTGCCGATGATGTCTAGGACGGATCCCCCTCGGGGTTCTGTCGTCGTCATATTCATCGAAAGGGGGTGAGAAGCAACATAATGACGTCTCCAGTAGCAGCCATCGGCGCGGCCGCAGGGCGCGCGCTCTCGGGCGCGGTGCACGGCCTGCACGGCATCGGCAAAGGCTTGGAGTTCGCGGGTCAACTCGACCAAAAACTCCAGACCGCCGGAGCAGCCGCAAATCCGATGGCATTTATCGTCAACCACATCGCCGCAGACATCGCGTCGGCGGTAGTAAAATCGACGGGGAATCAGGGCAACGCCGCCGCGCAAAGCACGTTGCAGCGCGCGATGGCATCGGCGCTCGCGCCTCCGGGCACGAGTCCGCCGGGCAACGGCACGCAACTTGCCGCACTCCTTCAGCAGCAACTCACGAATCTGGTAACGCGACTGACTGAAGGAACGGCAAACGCAGGGCAGCAGAATGAAGTCTCGGGAACAGTCTTGGACGCCAACTCGGCGAGAGAAATCCCGGCCCAGCAAACGAAACTCCCGGCCGGCGCGCAGAATGCGACGCCCAGCCTGGTCGCTTCGTACGTTCAATCGCTTCTGAACGCCGTTTCCAACGCGACGGGCGCAAACGCGTCACCCGCGGCAGGGCCGGGCAATCCCGGTCAAGCCGCAGCGACGGCGCCGCCCGCCGTGCAAGCCCAACCGCTCCCCGATATCCTCGCACGCATGCTCGTGCGCGCCGCGAATGCGGATGCGCAGCGCGGCGGTGAAGTCGCGTTCCGTGCCGTCCCGGCATCGGGTTCGACGACGACACTCTCGCCGTCGACGACGCAGACCGCCGCGGGGAACGCCGCACTGTTCGATCGGCTGATTGCGATTGTCGCCGAACAGCAATCCGGCTCGCAGAGCGGGACCGGCGAGGGCAAAGGCCAATCGCAGGGCTTCGCTTCGGCGCCCCAGGCGCAAAATCAGAGCTCCGTATCGCAGACTGCATCGTTCGCGGCGCAAGCTGCATCCGCACAGCCCTCCAATGTGTCCGCAGCGGTGCAAACACCGTCGCCGGCACACGCGTCAGTCGATCCGAACGCGGTCATCGAGCAGATCGTCAAGGGCCTCTCGATGCGCACGTTCGGCAGCTCGTCCGAGTTGCAGCTGCGGCTGCAGCCCGAACACTTGGGCAACGTTTCGCTCAAACTCACCGTCACCGGGAACACCATCACCGCGAACGTCATCGCGCAGAATCCGGACGTCCGCGAGGCGCTGCTCTCCAACCAGCAGCAACTCGTACGGTCGCTGGCTGAAGCGGGTCTTTCGCTCGGGAAATTCTCCGTGGACGTTTCCGGCGGGAACACCGCATTCACTCAACAGCAATCGCAACGGCATGCCAACTTCGGCCGAACCATCACGGCCGGCGGCTCGCTGCTCGCGAACGAAGAAACGAACTGGGAAGATCAGCGCTATGGGCCGGCGGTTACCGGTTCGATCTCGCTGATGTTCAACTATCTGGCTTAGACTTCGGTCCGGCGCGATAGTTCGACCCAACGCGCTGCAAGGTGCAGCGCAGTAAGTAGGAAGGAAAATATGTCGGGAATATCAACGCTGTCCGGCGCGACGCAACAACCGTCGACCGGAGTTTCGAACTCGACGACGCTCTCCTCGGCGTCGAACCAGGTGCTGGGAGCGCAACAGTTCCTGCAACTGCTCACGACCGAGCTGCAGAATCAGGATCCGCTCAAGCCGATGGACGACACCCAGTCCGTCGCGCAGCTGGCGCAGTTTTCCGCGCTGCAGGCGACCAACGAGTTGAACCAGTCGTTCCAGAACTTCCAATCCAACTTCGGCGTGCTGCAATCCAGCGCGCTGATCGGCAAACAGGTCACGGTCGTTACCACTGACTCGTCGGGCAACAGCTCGAGCATCAGCGGTACCGTCACGGGCATTCAGGTCCAGAACGGCCAGCCGTTCTTCACGATGAACGGCCCGAACGGTAAGCCGATCGTCGGCAGCAACGGCCAGCCGGAGCTGTTTGCGACGACGCAGATCACGAGCATCACGTAGCCATGGATTCGAAAGATCTGAACGCACTGGGCCGCGTTCCGGGGATCATCCCCGGGCCGGCGCCGCGTCCGTCCGGGACGCCGGTGCAAATCCCGCCGACAACCGGGCCGAGCTTCCGTTCGGTCCTCGAGCAGCAGCAGGGCACGCCGTCCGCGCTCCCGCTCAAGTTTTCGGCGCACGCGATGCAGCGTTTGCAGTCGCGTAACATCAGCCTGAGCGGGGAGGACATCGCCCGCATGAACGTCATGGCGGAAAAAGCGGCGCAAAAGGGCGCAAAGCAGTCCCTGTTCATGATGGGCAACGTCGCCATGGTCGTGAGCATCACGAACCGCACGGTAATCACCGCAGTCGATCAGGAGTCGATGAAGGAGAACGTGTTCACCAACATCGACAGCGCGGCTGTCATCAAGTAAATCGCACTCACCGCTCCGGACGATTTCATAATCGAGGAGCACGCGGCGCGGAACGATCGAAGCGCCGCAACGTTATGAAAGGTCAACAGCATGGGATTTGATTCGCTGTTTACGGGGATCTCGGGCCTGAACGCTTATCAGAGCCAGATCGACATGATCTCCAACGATATCGCCAACGTCGGAACCGTCGGCTTCAAAGGCCAGGACATGACGTTCGCGGACATGTTCTACCAGACGCAGGGCTATGCCAGCGGTCCGAGCCAATCGCGCGGCGGCGTCGATCCGCAGCAGATCGGCCTCGGCGTGCAGGTCAACTCGATCGGCACGAACTTCGCGCAGGGCGGCCTGCAAACGACGGGCATCAGCACCGATCTCGCGATCAACGGCGACGGGTTCTTCATCCTGCGCAATACGGACGCCAGCGGCCAGCCGATCTACACGCGCGACGGTCACTTCCAGCTCAACTCCAACGGCATGCTCTACGATCCGGCCACGGGTTTGGCGGTCCAGGGCTACACGGCCAACGCGCAGGGTCAAGTCAACTCCGGCAGCGCGCTGGGGAACCTGACGATTCCGATCGGATTGGTTTCGCAGGCGGCGGGAACCGGTTTCGGCGCGAAGGTCGGGCCGAACGCGGACAAAGTCTTCGACGTCCAAATGGGCGGAAATCTCGATCAGTCGCAGTGGCAGACCGAGGAACAAGGCATCATCAACGGCGTCGGCGCGGGCCAGGGTCAGACCGACACGATCTCGACGACGATCTACGACTCGCTCGGCAACGCGCACCAGGCGTTCATCAAGTACGTCCCGGATGCGACCGGTGCGACCGCGGCGACAGTCGCGAACGCCGGCGCCGCGGACACGGGTGCCGTGACCGTTGCTCCGGGTACGCCCAACAACGACACGATCACGATTACGGCCAATGCGGCCGGAACGCAGGCGACCATCACCGACACGAACGGCTTCAATCAGACGTTCAATGCCGGCCAGCAGGTCACGGTCGGCGGCGCAACCTTCACGCTGGCGAATCCCCTTCCCGCCAGCGGTGTGGAGACCATTACGGTCGGCGCCGCCAAGACCGGCCTGCCCTCGACGGTCAATAATCCCTCGGGCACCGCTGTCGCTCCGGCAACGCGCTGGAAAGTCGAAGTGTACTTCGCCGACGGTACGATGGTGAACGGCCAGTCGGCCACGTCGGGCGCACCGGCGACGATGGGTTACGCGTACTACGATCAAAACGGTCAGTTCATCAACACGTCCAGCAGCGTCGGCGTTCCGGGCACGGCCCTCACGACGAACCTGCATCAAGCGGGCCAAGCCGCAGCGCTGGCGGCCGGCGATCTGCTCGACGTGACGACGTGGGGTCAGGTCAACGGCAATCAGCCGGCGACCGGTCCGATCGGTCTGGACTTCGCGAGCACGACGTCGCTGGCAAGCGCCTCGTCCACCGGAAACGGCTACAGCGCGACGGTGGTTTCGCAAAACGGCTACCCCGCGGGTACGCTCTCGAACATCACGATCGGCCAAGACGGCACGATTACCGGAGCGTTCACCAACGGCCAGAACAAGACGCTCGGACAAGTAGCGCTCGCCACGTTCCAAAACGAGGACGGCCTGGACCGCATCGGCGGCAACGGCTTCCACGCGACGGCGAACTCGGGCGTCGCGCAATTGGGCAGCGGCACCGTCGGCCGTTTCGGTGCGATCGTCGCCGGCTCGCTCGAAGAGTCGAACGTTTCGCTCGCCGACGAGTTCACCAAAATGATCGTCGCCCAGCGCGCGTTCGAGGCGAACACCCGCGGCATCTCGACGGGCGACCAGAACATGCAGACGGTTCTGTCCATCCGCGCGAGCGAGAACTAATCCGTAGCGCGTTCGCTAAGGCTTGTCCCTAACGCGCACAACGACACGGAGGTCGTTCATATGGGCTGGGCGGGGAACCGCTCAGCCCGTATGTAAAACCCGGCCCGGTGATACAGTTGACGCGTTTGAACGGACAAGCATTAATGGTCAACCCCGATCTCATCGAGACGGTGGAACGGACCCCCGACATCGTGATCACGCTCGTGAGCGGTAACAAGCTGATCGTCCAGGACTCCTTCGAGACCATCCAAGAGCGCATCGTCGAGTTCAAACGAAAAATTTACGGACCGGCGCCCCCGAGCGCATGAGGCGTCTCCGGCGTCCGGAGCCCGCCAAAGGGCGGCAAAGTCCCCGGGATCGGCCGTTTGCGAAGGCATCGATGCCCAGTTAAGGTTCGCCTGCCCCCGCCGATACAGTTAGGGATGGACTTCGCCACACTGATTGGCCTCGTTATTGCCTTTGGGGCTATTTTCATTGCCGGCTGGGTTGGCCGCACGGATGCGCACGTTATCTTCGGACGCTGGGAAGCGATCGTACTGATCCTCGGCGGCACCCTCGGTGCGACGATGACGTCCTTTCCTTTACGTACGTTCTTGAAGGGCTTCTTCGGAGGCTTTAAGACCGCGTTCACCGAGCCCGTGTACCACGAGCGCGACGTGATCGCGACGCTGGTCGCGTTTGCGGAAAAGGCGCGCCGCGAAGGTTTGCTCGCACTCGAGAATGAGGCCGCCGCCCTCGAGGACGAGTTTATGCGCAAAGGCATCCAGCTCGTGATCGACGGCCGCGACACCGACGTCATCCGCAAGGTGTTGGAAACCGAAGTCAGCCACGTCCAGGAGACGGGAGCCAAAGCCGAAGCGGTCTTTACGAATTTGGGCGGCTATTCGCCGACGCTGGGCATCATCGGCACCGTGCTGGGCCTCATCGGCATGCTGCGCGGCTTGGCCGCAATGGGCACCAGTTCCAACATTACCGGCAGCATCGGCGTCGCGACGGCGCAAGCATTCGTGGCGACGTTCTTCGGCATTCTCTTTGCCAATTTGCTGTGGCTTCCGATCGCGAACAAGATCAAAGAGCGCTACGGCCAGTTGCTGCTGCTGCGCGAGATCATGATCGAAGGCATCCTCTCGATTCAAGCCGGCGACAATCCGCGGCTGCTCGAGGAACGGCTGCACGCGTTCATCGATCCGCAAGAGCGCGAAACCGAGATCGAAGAAGGCGGAGCAGTCGTGGAGCAGCCGAGCTACTCCACGTGAGCCAGCCGATAAAGACCGCGGCTCGCGCCGCCGAGACGAAGTTTCGGAAAAAGGCCGAGGAAACCAAGGTCGAGACGGCCGGCATGATGCGCTGGCTCCTTACGTACGCCGACATGATTACGCTCATGCTCGCGCTGTTCATCATCCTCTTTTCGCTCTCGACGATCAGCCGCGTGAAATTTCAGCAGTTCGCAAGGGACGTCGCCGGCGGCTTCGACAACCAGTGGGCAATCAATCAGCCGCCCAACGGCGGCGAAAACGGGCAGCAGCTGCTCAATTCGAACTCGGCGATTCCGGCCATGGAACGCGATCTCGAGCGGTACGTCCGCCAAAATCATCTCGAGAATCGCATGCAGGTGCGGTTGGACCACCGGGGCCTGGTCATCACGCTGCTTTCCGACAACAGCTATTACGACTCGGGCAGCGCCGAGCTGCGCCCGCAGACTAAGAAAATTCTCGATGACGTCGATGTCTTTTTAAGGAAAAACGACAATTTGATCCGGGTCGAGGGAAACACGGACGACGTGCCGATTGCCACGGCGTCCTACCCCAGCAACTGGGAGCTCTCGACGGCGCGGGCGGTAAACGTGGTGAGATACCTGGTCGAGGCCGACCGTCTCAACCCCACGCGCATCTCCGCCGCCGGATATGGACAGTATCGTCCACGGACGGACAACAGCACGGCCGAAAGGCGGTCGGAGAACCGCCGAGTCGACATCGTGCTGCTCAATGCCAACCTCTCCCGAGCAGAAAAGGGGCAGTAGTCCGTCATGTCGAGTCTCTCGCAAGAAGAAATCGATGCGCTCGTAAATCAGCTTGCCGCCGAAACGGCGCTGCGCGACGCGGCCATCGAAGACAAAAGAATCAAATCGTTCGACTTCCGTTTCAATAAACGGCTGGAGAAGTTTTCTAACAACCAGCTGCAGACGCTGCGCACGCTTCACGAGAACTTCACGCGCCTGCTGAACAACTCGCTCTCGGTGTACCTGCGCACTCGCGTGGAGGCGAGCATCGTCTCCATCGAGCAGATTAGTTACGGCGACTTCATCGCCTCGATCGGAATCCCGTCCATCCTGTCGATCTTTTCGATGGATCCGCTTCCGGGCAGCGGCATCGTCCAGGTCGACTTGAACTTGGTCTTCTCGATCATCGACCGGCTGCTTGGCGGCCCCGGATGGTTCCCGCAGAAATTGCGCGACCTCACGGACATCGAGCGCACCCTCATGCAGCGTTTTATGGCGCGCATGCTCAACAGCTACCGCGAGTCCTGGAACTATCTGCTGACGCTCTCACTCAAAATAGAAGCGCTCGACTCGAATCCGCAGTTCATTCCGCGGATCATCCCGCTCGACCAGATCGTGGCCTACGTTTCGATGGAATTGAAGGTCGGCGATATGTCGGGCGTCATGAACTTCTGCCTGCCGTACCTCGTGCTGCAATCGATCAGCACGCAGCTCACTGACTTTCAATGGTCGCCCAGCCTGGTTGCCGGGCGCGGCGTCACGGAAGAAGACCTGCAGCAGCTGGCCCGCAACGTCGAACGCGCCGAGGTGGACGTCGAGGTCGAACTCGGAAAGACGATGGTCTCTCTGCGCGACCTGGTCGCGCTGCAGGCGGGCGACGTCATACTCTTCGACAAGCCGACGGATGCGCCGCTGATCGCGCGCATCAACGATCGCGACAAATTCCACGTGTATCCAGGCGTGCACCGGGATCGCATCTCCGTGCAGATTGCCGACTTCATCGACAGCGAGGATCGCTAGGCGAAAATGGCCGACATTCAACATCTTACCGATGCCATGCTCGAGGCGGCTGCCAACGTTCTGGGCCGTCTCGTCGAACAACCCGTGGCCGCCACCGGCACGGTCCGTAACGATCGGGAAGGTTCGATCCGGATCGACGACGAGACGCTCGTGACCAGCGCCCACATCCCGTCGCTCGGCGTTCAAATCGCGGTGCGCTTCGCAGCGGCGGACATCGAGCAGATCGTCCACCTGATGCTCGGGGGCGAGCAGTCGCCCGAGATGGGTGCGATGCAGCGTTCGATCGTCTCCGAAACTGTTTCGCAAATTGCCGGGGCCATGGCGGAGGAACTTGCCAAAGGCCTGGGCATCGACTGGTCCGGCATCCGGGCCGAACTCTGCACGGACGCCACGAATCTGCCCGCTCCGCCGTTCGCCTCGTACGAAGGAACCGTGCAGGTCGGCGTGAGCGTTGCGCCGGTCATCACGATCGATTTCGACGGCATCGCGCTCTCGAAGATCGGCGGTCCCGAACCTGCGCCGGTTGCCGAAGCGGTCAAGACCGCTCCCCGGACGCCTGCACCTGCGGCCGCGCCGGTAGCCTTCGCACCGATGACGCCGACGCCGTCGCGTTCGATTCCCGGACCGGCGAATCTGGACTTGGTTCACGACGTTCCGCTCCAAATCTGCGCGGTCTTGGGCAAAACGGCACTGACGCTTCGAGACGTCGTGGCCATGCAGTCGGGCAGCGTCTTCGAACTGGACAAGCAGTCGGCGGACCCCATCGACCTGTACGTCAACAACGTCCTGATTGCGCGCGGTGAGGTCGTCGTCGTCGACGATAAATTCGCCGTCAAGATCAGCGAACTCAACCCGACCGTCGAGTAGGGCCGCCGCATGGGATTCATCGGCCAGTACATCCTGGCTCTGTTCGTCGTGGCCCTCATGCTGTTCGGGCTGTACACGGTCGTGCGTACGCTGGGGCGCGGGCGGCTCGTCGCCTCCACCGATCGCCGCTTGCTGACGGTCGTCGAGTCGACGTTTCTGGCGCAGAATACGACGCTCCACGTCGTCAAGGCCGGCGACCGCTATTATATGCTCGGCGGAGGCGCCGGCCACGTCAACACGCTCGCGGAACTTCCGGCGGAGCAAGTCGAGCCGTGGCTGCGCGAACAGCGCTCGCTCTTCACCGCGCAAACGCAGACGCTCACCGGCTTTTTGCGCCAACTTCGAAAGCCGCAAGCATAAATGGCGGCATTCTGCAAACGGTTGTGGTCGCGCCATCAGGCATTCCTGATCGTCAGCGCCGTTGCGATCTTGTGTTTATGGGTGATTCCGGCGGTCGCACAAGCCCAGAGCGCGCCCGCGGGCCCGACAGTGCCCATCCCGCAGTTCAACATCGGTGTCGGTCAGGCGAAGAACCCTCACGACGTGGCGAGCGCGCTGCAGATCCTGCTGCTGCTGACGGTGCTGGCGCTCGCGCCGACGCTGCTCGTGCTCGTGACGTCGTTCACGCGCGTCATCGTCGTGCTTTCGTTCGTGCGCACGGCGCTTGGCACCCAGCAGGTTCCTCCCAATCAAGTCCTCGTCGGCCTTGCGCTCTTCCTCACGTTCTTCATCATGGCGCCCGTCGTTAAAGACGTGAACCAGAACGCGCTGCAGCCCTATCTCAAGAACCAGATCTCGCAGACCGCCGCCTTCGACCGCGCCTCCCGGCCGCTGCGCAAATTCATGTTCAAACAGACGCGCGAGAAAGACCTCGAACTGTTCTACTCGCTCTCGAGCGAGCCGCGTCCGCAAGCGCAGACCGACGTTCCCACCTACATCCTGATCCCCGCCTTCGTCATCTCCGAACTCAAGACGGCCTTCGAGATCGGCTTTGCCATCTACGTCCCCTTCATCGTCATCGACATGGTCGTCGCCAGCATCTTGCTCTCCATGGGCATGATGATGATCCCGCCCGTCATCATCTCCCTGCCCTTCAAGATCCTCATCTTCTTGCTCGTCGACGGATGGAACTTGACGGTGAACGCGATCTTCCAGAGCTACAAATGACGCCCGCTCGTGCGCGGCGGCGGACATTGCGCCGGACGGCCGCATGTGCTTGTAATTCGCGGCGGCGGGCATTGTGCCGGACGACCGCTCGTGCGTGTAATTCGCGCCGGCGGGCATTGTGCCGGACGACCGCTTGTGCGTGTAAGTCGCGGCGGCGGACGTTGTGCCGGACGACCGCTGGCAGAAATTCCCTCCATGGAATTTCTGCCGCTACTGTGCATTTCGGCGAGAACGAAGTTTTGAAGAAAACATCCTGTTTTGCGCCGAAATGTCACAGTTCGTCCGGCACAACGTCCGCCGCCGCGCCTTCCACGCTCGTAGGAAGCGCGCATACAACCCGTACTACAGCACTTTTTAAGGTGCGAGTCGCCGGTTCAACGCCCACCGCCCATTACTCGGTCGTACGAGTCGCCGCGCCGACGCTCACTCCCATAACATATTTTGTTGGGCAAGCCGCAGGCGCGATTTCTTCTTCAATGCAGCTTAATGGTACTCGGGCGCGGCTCGATGGTGCGCCTTATGACAACAAGTCGTATTTCGGTGCTGCTGGAAGCGGTGCGTGGTGTACTTGGGGGCTGGAAGATCGCGTTCGGGATGGGGATGGGG
>DASRDE010000215.1:0-3170 GCA_035652755.1 Vulcanimicrobiaceae bacterium | reverse complement strand
TCCCACGATGTTCATCTGCGGGGACGACGCGGCCGCAAAAACAACGGTCACCGAAGTATTGCAATCATTCGGCTGGCGGAGCATCATTGACGCGGGCACTATCGAGCAGTCGCGCCTGCTCGAACCGCTCTGCATCCTTTGGGTGCACTATGCGGTCCGCGCGGGCAGCCGCAACCACGCGTTCAAGCTGCTGACTCGATAGCACGCCGGTGTCGTGCTAAGGACCTGTGTCATCCTGAGCGGAGCCTACGGCACGCAATGCGTGCCCTAGCGCAGTCGAAGGACGGCGTTTAAAGTGAAGGTGCCGGAGTGTCGGAGTCGCCGACGATCACCAGCGTCTTAGGCGGATCGGCGGCGGCAATAAAGTTCTCTTGCGGTGCCGCATCGGGGAACGTGTAGTCCCACATCATCGCGACGTCGGGCGTGCAGGCGGGAACGGCCAGGCCGGTCATGACGACGGGTACGGCGTCGCAGGTTTGCCGCAAATACCACATGTCGCCGACGGGGCCGAAGCCGTAGACCAGTTCCCGTTTGGGGTTGGTGGGCTCGGCGTAGATCATTTTCCACACGTGGTACGTGTTCGCGTCGATGACGACTTCGCGCATGCGAAAGCGGTTCGGATCGATCTTCGGTTCGAGCTTCAGATCGTAGACCGGCTCGCCGTCGAAGTCCATGTACTGCGTCGCGACGATATTATACGGAATCGAAAATGCGTGAACCGCCGCGATGGTGCGTAAGGGTCCGCCCCCGGGAGCCGTCGCGCCGCCGAACGGGTCGGCGCCGAGCACGCCCGTGCAGTGCACGTCGGTAACGCAGAAGCCGAGCGGCGAGTGGCCCGGCCCCTCGAGCAGCACGCCGGGAAAGACCATGGGCTTCTGGCTCTTCGCGGTCGGAATCGTTTGAGCGAACGCCTTGCCGTCGTCCGTGCGGATGACGACGCGGATGGGATCGTCGGAGATCTGCGCGCTAAAGGTCGTGAACTGAATGTACTTGGGCAGGTTCTGCGCGTGCCAAGCCGCTTCGGCGCGTTGGAAGATGGTGGTCCCGGCCGGCATTCCGGGCGGCGGCGTAGCAGGGACGAACGGCATATCGTACTCCGAGTCTTCGTGCGAGTGAGAAAATGCGCGGACTGATCGTCAACGCTTGACGGGCTCGCTCTGTGACTGTCGGATGTAGAGCGTCCGGTCGAAATAGTAATCCGGTATCGACTTGGGGAAGGCGTAATCCCACATCATTGCGACGTCGGGAGTGCACGCTGGCACCGCCAAGCCCGAGAACTTGATCGGAACCGCGTGGCAGCTTTGGCGCAAGTACCACAAATCCTGGACGGGACCAAACCCGTACGAAACCAGACGGTTGGGGAACTTCGGGTCATAATAGATCATTTTCCACACGTGGTAGCTGGCCGCGTCGACCACGATCTCGCGCAGCCGGAAGCGATCGGGGTCGTCCAGCGGCGCGAGCGTCAGGTCGTACACGGGCAATCCGTCGAAATCCAAATATTGTACGCGCTCGACCCGGTACGGGATTGCCAGAGCGCGGGTTTTCGCGATCGTCCGAAGCGGCACGCCGTTTGCACCGGTCGCCGAGCCGGCAGCCGGCTCGTTTCCGAACGGGTTCGATTCGAGCACGCCCAAGCAGCGTCCGATGCTCACGCAGATTCCCAGCGGAGAGTAATCGGGCCCCGAGAGCGTAACGCCCGGATACGCCACCGGCCGCTCGTTCGGATGAACCGGAATCGTCTGCACGAACGCCTTTCCGTCACTCGTCCGCACGGCCACGCGGACGGGATCGGGCGAGATCTGCGCGATGAACGTGGTGAATTCGATGTAATCCGGCAGCGACTGACCTAGCCAAACCGATTGCGCGCGAGAGAAGATTGCAGATCCGGCGGGCATATCGGGCGGAGGAGTCGCTGGGACGAAGGGCATCGCTATTCCGCGGGCGCCGCGCTCCCCGAAGGCGTCTTTTCCGGGCCGATCCAGACGGACTGGATGTTCACGAATTCATGGATGCCGAAGCTGGAGAGTTCGCGTCCGTACCCGCTGCGCTTGACGCCGCCGAACGGCAGCCGCGGATCGCTGGCGACCATGCCGTTGATCGCGACCATCCCCGATTCGATCTGCGCGGCAACTCGCGCTGCGTGCTCGAGGTCGCGCGTCCACACGTTCGCGCCCAAGCCGAACGTCGAATCGTTCGCCAATTCCAGCGCGTGATCGTCGTCGCGCGCGCGCAGGACCGCCGCAGCCGGCCCGAACGTCTCCTGCGCGAACATCGCCGAGCCGGGCGGCACGTCCGCGACGACCGTCGGTTCGAAGAAGTACCCCGGTCCGTCGATCGGCCGTCCTCCCGCGACGATGCGCGCGCCGTCCACGACGGTCGACGTCACCTGCTGGTAGAGCGAGTCGCGCAGATCGGCGCGCGCGCAGGGGCCGAGCTGCGTCTGCTCGTTCATCGGGTCGCCGACGCGCTGCGCCGCGGCCTCTTGCGCGAAATGCGTCACGAAACGATCGTAGACGCGGTCTTCGACGATAAAGCGTTTTGCCGCGATGCAGCTCTGCCCGTTGTTTTGAAAGCGCGCCTTCACTGCGTATCCGACCGCGAGATCCAGGTCGGCGTCCGCCAGGACGATGAACGGGTCCGAGCCCCCCAGTTCCAGCACGCACTTCTTGAGCGCGCGCCCCGCGGCTTCACCCACCGCGACGCCCGCCCGTTCGCTTCCGGTCAGCGTGACGGCGCCGATGCGCTCGTCGGCGATCAGCTCGTCGGCGGTATCGTGATGGATTACCAGCGTTCGGAAGAGCCCCTCGGGCGCGCCCGCTTCGGTGAAAATGCGCTCGATCTCCAGCGCGCAGCGCGTTGTGGGATCGGCGTGTTTGAGGACCATCGCATTTCCCGCCATGAGCGCGGGCGCGGCGGCGCGGAACACCTGCCAAAACGGAAAATTCCACGGCATAATCGCCAAGATGACGCCGAGCGGCCGAAACGCCACATAGCTCTGCGTTCCGTTCGTTTCGACGCGCTGATCCGCCAGCAGGGACTGCGCGTGATCGGCAAAGTACTCGCACGCCCACGCGCACTTTTCGACTTCGGCGCGCGCCTGCACGATGGGTTTACCCATCTCGCGCACGGCGGTCTGCGCAAGCGCACCCGCGTCGCGGCGAAGGGTC
>DASRDE010000214.1:0-9505 GCA_035652755.1 Vulcanimicrobiaceae bacterium | reverse complement strand
GCACGGAGCCGGCGCGTCGATCGCCGCCCTCGACGTCGACGGGTTCAAGCGCATCAACGATTCGCTCGGCGTCGACGTCGGCGACCGGCTGCTCACCGAAGTTGCCCGAAGGATCTCCAACGCGCTGGCGCCGGGCGATTTCGTGGCCCGTTCGAGCGGCGACGAGTTCATCATCGTGCGCCCCGATACGCAGGACCCGCACGCGCCGGCCGAGCTGGCCAAGGCGCTGCTCGAGATTTTCCAGACGCCGTTTCAGATCGGCAGGCACGAGTTGTTCATACGCGCGAGCATCGGCATGAGCGTGTTCCCGAACGACGGCGACGACGCCGCCCAACTGCTCGCCAACGCCGACGCCGCCTTGATTCAGGCGAAGAATCACCGCCGCGGGAACGTCCAGTTCTTCCACCGCTCGCTCCAAGCCGCCGTCGCCGAGCGTCTGATGCTTGAAGGCGATCTCCGGCGCGCGCTGGAGAAGAGACAATTCGAGCTGCACTATCAGCCGATTTTCGACATCGTCCGCCACCGCGTCGCGGGGGTCGAAGCGCTCATCCGCTGGCGCCATCCCGCCCGCGGAATGATTCCGCCCGGGGCATTCATCCACGTTTGCGAAGAGAGCGGCCTCATCGGCGCGGTCGGCAGCTGGGTCATCGACGAGGCGACGCGTCAGAGCGTGCAGTGGAACGACGCGGTACCGCGCGACTTCTTCATCGCCGTGAACGTCTCGCCGCGGCAGCTGGACGGCGAATTGTTCGAAACTCTCAGGCACGCGCTCGAGAAGAACGGCGCGGATCCGAAGTCGATCGAGCTCGAGGTCACGGAGAGCGCAATCGTCAAAGATGGGCAGCTCAGCGTTTCGGAGATGCGGCGGCTCCAGAGCTTGGGCGTGCGCATCAGCATCGACGATTTCGGAACTGGGTACAGCTCACTGGCCTATTTGAAACGGCTTCCCGCAGACTCGCTCAAGATCGATCGGCTCTTCGTGCGCGACATAGCGGACAGTCCGTACGACGCCGCTATCGCTCGCGCGATTATCACGCTGGCTCAGAGCATCGATCTGCGCGTGATCGCAGAAGGTGTCGAGACCGTCGAGCAGCGCGATTTGCTCGAGGCCTTGAGTTGCCGCTACATGCAGGGGTTTTTGTTCAGCCGTCCGCTGCCGGCCGGCGACGTGCTCAGCGCCGTCGCGGGCGCTTGAGCGGCCGGTCTTCGGCGCGAATGACGGTCAGCTGGCTGCCGCCCACTTCGAAGAGATGGAGCGTCTGGATGGCGGCGGCCGCGTGGCTTTCGTCAGCCACGTTCACGTACGCATAGCCCTTCTTGCGCCGCGTGCGCCGGTCGCGTGGGAACGTGACGTCCTCGTCGCGCGCACCGAACTGCCGAAACAGCCGAAGGAGGTCTTCCTTCGATGCTTCGCGCGGATAGCCGGCGACGAATAAACGAATCATGCAGCGCGTTCCTTCAACAGGCTATCGCGCAGCGATGCCCAGCTCCCTGCTTCGATTGCCGCGCGCGCATCGCGCATGAGGTCGTTGAGCACGTACACGTTATGGTAAGAGAGCAGGCGGGGTCCCAGCATCTCCGAGCAGCGGAAGAGATGCGAGAGGTAGGCGCGCGTGTAGCGTTTGCAGACGAAACAGCCGCAGTCCGCGTCCAGCGGCGAGAAATCGGCCGTGTAAGCCGCGTTGCGGATTGCGAACTCCCCTTGGCGCGTCATGACGCGTCCGGTGCGCCCGCAGCGCGTCGGATAGACGCAATCGAACATGTCGATCCCGCAGTCGACCGCAGCGATGAGATCGCGGACGGTTCCCACGCCCATGAGATAGCGCGGCTTCTGCGCGGGAAGCAGCCCGGCGGTGTGGCGCGCCACACGATACAATTCGTCGCGGCTTTCCCCCACCGAGAGACCGCCGATCGCGTATCCCGGAAGATCAAAAGCGACGATCGCTTGCGCACTGCGCTCGCGTGCTTGCAGATCGAGGCCTCCCTGCACGATTGCAAACAGCAGCGTGGCCTCGCGCTTGTGCGCTGCGGCGCTTCTCCGCGCCCAATCGGCCGAGAAGGCAACGGCGCGCTCGATGTCGTCCGGCGCAGCGGGCAGCTTCACGCAGACGTCGAGCTGCATGGCGATGTCCACGCCGATCGCTTCTTGAAATGCCAGCACGGTTTCGGGCGTAAACCGGTGCGTGCTTCCGTCCAAATGCGATGCGAACGTGACGCCGTCCGCGTCGAGCGTGCGCCGCGATTCCAAGCTGAAGACTTGGAAGCCGCCGCTATCGGTGAGCAGCGGTCCGTCCCAATCCATGAATGCGTGCAAACCGCCGGCGCGTTCGAGCAGCTCGCGCCCGGGCCGCAGCCACAAGTGGTAGGTGTTCGCCAGCACGATCTGCGAGTGCGCGCTGCGCACCTCGTCCATCGTCAGCCCTTTGACCGTTCCGGCGGTACCGACCGGCATGAACGTCGGCGTCTCCACCGCGCCGTGCGCGGTCTGCAGCGTGCCGCGCCTGGCCGCGCCGTCGGTCGTATGGAGCGTGAACGTTTGAGCCATCAGCGCGGTGCGAGGATCTCCTTGGCACGGCGGTACTCCGGCGGCGGATCCGCAACGAAGATCATGTCGCGTCCGCTGCGCGGATGGCGGAACGTCAAACGCCACGCGTGCAGCGCCTGGCCGGGCAAATCGAAGCGCGGATCGGTTTTTCCGTACACGGGATCGTTGACCAGCGGATGACGCATCGCCGACATGTGCACGCGAATCTGATGCGTCCGGCCGGTTTCGAGCCGAAAGACCAGTTCGGCGGCGTTTGCAAGCACGTCCCGAACTTCATAATGCGTGACGGCGGGTTTGCCCTCGGCGACGATCGCAAACTTGAGGCGGTTGTGCGGATCGCGCCCGATCGCGCCGTCCACCGTGCCCTTGGCGTGTGCGGGAACGCCCGTCACCAAGCCCAAGTATTCGCGCGTGATGAAGCGCGCTTTCATCGCCTTGCCCAAAGACGAAAGCGCGAGGTCGCTCTTTGCCACGACGATGAGCCCGGACGTGTCGCGATCGAGGCGGTGCACCAGCCCCGGCCGAAGCGCATCGCCCGGCAGCGAGCGTACGTGCGCGAGCAGCGCGTTCACGAGCGTTCCGCTGGTCGCTCCGTGCGCGGGATGCGTCACCATGCCGGCGGGTTTATCGACGACGATCAGGTCCTCGTCTTCGTAGACGATCGGGAGATCGATCGCTTCGGGTTCGACCTCGAGTTTCGGCCGTTCGCGTACGTCGTAATCGATCACATCCCCCGGGGCGGCCAAGTAGCTGCCCTTTACGGCGGCACCGTTGACGCGAACGTCGCCCCGCCGCACGGCCGCAGCGACCAGGGATCGCGAAAAACCGGTGTGATGCGCGACGATGACGTCGGCGCGTTTGCCGGTTTCGTCAGGCGTGACGACGTGCTGCAAGGCTGGCGAGGATCAGCAGGATCACGCCGCACGTAATGCAGGCATCGGCGACGTTGAAAATATTCGGCCAGATGCGATAGAAATCGATGAAGTCGACGACGTACCGGAAGTGCACGCGATCGATGATGTTGCCGATCGCGCCGCCGAGGATCATGCCGAAAGCGATCCGCACGACGAGCGACTCGTGCGTGTGTTCTCGAAACGAAAACCAGAAGACGCCGAGCACGATCAGGGCCATGACGATGAGCAGAAACGGCGAGGAGCCGAACAAGCCGAATGCCCCGTGCACGTTCTGCTCGTACGTCCACTTCAGAAAATGCGGAATGACGAAGCGGCTCTCCCCGGGCAGAAAGCTCGACGTGATCAGGTGCTTGGTGTATTGGTCGAGCGCGACGACGAGGGCCGCTACGCCCAGCATCTGCGCGATATCAGAGATTCGGCTTTGGGACAAACTGGTAGAACCATCCGGCGATGCGTAGGAACGAGTTAGTGACAAGAACGACTCCCGTGGCAATCATGAAGGCGCCCGCAGCCATCTCGATGGCCGGCAAGTAGCGCTTGATGCGCCCCAGTGCCGGGACGACGGCGCCGACCGCGAGCGCGGTCACGAAAAACGGCACTGCGAGCCCCATGGAATAGACGAAGAGCAGCCACGCTCCCTGCCGGACGCTGTGTTCTTGTGAGGCCAGGGCGAGAATGCCGGCCAAAATCGGACCGATGCAGGGGGACCAGCCGGCCGCGAACGCCAGGCCGACCAGCACGGAGGCCAGCACCGAGCGCCGGTCGCTCCGGACTTGGATCCGGGTGTCGGCAGCGAGAAAGCGCATGCGCAGCACGCCGAGCATCTGCAGGCCCAGGATGATGACGATCACGCCGCCGATGCGCGCGATGAGCACTTGATTGTCGCGCAGCGCGCCGCCGATCGCGCTTGCCGACGCGCCGAGCAGCACGAAGACTGCCGTGAATCCGGCAATAAAGGCGGTCGCGTGCGTCACGGCATGAACGCGCACGTCCACCCGCGCGTTTTCGCGCAGTTCTTCCACGCTCAGGCCCGTCAGAAAGGACAGGTACGCCGGAACCAGCGGGAGGACGCACGGAGAAACGAAGGAAACGAGCCCCGCCAGAAAGGCGATCCCGACGGTTAGGTGCGCAGCGGCCACCCCGCTCATTTAGCCAAACCCTCCCCTTGTCATTCCTGATAGAAGTTAAGACTGATGACGCATTGGTTCACCTATCCGAACATCAATCCGATCGCGTTCCGCTTGGGACCGCTTGCCGTCCATTGGTACGGCATATCCTACCTCGTCGGATTTATTGCGGTCTATCTTTGGATGAGCCGGCCGCAGGGCCGGCGCCGCTTGGGCTTGACGCGCGAGCAGATCCAGGACTTCCTGTTCTACGCGCTGCTGGGCGTGCTCATCGGCGGCCGCACGTTCTTCGTCATCAACGACATCATCAGCAAGCACGACGCCTCCGCGTACCTTTCCAACCCGATCAATATCATCGCGGTCTGGAACGGCGGCATGGCATTCCACGGCGGCCTCGTGGGCGTCATCGTCGCGATTCTGCTCTACCTGCGCAAGCATCCGGGCCTGACGTTCTCGGTGCTCACCGACGAAGTCGTCGTGCTGCTGCCGGTCGGCATCGCGCTCACGCGTCTGGTCAACTTCATCAACGACGAGCTCTGGGGCGACATTTGCACGCCGGATCGCCCGTGGTGCATGATCCCCGGAGACACCGCCACGTGGGGCCCGCAGTACCGCCACCCGTCGCAGTTGTACGAGGGGTTGCTCGACGCCCTCACGCTGCCGATCGTCTATTTCATCTACCGGCGGCGTCTGCCCGACGGCGTAACGGCGTGGTCCTGGTTCACCATTTACGGCATCACGCGGACGTTCGCCGAGCATTGGCGTCATGCGGATTTTCTGTGGCACGGCATAACCGGCGGACAGCTGTACGCGATCCCGATGATCCCGATCGGCATCGCGATGATCGTGTACTGTTATCGCCGCGGCATACGAACCGAAGAACGCCGCGAGGCGGTTCTGGTTGACGATCGCGCAGCGGTACGCTGAACTGCGGGCGGAAGTGCCCGCCGGCGTCCGCATCGTGGCCGTGACGAAGTTTCAACCGCTCCCGGCGATCGAAGAGGCAATTGATGCCGGCGTTTCCGAGATTGCCGAGAATTACGTCCAAGAGGCGCAGCGCAAATTCGCCGCAAGCCCGCGCCTGTCGGGCGTGACCAAGCACTTCATCGGCCATCTCCAAACGAACAAGGCCAAGACCGTCGCCGCGGCGTTCGACGTCGTCCAGAGCATCGATAGGGCGCGCGCCGCGCAGGCGCTCGACCAAGCGGCCGCTGCGCTGAACAAACGGCTGCCCGTTCTGCTGCAGCTCAATATTTCTCCGTCCGAGCGGTTCGGCTGCCCACCCGAGCAGGCCGAAGCGCTCGCCGACACGGTGCGCGCCCTGCCGCACTTGCGCCTGGACGGCGTCATGGCCATCGGCCCGCTGAGCGGCGACCGCTCGGAGATTTCGCGCGCCTTCGAACTGGCGGCAAGCGTCTTTAGCCGCGTCGGCGGCAGCACGCTCTCGATCGGGATGTCCGGCGACTGGCGTGAGGCGGTCGCGGCGGGCTCGACGATGATCCGCGTCGGCACGACGATCTTCGGACCAAGACCCGCGCGCCCGGCGTCGAAGAACGCGGTAATGTAGCCGCGCGCAGGCCGGCGCGGCCGAATGAGGTGAGTTGCCATGAGCATGTTCAGCAAAATCGGCTCGTTCTTCGCGATGAACGACGAAGACGAAGAACTCTACGAAGACGAGCCGGCGGGTTCGAGAACCGTGGTTCCGCTTACGAACGCCGGTCGGCGCGGCGGTACCGAAGTCAGCGTCTATTCGCCGCGGGCGTTCGGCGACGTCACGGAGATCGCCGATGCGCTGCGCAGCCGTCAAGTCGTGATCGTCAATCTGCAGAACGCGGATCGTTCGCTGCTGCAGCGCGTCGTCGACTTTACGTCCGGCGTCGCGTACACGATCGACGGAAAGATCCAAAAACTCGCCGAGGCGATCTATCTGGTGGTCCCGGCGGGAGTCGTCGTCAACGCGCAAGGACTTCGGGATTCCATGATGGCCGACGGCTCACTCGATTTTCTATCGAACAGAGGGTAGCGCATGCAAAAGATCACCCCGATCGACATTCAGCACAAGAGCTTCAAGAAAGCGCTTCAGGGCTACGATCGAACGGAGGTCGATCAATTTCTCGACGAGATTATTGAAACGCTCGAAGACGACGCGCAGCACATTGCCGCGCTCGGAGCGGAAGTCGCCGACTTGAAGGATCGCATCAGCCACTTTAAAGCGATGGAGGAGTCGCTGCAGAACACGCTCGTGCTCGCGCAGCGAACGGCCGACGAGGTCAAGGCGGCGGCACACAAGGAAGCGGATTTGATCAAGGAGCAGGCGCGCATCAGCGCCGAGCGCGAGATCGCGACGTTCACGGATTCCGCCGCAGAAGCCCGCCGCGAACACCAGCGCGCGATCGAGTCTGCAGAGAAGGCCAAGAGCGAGCTGCGCAGTTTGCTGATGACGCATCTCGCGCTGCTCGAAAGGACGGTGCCCCCCGTCAACGGCGCGTCGCAGACGCACGCGGAGTCCGGCGAAACGGCCGCAGTTCCCGCCGCCGAACCCGCCGAGGCCACGCGCATTACGGTTTATTAGGCGTTGCCCGCCAGCATCGCGGTACTGCCCGGCGACGGCATCGGGCCTGAAGTCACGCGCTCCGCGGTGCGCGTATTGCGCGAAGTACGCCCCGATCTCGAGTGTATCGAGGCAGAGGTAGGCGGCGCAGCCCTGGCGCGCGGCGAGCCTGCGCTCCCCGAGCGGGCGCGCGAACTCTGCGAACGAAGCGCCGGTATCCTGTTCGGTTCGGTGGGCTTACCGCAATACGAGGGCAAACCGCTGGCCGAACGCCCCGAGTACGCCCTTTTTCTGTTGCGGCGCGATTACGAGCTGTACGCGAACGTGCGCCCCGTGCGCGTCTTTTCCGGACTCGAGAGTGCCTCCACGCTGCTGCCCGAGTTGGTGCGCGGCCTGGACTTGGTCGTCGTTCGCGAACTGACCGGCGGCATCTACTTCGGCAAGCCCAAGGAGCAGCGGACAGGCGAAGACGGCATCGAGGAAGCCGTCGACACGATGATCTACCGCGCGCCGGAGATCGAGCGCATCGCGCGCGTTGCCTTCGACCTCGCGCGTGTGCGCAGAAAGCGCCTCACGTCGATCGACAAGCAGAACATCCTGGAAACGTCGCGCCTGTGGCGGCGCGTCGTCGATCGCGTCGCGCGCGAATATCCGGACGTCGCGCTCGATCATCTGCTCGTCGACAACGCGGCGATGCAGCTCGTGCGCAAGCCGGCGCACTTCGACGTCATCGTCACCGAGAATATGTTCGGCGACATTCTTTCGGACGAGGCCGCGATGCTCACCGGCTCGATCGGTAATCTGCCCAGCGCGAGCCTGGGCACGAGAAAAACCGCGCACGGACAATTCGGCCTGTACGAGCCGATTAGCGGCAGCGCGCCCGACATCGCCGGCACGGGCGTGGCGAATCCGACGGCGGCGATTCTCTCGGCGGCCATGCTGCTTCGTCATTCGCTGAGCGATGAAGACGGCGCGCTCAAAATCGAACGCGGCGTCGAACGCGCCTTTGCATCGGGCGCACGCACGCGGGAACTGGCCGCTGCTGGTCAGCCGTGGCTCGACACTGCGGCGTTTACCGGCCGCGTGTTATCGTTGTTGTCCTGATCTGCGCAAGCCCCGTTAGCCCGGTCCGATGATCCAGTGGCGAAACCACATCCGCGAGAGCCACACGTTGTACGGGATGTGGTCCGCCGCGAGGACGGGATAGAAGTAGACGAACGCGGCAAGGCACGCAAGCAGGAAGACGCCGATGCCCGAGCGCGCGATGCGCTCTTCTTCCGGCCCGCGCTTGCGGGCAAGGTCGTACAGCCACTTGAGCGCAACGGTGTCCGCCAAAATAATGATGGCGTCGTTCGGGAAGAAGTGGTACTCGAAGAGCATTCGCGGCGAGGCAATCCACGGAAGCCATTGCGCGAAGTAGGCGGCGTACAGCAGCAGCAACCCTCGACGCAGGTTCAGCCATGCGAGCGCGCCCATCAACGGTACGGAAAGCAGGCCGAACCACCAACTGACCGGATTGGGCAGCGCGATGATTTCGGCAACGCAGCAGGCCGAAGCGACCTGCGCCGATTGCGGCAAACGAAAATCCTTATACCAGTACGCGATCGGCTGAATCAGCAGCGGCCACTCCCACCACTTCGAACTGTATGGATGCGGCGCGTTGCGGGTCACCGTCACGTCGTGGTACGTGTACATCTGATACTGAAGGTCCATCAGCCCGGTCAGATCGTTTCGCGCTTCGTACGTCGCGGGGTGCGGCGTCAAGAAGAAGGGGATATAGGCGGCCAAATAAATCGCGATCGTAACCGAGAACACCGCCGAAAGAAACAAGTCGGCCGGAATGCGCGCGCGCATGCCGTGCATGTACGGTATCGCGCAGGCGAACGCGCAGACCAGAAGCACGTCGAAGAGCACGTTCCACTTCGAGGCTGCGCCCAAGCCGCACAGGATTGCGGTTGCCCATAGCCACCCCGCACCCGGACCGCTGCCGGCAATCCTGATTCGCAGCACCGTGTAGACGGCCAAGGTGAAAAGGCAGGCCATGAGGGCGACCGCCGCGCCGGATTGGTGCCCGAGAACGCCGATGAAAACGTACGGGGCGGCGCAGCCCGCGCACAGAGCGATTGCCGCGGCTACAGCGAGCTTGCGCACCGGAACGGCCGGTCCGGGCGGCGATTCTCCGACTGCCTGCCAGTAGCGGTAGAACGCGTATAAAATCGCCAGCGAGAAGAAGGCGACCGTAATTTCCGGCGTCGCGATGCGCGATTGCGCGAAGTGGAATCCGTCGAGCACGAGCAGCCCGCCTGCGATGGCGGCGAACGGCGTCGATCCGGTCAGGCGTTTCGCGAAGGCATACACCAAAAAAACC
>DASRDE010000213.1:0-2008 GCA_035652755.1 Vulcanimicrobiaceae bacterium | reverse complement strand
ATGACCGCCATCATCGGCGTCGTCAGCAGCGCCAGCCATAACATGGAAAGGCCGGTGGAAGCACCGGCCACGGAGTACGTCGAGATGCCGGACGGATCGTCGTCCGCCGCTCCGGTGATCAGGCCCGGGCCCAACGCTTGCAGCTTCGCGAGCAGCGTGCGGTGTTTGGGCGCGCGCCGCGTCCGCGAGCGCGAGGCCGCTTGTACGCTCATCTGCGGAGCCTTGTACCCACTCCGCGCTCGCTTACGAGCAGCCGGCGCGTCTGCGCGCCCGCCCGCCGGAGATCAGGGGGCCGGTACGTAGATCTCCGAGCCGCTTTCCGCGAACTCTTTCGATTTCTCCGCCATGCCGCGCTCGGCGTATTCGCGCACCTCCTGCGTGATCTTCATCGAGCAGAAGTGCGGGCCGCACATGGAACAAAAGTGCGCGACCTTGGCTCCCTCGGCCGGCAGCGTTTCGTCGTGGAACTCGCGCGCGGTTTCCGGGTCGAGCGAGAGATTGAATTGGTCCTCCCAGCGGAATTCAAAGCGCGCCGCGCTCAGCACGTCGTCCCAATGGCGCGCACCCGGATGACCCTTGGCGACGTCGGCGGCGTGCGCTGCGATCTTGTACGCGATCACGCCGTCCTTGACGTCCTTCTTGTTCGGGAGGCCGAGGTGTTCTTTGGGCGTCACGTAGCAGAGCATCGCCGTGCCGAACCATCCGATCATCGCCGCACCGATGGCGCTGGTGATGTGATCGTAGCCGGGCGCGATATCGGTCACGAGCGGGCCGAGCGTATAGAACGGCGCCTCGTCGCAAATCGCCAGCTGCTTATCCATGTTCTCGCGGATCAGGTGCATGGGCACGTGGCCCGGGCCCTCGATCATGACCTGCACGTCGTGCTTCCAGGCAATTTTCGTCAGTTCGCCCAGCGTCTCCAGCTCCGCAAACTGCGCGGCGTCGTTGGCGTCGGCTTGACATCCCGGACGCAGACCGTCGCCCAGGGAGAATGCGACGTCGTACGATTTCATGATCTCGCAAATCTCTTCGAAATGCGTGTATAAGAAATTCTCCTGATGGTGAGCCAGGCACCATTTGGCCAGAATCGATCCGCCGCGCGAGACGATCCCGGTCACGCGCCCTGCCGTGAGCGGCACGTACCGCAGCAGTACGCCCGCGTGGATCGTGAAGTAGTCGACGCCCTGCTCCGCCTGCTCGATCAGCGTGTCGCGGTAGAGTTCCCACGTGAGTTCTTCCGCTTTGCCGTTGACTTTTTCGAGCGCTTGATAGATCGGAACCGTACCGATCGGCACGGGCGAGTTTCGCAAGATCCACTCCCGCGTTTCATGGATGTTCTTTCCGGTCGAGAGATCCATGACCGTGTCCGCGCCCCATCGCGTCGCCCACGTCATCTTCTCGACTTCCTCGTCGATGGTCGACGTGACCGCCGAGTTGCCGATATTCGCGTTGATCTTCACCAAGAAGTTGCGTCCGATGATCATCGGTTCGCTCTCGGGGTGGTTCACGTTCGCCGGGATGATCGCGCGGCCGCGCGCGACTTCGTCGCGGACGAATTGGGGCTCGACGTTCTCGCGAATCGCGACGAACTCCATCTCCGGCGTGACGACGCCGCGCCGCGCGTAGTGCATCTGCGTCACGTTTGCGCCCGGCTTGGCGCGCCGCGGTTTGCGTCCCGCGTCGAACCGCACGGCCTGGAGTTCGGGCATGGCGTCGCGCCCGCGGCGGTACAGCGACGTGGGTTTGTCCAACTCCTCGGTATCGCCGCGCTGCGCGATCCACTCTTCGCGCAGCGGCGGCAGTCCGCGCCGCACGTCGAGCACCGCGTCCGGATCGGTGTACGGTCCGCTCGTATCGTACACGACGTGGCGCTCGCCGTTGCTCAGCGAAATCTCGCGCATCGGTACGCGAATCGACGAGCGCGGCCCGCCGGCATAGATCTTTCGCGAGCTGGCGGCGGACGGCGAAGCTATGGAAGTCATCGGGGTCTCCTTCCTACACCGGCATT
>DASRDE010000212.1:0-4611 GCA_035652755.1 Vulcanimicrobiaceae bacterium | reverse complement strand
TACACCGCGTCGAAGTGCAGGCCGGGCGGTTGCGCGATGATGGCGGGAAGCGACGCCTCCTGAAGCGTGCGCGCGATGTGGCGTTCGCGTTCGAGGGTCTGAGCGTTTTCGACGGCGACCGAAGCGCGCGCGGCGATCTCTTGCAGTGCCGGCAGATCGTCTTGAGTGTAGAAGCGCCCCGAGTCGGTGTAGTATACGAAAATCGCGCCGTAGGTCGCAGCGCGCGTATGCAGCGGCACGACGATCGCGGACGTCGGCCGCAGGGCGTCGATTCCCGTCGAAAGATACGGCCATCCGCGCTTCTTGAGGCGCTGCACGTCCAAATGTTCGCGCAGAATCGGCGCACCGGTGCTCAAGCGCCGAATGAGCTGCATCTCGGCGTCCGGCTGCATCGTTCGGGTGCCGACGAAAGCCGACACCAGCGGGCGCATATCGGGATCGCGATGGGAAGCGGCGACAGCGCGAATGGCGTTTCCTTCGATGCGCGCGACGAAGCACGCGTCGGCGACCTCCGAGACGATCAGCGATGCGACTCGCGAAAACGTTTCGTCGAGGTCCATCGACTCGAGCAGCATCTGGCTTGCCTTGGCCGTAAAGCGCAAGCGCTGCGAGGTCCGCTGCGCTTCGCTGAAGAGGCGCGCGTTTTGGATCGCTATTGCGCCGCGTTCGGCAACGCTGCAAGCCACTTCCAGATCGCTCGCGTCGAATGTGTGGCCGGACGCGGACGTCATCAGTGAAAGCGCACCGTAGACGCTGCTCCCGGCTGCGATCGGGACGATCATCACCGAATGCATGCGAAGTGCCTGCAGCAGCCCCAAGTGCTCGGGATCCCGCGCCGACTCGACGAGCTGTTCGGGCGTGATGCGATCGAAGAGCATCGGGATGTTGGTCGCGATGACCTGCGCCACGGGGCTGTCGTAGCGAACCGGATAGCGGTCGCGCACCTCTTCCAGTTGACGCAAGAGTGCGGAGTCGTTGCTGGCCATCGCCGCGGTCTTGTAGTTGCCGTGCTCGTCGGCTACGGTTACGAAGCACCAGTCGGCGAAACTCTCGACCGCCAGCCGCGCCAGTTCGGAACAGACGTCCTGCTCGCCGAGCGAGGCCGAGAGCAGCGAGCCCGCATGCACGACGAACGATAAGCTCTCTCTCGCGCGTTTCTGCGCGTCGATGTCCGTCGCCGTCCCGATCCAACGAAACCCGCCCCGATCGCGAACGCGAACGCCGCGGCAAAGAAACCAGCGGTAGCTGCCGTCTTGCGCCGAGCGCAGACGGAACTCGATTTCAAACGGCTCGCCGGTGGCGATTGCGTGATTCCACCGCTCCCACATCTCGCCGGCGTCGTCCGGATGAACCGCGCGGTCGAAGGCGGGCTGACGCGCGTCCTCTGGCGTGAGCCCTGTGTAGTCGATCCAGCCTTGGTTGAAATAATCGACGCGGCCGTCTTCGGTCGCCGTCCAAACCAACTGCGGCATCGCTTCGGCGATCCGGCGGAACTGGTCGTCTAGCCTGGTCTCTTGCAACCAAATGCCTCCACGCCCCAGGTTTTCTCTGCGGCGCTAAATATTACCCAGCCATGCGCGCATCGGTCTTCGTCCGCCATCACAGCGGCGACGAGATGGGTCACGTGGGTTGGGCGTTCGAGAGCGGCGATGGCCGCGTCCACGCCGGCTCGGTCGAAAATCACAGCGGCCATTTCTTTTCCCCGTCCCAAGGCGACGGCTTCTGGAGCGCGGTGACGGCCGATCCCTTGCCGCTGATGCTCAGGCGTCAGTACGACGAGCTGAAATGGGTCGACGTGCAAGCGCCCGACCCTGTAGCCGCCGCGCGAGTGGTGCTCTGGATCAAAGAGCAGGCATACCGGGCGGCCTTTCGCAACTGCGAGGACGACGTGTATGACGTGCTGCGGGCGTACGGCGTGCGCGATCTCCCCGCTCCCGCCTGGCACTGGCTGCCGAACCGCTGGTTTCAACTCTTCCGCGGCGAGCAAGCGCCGATCGCTCAGTTCAAATGGCCGGTCACTGGTCCTCGCGACTCGGCCCCGGCCGTGGATCCGCATGAGCTGACTCCCCTGCGCCCGCCGTGGCGGCGTCCGCTTCGCGTAGAGTTCCATCTCTTCAATATAGCTCGGGGATCGGAGGCAGTGGCCGCGCGCTTTAGAAGTGGGCGGCGTGCGGGAAGCGATCGGTAAGGTGCTTGGCGCGGCGGTCTTGGTTGCCGTCGCCTATGGTGCGCTGACGGCGTATGCTGGCTTCCGCGTCGCGCGCGGCATCGACGATGCGAAGGCATCCAGCGCGGCGACACGCATCGGGGCGCGGTTGATGGGCCGCGACGCCGTGGAACGTCTGGCGATCCGTAAGGGGAACGTTCCGGTTTGGGTTACGCGATCGCCGGCGTTCTGGCTGACGCTGCGCGCCATGGAGTAGCGGTCGTTTTTGCCCCGAGCAGCGAACGCTCGGCGCGCGCGCGGAAGTCGCGCAAACTTTCGCCGAAGCGCGGCGCGGCCACGATCATCGGAACGCGAACGGGCAGCGCGCGGTCCAAACGCGAAAGCGCCGTCTCGGCATCGGCCTCGCTGCAATTCTTGAGCAGGACGGCCAAGACGTCGTCCAGCCGAAAGCCGTTGTCCGTGCCGCGCATCGCTCGCCGCAGCGCGTCCCCGCCCGCACCGACCGACTGCGGGTGGCCGCTCAAATCGAAGAGCGCCAGTGAAAACGGTACCGCGAATTTCTTGTAGAGGTCGTACTGCGCTTTGAGCTCGCGTTCGTAGGCCCGGCGCAGTTCTAATCCCGTCTGCGGATCCACCGGCGTCGAGCCGCCGCGCGCGTTCTCGCGCTCGTAGATCGCGTAACCGAGGACCTCGCCGGCCACGCCCGTGAAGTCGCGCACGTCGCGCGCTTCCACCGAATGAATGCCGTATGCAGCCGGATACGTGGCGATCAGCACGCCATAGGCGCGCCGTCCATGTTTAATGGGAGAGACGATCGTCGTGCCGATGCGTGCATGCGAGCGCGTCGCGTCGGCGCGCGGATCGATCGTGGAGTTGCTTACGTAGGTGTCGCGATTCGTAAACGCCGCGCCGAACACGCCGGAGTTCATCGGAATGCGCTCGCCGCGCCGGTAACGTGAGTTTCGCGTCGCAGCCGAAACGACCAGCGAACCGGCCTCGGGCATTGCGATCGAGGCTCCGACGGCGCCGGTCGCTGCGGCGATGAACTCTAAAATCAGCGACATCGCGCGCGTCGTGTCGACGGCGGCGGCGATCGTCGAGCTGCAGAACTGGGTGAAGGTCTTCAAACGGGCTGCGGGATCGTCCGGCAGACCAAACGTGGCGCAAAGCGGCTGCTTCATATATGAGAATATCGGAGCATCGCGCGCGCGCACCGGCTGACGGTGTCAGCGAAGCGTTAAGTGCTCGTTTGCACTATGCTTTGCTGCATGGCGGGTATGCAGGCAAGCGGCTCGGCGCGCTCGATGAAGCCGCACATGAGGCTCAGCGTAGCGATTTGCTCGACCGACGTGCAGCGGATATCGGCAAGGCGCTCGCTTGCCACCAGGACGGCAAGAGCGCGCGCGCGAGAGACGGCGACGTTGAACCGGTTCCGATCGAAGAGAAAGTCGATGTCGCGCGGCAGGTCGCTGCCGCTCGACGTCGCCATGGAATAAAACACGACGTACGCCTCTTGGCCCTGGAACTTGTCGACCGTCCCCACTGCGACGTCGATGCCGGCGTCGCGAAGCACGCGCGAAATCAGGCGGCGCTGCGCATTGTACGGCGTGACGACGATGACGTCGCTTGGCGCAAGCCTCCGCGTGAGGCCGTCGCAATCAGTCAGCGTGCCTTCGAGCAGGTGCGCGATCTCGCCGGCGATCCAATCCGCCTCCTCGCGCGATTCGCGGCTGTTGCCTTCGTGCCGCATGGCGGCGTACCTCAAGCCGGATCCGCGCAGGTGCGTGCTGTGAATCTGCTGGCGCGCCGTGTGCTGCCAGGCTTGGAGCCGGCCGTCGTACATTGAGGTCGAAACGAAGTCGCAGATATCGGGGTGCATGCGGTAGCTCACGTCCAGAAAGATGCCGCGATCCGGAGGAATCGTATTGCGATCTCCCAGCAAATGCTCGAGAACGGAGTCGCCCGCGTGCACCGGATGGGCCCCTTGCGAAACCTGCGCGAGTTGGGAGGGATCGCCGAGTAAGACGACGTTTCGAGCCGCCGCCGAAACCGCGACGGCGTCCGCGAGCGAGACTTGCCCGGCTTCGTCGACGAACAGGTAATCCAGCGCGCCGGTCATGCCTTCGCGAGAGAAGAGCCAAGACGTGCCGCCCACGAGCCCGCAGTCGCTCTGCTCGATCGCATCGTTGTCGTCGATCGAATCGATCATCGGCTCCGCCAGTTTGGAACGGTACTGCGACTCGCCATTGCCCTCGCTGTGTTTGTACAGGCCGCGGAACCGGAAGCCGCGCTCCCGAGCGCAGGCCTCGACTTTGTGCAACAGGTGATGAATGGCTTTGTGTCCCGTGCTCAGCACGCCCACGCGCTTGCCGGCGTGGAGCAGATCGCAAATCGCGGCCGCAGCCACAGTGCTCTTGCCGCTGCCCGGCGGGCCCTGAATGAAG
>DASRDE010000211.1:0-4121 GCA_035652755.1 Vulcanimicrobiaceae bacterium | reverse complement strand
TACTCTTCGAACCGCCGCGCCATCTCCAATGCCTGCTTCACGACGTACGCCCCGTTCGCATCGACGAAGAGCTGCGCCTCGTCGCCGACGGCGCGCCTTGCCGCACGCACGCGCTGCGGATCGGCGTGTGGGTCGCGCCCGACCTTCATCTTGACGCGCGGGATACGCATATCGTGCACCCACCCGCCGAGCTGTTCGGTCAGGCGGCCCTGGTCGTATGACGTGAAGCCGCCGCTTCCATAGACCGGCACGCTTTCGCGGGCTGCTCCCAGCAGTGCATAAAGCGGCACGCCGAATGCTTTGGCCTTGCAGTCCCACAGCGCGATATCCACCGCTGAAATCGCCATCGCGCTAATGCCGCCGCGCCCGTTGTTCCGAACCTTGTTGACCATTTGGGCGTACCGCGCGCCCGTTTCGAACGCATCGTTTCCAACGAGGACGCCGGAGAGCAAATCGCGCACCAGGCGTGCCGCCGCGGCGTCCGCGTACGACGCTCCCATTCCGGTGACGCCGCCCGCACGCACGTGCACGACCACCAACGTCGTGGCATTCCAGGTGAGCGTCCCGTCCGACTCTTCCGGCTGCTGCTCGGTCGGGACGCGATAGGCCTTTGCGTCAACCGACTCGATCGCGCATTCCGCGCGTATTTTTTGCGCTAAAGGCACCTGCTCAGGACTTGTCCGCGTGCTCTTGCGAGCGGTGCGGAATTACGCCCGCGATCATCTGCTTGATCGATTGTCCCAAAGCGCCGCGCGCGTTCGGGTCGCCTTTGCGCAAGGATTGCAGGAAGTGCATCGCCTGCTCGCGCGAGATGTGCGGCGGGAGTGTCGCGACGTTGCCGTCCACGATCGCTTCAAACACCACCGGCCGATCCGCATTGAGCGCCCGGTCCCAGGCTTCGTCCACCTGATCGGGGTTGTCGACGCGAATACCCAGGAATCCGAGCGACTCGGCAAAGCCTGCATACGGGAAGTCGGGCAGCGGCTGCGTCTCCATGTTGCGCGGCGAGCCCGCCAGGATGCGCTGCTCCCACGTGACCTGATTGAGATCGGTATTGTTCAGCACGAAGAAGATCAGGCGCGGATCGCTCCACTTCTTCCAGTAGCGGTAGACCGTGATCAATTCGTTCAGACCATTCATCTGCATGGCGCCGTCGCCGGGCAGCGCGATGACGCACCGATCCGGATAGGCGAATTTTGCCGCGATTGCATAAGGGACGGCCGAGCCCATCGTGGCCAAGTTGCCGGACACCGACATCTTCATGCCGCGCTTGACCATCAGATAGCGCGCCATCCAGTTCGTCGGCGTGCCGGCATCGCCCGTAACGATCGCGTTCGCGGGGAGCTTGTTGTTGAGCGACCAGAACAGTAACTGCGGATTGAGCGGATCGGCCGACTGATGCGCGCGGTCCGCCTCGATTGCGTACCATTCGTCCTTGTTCTTGGCGATGCTCTCTCTCCACGTGCTGTCCGTTTTTTGCTGCAGATGCGGGAGGAGCGCGGAAATGGTGTCCGCCGAGTCGCCGATCAGATTGACGTTGGTAGGATAGCGCAAGCCGATGTAGCGCGGATCCAGATCGATCTGCACGGCCGGGACTTTTCCATCCTCGGGCAGGAACTCGGCATACGGGAAGTTGGTGCCGATGAGCAGCAGCGCGTCGCATTGTTCCATAATGTCGGAGCTGGGGCGCGTCCCCAAGAGTCCGATCGTTCCGGTCACCCACGGCAAATCGTCCGGCAGGACGTCCTTACCGAGGAGCGCCTTTGCGCAGCATGCTTGCAGCTTGTCGGCGAGAGCGATCACTTCGTCGGCGGCTTCCTTCGCGCCGGCGCCGATCAGCATCGCCACCTTAGTAGCGCCGTTCAGCACTTCGGCGGCGCGTTGAAGATCCGGCAAGCGCGGAATCACCATCGGCCGCGAATAGCCGATACCGCTGTGAATCGTATTATGTTTGCGCGGGGGTTCGGAGTAGTCTTCTTCCTGAAGATCTTTGGGAAAGATCACCGTCGAAACGCCGCGCAGCCCGAGAGCCACGCGGAATGCGCGATCGACGACGTGGCGCGTTGCCGTCGTACTGGTGATCGTGTAGCTGTAATCGCAAACGTCTTTGAACAGCGTCTGAAGATCGACTTCCTGCTGATAGGAGCCGCCCATCGCCATGGTCGCGGCTTGCCCGACGATCGCGACGACGGGAACGTGGTCCATCTTCGCGTCGTACAATCCGTTGAGGAGATGAATCGCGCCCGGCCCCGACGTCGCCAGGCAGACGCCTATTTCGCCGGTAAACTTAGCATGCGCGCACGCCATAAAGGCGGCCATCTCTTCGTGCCGGGCTTGGATGAACTCCAATTTGCCTTCGAAATCTTCCAGTGCGCCCAGCAGTCCGTTGATTCCGTCGCCCGGATACCCGTAGATACGCGTTACGCCCCAATCGACCAAACGCTGCAGCAAGAACTTGCTTGCATTCACAGTTGCTTTCCCGCCTTTATTGACATCGTGCTGTTGGAGTCTTACCCACTCCTCAGACCTTGCGCCAGCCGCGCACGGTCGGGTATGCCGCAAAGGCGAACTCCTGACTTTCGTCATCTCCGTCGCCCGAAAACGCGGCCGCCCACGGTTCGAAACCGTTGCGCTCGCGGCGGCCGAAATCGAAACCAGCATCTTCGGCAGTTGCGCGCGCGGCGTTCGCACCGTCATCGCGTTCCGCATTGCCGATACGCAGCGGAACCGTATGGACGAAGTCGCCCCAAACGTGCCAGGTCGCCATCGTCAGGAGCTTCCCCGCGCGGAGCGTGCACTCAAACCCGAAACTTGGGTAAGCTTCATGGGATGCGAATTTCTAAACAAACCGTGGTCACCATAACCGGCGCTTCGGGAGGCATCGGCCGCGCAGCCGTGCGCGAATTTGCACGCAAGGGCTGCCGCTTGGCGCTGATCGCACGCGGCGAAGAGGGCCTGGAAGCGGCACGGCGCGAGGCTGAATCGTTGGGTGCCGAAGCGATCGCCATCCCGATCGACGTCGCGGATGCGCAAGCAGTGGAGGACGCCGCACGCCGCATCGAAACCGAGCTCGGCCCCATCGACGTTTGGGTCAACGTCGCGTTCACGAACGTCTTCTCGGAATTTTGGGACGTCACGCCGGACGAATGGCGCCGCGTCACGGACGTGACGTATTTGGGCTACGTTTGGAGCACGATGGCGGCGCTTCGACGCATGCGGCCGCGCAATCGCGGCACGATCGTGCAGGTGGGATCCGCGCTCTGCTACCGCAGCATCCCGCTGCAGTCGCCCTATTGCGGTGCGAAGAGCGCGATTCGCGGGTTCACCGATTCGCTTCGCTGCGAGCTCAAGCACAACAAGAGTAAGATCAACATTTCGCTCGTGCAGATGCCGGCCGTCAACACGCCGCAGTTCACGTGGAACCGGGTCAAGAGCGGATTGAACCATCCGCAACCGCTGCCTCCCATCTTTCAACCCGAGGTCGCCGGCCGCGCCATTCTTTGGGCGGCCGAGAAACACCCGCGCGAATTATGGGTCGGCTTTTCTACCGTCATGGCAATTCTGGTTCAGAAGTTCGTGCCGCGCCTGGGCGACTGGTACTTGGCCAAAACCGGCTACCAATCTCAACAGACGCCCGAGCCGCTCGCGCCCGATCGGCCCGACAACCTGCTGCAGCCCGCCGATCGCGCTCGCGATTTCGGCGCGCACGGCGAATTCGACGACAAAGCCTCGCCGCGCAGCTTTGAAACGGAGCTCATCATGAAACGCGGCTGGATTGCAGGCGGACTGGCCCTTACGGGCGCGGCGACCGCGGGCGCGCTGCTATTACGTAAGCGTTAAGCCTGCGGGCGACGCTCGGGAACGTGCGGCGTTAACCTAGTGTGCCAGTTTCGAGCGCCCACCGCGACAGTCGCGATGAGGCCTACCCGAGATACTCTAACGGCGCCGCGGGCCCTCGATGCCGCGAGGTACGTGCATTTCTACCAAATTGTCGAGGACGACCGCGTCCACCAGACCAGACATAGCACCAGGAAGTCTCGGGGCGATTTCGGGACCGTACCTTTTGCCGTAGGGACCCTGCACGACGTCGTGGAGTTCCGTACTGAAGAATGCGTTCACGT
>DASRDE010000210.1:0-19929 GCA_035652755.1 Vulcanimicrobiaceae bacterium | reverse complement strand
AATCGATCGCGTCTTCGCGCTGCCCGGTCACGGTACGATCGTCACCGGAACGCTGATGCAGGGCTGCATCGCGGCCGGCGACGTGCTCGCGCTCCAGCCGTCGGGAAAGAGCGTTCGCGTGCGCAGTCTGCAGACGTTCGGCGAACGGCGCGAGAGCGTCCAGGCGGGCATGCGCGTTGCCGTCAATATTCCGGCCGCGGGCGTCGACGAAATTGCGCGCGGACAGATGCTCGTTGCACCGCAGTTCGTACCGGCCGATGCTTTTGCCGTCGACTTCACGCCGCTGCGTGAAGCCTTGCCGATTCTGCGCAGGCGAAATGCGGTTCGCGCGTACATCGGCTCGGCCGAGATCTTAGGGACGCTCGTACTCCCGTGCGTGCCGCAAGACGAAACTCCCCTGCGCGCGCAGCTCTTCTTGCGATCTCCGACGGTGGCGTACCCCGGCACCGCGTTCGTCGTGCGGCGCCTCTCGCCAAAGAACGTCCTGGGGGGCGGAACGATCGAACAGCTCGCGCCGCAAGCCGCGCCGCACGCGGATTCGAGCTCTCCAAACGCCGAAGCGATCGCCGCGGTACTGGCGGCAGCAGGCCACGCATTGACGGCCCCCGAGATCGCGCGCGCGGCCAATCTTCGCGTCGACGTGGTTGAAGAAACCTTGATCGCCCTGGTCGAACGCGGCGACGCGATGCACCTTTCGCGGCCCGAAGCGTACGTATCGGGCGCATTCGCACGCGACGTGCTCGCGCGGGTTCTGGCTCAGCTCGAACAGTCGCAGCGCGCCGAGCCATGGTCGATGGGCGCGACGTCGCTCGCGCTTTCGCGGGCGCTGGCGATCGATGAAGCCCTGCTCGTGCGCGTGCTGGACGCGTTCGCCGCCGAAGGCCGAATCGCGCGGCGGGCCGGCTACTTTGCCACGGTCGATCACACGCCCAAGTTGAGCGCCGAGCAGCTGGCGTTTTTCGACGAGCGCGTGCCCGTCGATTCGGCCGCGCCGCTGCGGCCGGCCGTCCTCGCGGACGTCGTCGCTGCGGTCAAGGGATCGCGCGTGGGCGGGATCGGCAAGGCGTTCGATACGCTGCTCGCAACGGGGGCGCTGGTCAAAGTGAACGACGATCTGTATCGCGGAACGCAGATCGCGCAGATCCATGCCCGGGTCGAACAATTTCTGCGCCGCAACGGAAAGATGACGATGGCCGAATTTCGCGACGTCATCGGGACGTCGCGAAAGTACGCGGTGCCGCTGCTGGAATGGTTCGACGCTCGCGGCATCACGGTGCGTGCGGGCGATTACCGCATGCTGCGCACCCGTACGCCCGTCAGCGGTGAAGCGTCAGCACCCCGATGACGACTTCGATCACGATCAGGACGATAACGACGACCTCCAGAAACTGTCCGCTGCCCGCGCGGGCCTGATCGTTCAGGAACCGGTAGATCTCGCCGACGCTGTTCAATTTGCGATCGATCTGCCGTTGCCACTCTTCCAGCGCCAGACGCGCGGCTGCCGCGCGATAAATTCGTGCGTAGTAGGCATCGCCGATAATTTTCAGCGCGTTGCTGGAGCGATCGGTCAGCTCGAGCACGTCGACGATGAGATACCGCAGGCTGCCGGCCTGCTCGGCGGCGCGCCGGCTCAGCAATGAGGGCATGCGCCGTCCCGGCTGCATTGCATAGATGTTGTCGAGCTCGCGATCGAGCAGCGCGTCGTACGTACGCAGTTCGACCAGCTGCGAATTGGCGAACTCGAGGATGTCGCCGATGGCTTCCGCGCTCTCGGGCCGGTCGTAGATGAAGGCGGCGTCCCACTGCACGATCGTGAGATCGTCCGTGAAATACGAGAAGCGTTCGCGCAGCGCGCTCGCGGCGTGGGGTTGGGAGAGCGGCTCCGTCTCGCCCAGAATCAGCGCGCCCAGATCGGCCTCGTACGCGCTTTCCAAATCGGCCGACGATATTGGAACGGCAAACCGGTCGACTTCGGCAATGAAGTAGTCCTCGATCAGCGGCTCGTGCGGATCGTCCAGCGCATCTTGAATCTCCGCACGAACCTGCGCCATGGTGCGTTCCGCGGCGCGCGACAGATCCTGCGAGTTGCGAAGAGCAACGGCAAGACGGACGAACTTCTGCCACGGACCGCTATAGGGAATGCTCAGGCGAATCGACACCACGCCGTAATCGAAGAGCTTGATGCGGCGCTCGGCCGTCATCTCGCCGACCGGTTCGTCCAGAAGCCTGGCCACGAGCGGAGGCGTCGGAAATTCCAGGTAGGCGGGGGATGTATGGGGGCGCAGCCGCAAGTGAGCGGGCGCCAGCCCCTCGCCGCCGACTGTGCGCAGCCGCCGCAAGTCGATGGTGTCGGCGATGTCGTACAGAAAGAACGCGCGTACGGCGCCCGATGCCACTTCCACAGACTGGTTTTGCGTCCGCAACCTAGAAGGCCCCTCCTGCTGTCTATGGTGATGAACCCATGAACGCCGATCGCATGACGGAGCGCGTCCAAGACGCGCTCAACGCCGCCTATACGCGCGCGCTCAACGAACATAACACGCAGACGACGCCGGAGCATTTGCTCGCGGCGCTGCTGGATCAGGATCGCGGCATCGCGCCCGACATCGTCAAGCAGGCCGGCGTCGAACCGGCAACACTCGCTGCGCGCGCCGATGAAGCGATTTCGCGTCTGCCGCGCCTGACCGGCTCGAGCGCCGATCAGGCCAGCGTCACGGTCTCGCCCGAGCTCACGCGCTTGTTTTCGCAGGCCGAATCGGATGCGAAACAGCTTCAAGACGACTACGTCTCGGTCGAGCATCTGCTGCTGGCGATGACGCAAAACAGCGGCGCCGTCGGGCGCGTGCTGCGCGAAAGCGGACTCACGCGCGACAAATTGCTGGTCGCTCTGCGCGCGGTGCGCGGCAACCAGCGCGTGACCACGCAAAATCCCGAAGGCACGTACAAGAGTTTGGAACGGTACGGGCGCGACCTCACGCTCGAAGCCGAGCGCGGAAAACTCGACCCTGTCATCGGCCGGGACGACGAGATTCGCCGCGTGATTCAAGTGCTCTCTCGCCGCACGAAGAACAATCCGGTGCTGATCGGCGATCCGGGCGTCGGCAAAACGGCGATCGTCGAAGGCTTGGCTCAGCGCATCGTGCGCGGCGACGTGCCCGAAGGCATCAAGGACAAACGGATCGTCGCGCTCGACATGGGCGCGCTGATCGCGGGCGCAAAGTACCGCGGAGAGTTCGAAGAGCGCCTCAAGGCCGTCCTCAAAGACGTGCAAAATTCCGAGGGGCAGATCGTGCTGTTCGTCGACGAACTGCACACGGTCGTCGGTGCGGGCAAGACCGAAGGCTCCATGGATGCGGGCAATCTGCTCAAACCGATGCTGGCCCGCGGCGAACTGCACATGATCGGCGCGACGACGCTCGACGAATACCGCCGCTACGTCGAAAAGGACGCGGCGCTCGAACGGCGCTTCCAGCCCGTGCTCGTCGATCAGCCCAGCGTCGAGGACACCATCTCGATTCTGCGCGGCCTCAAGGAGAAGTACGAGGCGCATCACGGCGTGCGCATCAAGGATTCGGCGCTGGTCGCAGCCGCCGTGCTCTCAAATCGCTACATCAGCGACCGCTTTCTGCCGGACAAGGCCATCGATTTGGTCGACGAGGCCGCTGCCAAGCTTCGCACCGAGATCGACTCGATGCCGCAGGAACTCGACGAGCTCACCCGCCGGGTTATGCAGCTCGAAATCGAGCGCGAGGCGCTGCGCAAGGAGAGCGACGCCGCCAGCAAGCAGCGCTTGGATCAGCTCGAACGGGAACTGGCCGATCTGCGCGAGGATCAGATGCAGCTGCAGTCCCGGTGGCAGACCGAAAAGGCTGCAGCGGTAAAATTGCGCGAGCTGCGCGAGCAGATCGAAGAGACCAAGGTTCAGATCGAACAGGCGGAACGCCAATACGATCTCAACCGCGTGGCCGAACTGCGTTACGGAAAGCTCGCCCAGCTCGAGAAACAACTGCGCGAGCAGGAGGAGCAGCTCAGCCGCCGCGACGGTCAGGCTCGCCTTTCCAAAGAGGAAGTCGACGAAGAAGACATCGCCGAGGTCATCAGCCGCTGGACCGGCGTTCCGGTCACGAAGCTGCTCGAAGGCGAAGTACAGAAGCTGCTGCACCTTGATGAAGAGCTGCACCACCGCGTCATCGGTCAGGATGAAGCCGTCGATGCGGTTGCCGAAGCCGTCGTGCGTTCGCGCTCCGGGCTTGCGGATCCGAATCGCCCAATCGGTTCGTTCATTTTCCTTGGCCCGACCGGCGTCGGGAAAACGGAGCTTGCGCGGGCGCTCGCCGAGTATCTGTTCGACGACGAGCGCGCGCTCATCCGGATCGACATGTCCGAGTATCAGGAACGCCACACGGTCGCGCGCCTGCTCGGGGCGCCGCCCGGATACGTCGGTTTCGAAGAAGGCGGCCAGCTCACCGAGGCGGTGCGCAGACGGCCCTACAGCGTCATCCTGTTCGACGAAATCGAGAAGGCGCATCACGACGTCTTCAACGTCTTCTTGCAGATCTTGGACGACGGGCGGTTGACGGACGGTCAGGGTCACACGGTCGATTTCCGCAACACGATCGTGATTATGACCTCGAATATCGGCAGCCACCGGATCCTCGATTATAAGGGCTCGTTCAGCGGCGCGGAATACGCGGTGATGCGCGCGACCGTTTTGGATGAGATGCGCCAGCATTTCCGTCCGGAGTTCCTCAACCGCGTCGACGAGATCATTGTCTTCCACGCGCTGACCGAAGAGCAGCTGGGCGAGATCATCGAGATTCAGCTGGGGCGTCTGCGGGGGCGTCTGGCCGAGCGGCGGATCGAGCTGGAACTGACACCGGAAGCCAAGACACACTTGGTCAAAGCGGGATACGACCCGGTGTACGGGGCGCGCCCGCTCAAGCGCGCGATCCAGAAGGAAGTCGAGACCCCGCTCGGGCGCAAGATTTTGGCCGGCGAAGTACGCGACGGCCAAAAAGTGGTCGTCGGCTACGACGACGTACGCGGCGAACTCACGTTCACGACCCAGCCGGCCGGCGAACCCGTCCTAGTCTAAAGTGTCACCCTGAGCCCTTGTGTCACCCTGAGCGGAGCCCTGTGTCACCCTGAGCGTAGCCCTGCCGCGCACCTAGTGCGCGGCACGCGCAGTCGAAGGGCGGCACGCTTGGGTTAAGGGCTGAAACATTCAGAATTGATTCAGCGTAGTACGAGACAGTCAGAGCACCGAATCGAACGAAAGGTACAGAACGATGCAAGGCCTGACGGTTTTCGACAATCTCACCGATGCGCTCAATGCGGGCTACCACGTGTACGACCGCACGAACAAAGGCTATTTGATGCGGACGCGCACTTCCGCAGGCTGGGCGCTCGCACTTGTGGAGCCACTTCGTACCAAGTAAAGCGATGGACATGATCGTACAGTCACCCGCGCGCAAAGCGGAAACGCCCGTTACGAACGGCCGCGTGCGGTTACCGGTTCAAACCGAATCGAATCTCTTCGGCGGATGGGGCGTCCGCTTCTAGCAAAAGCCGCTAAGCGCTGCTGAGCTCGCGCTTGCGCCGGCGCAGCCGCTCGGTTTCATCCAAAATCCGCTTGCGCAGCCGAATCGACTTCGGCGTCACTTCCACCAACTCGTCGTCTTCGATGAATTCGATCGCCCGTTCGAGCGAGAGCTCCTCAGGCGGTGCCAGCTTTACGTTCTCGTCCGAACCCGCTGCGCGCATATTCGTCAACTTTTTCTCGCGCACGACGTTGAGCGCGATGTCGCGCTCGTCGTTGGCCCGGCCGACGATCATCCCTTCGTAAACCTCGGCGCCCGGTCCGACGAAGAAGCGGCCGCGCTGCTCCAGGCCCATGAGCGCATAGCCCGTGACCCGTCCGGTATCGCTCGCGACGAGTGCCCCCACGTTTCGTCCCGGAAGCTCTCCCTGCCATTCTTGATGATCGTAGTACGTGTGAGACATAATTGCCGTGCCGCGCGTGAGCGTGAGCAGCTCGCCGCGCAGTCCGAAGATCGCGCGGGTCGGCATCGTATATTCGAGCCGGCGCGATTCGGCGACGTTGATCATATTCGACATCACCGCTTTGCGCCGCCCGAGCGCCTCGATGACGGGGCCTTCGTACTCTGACGGAACGTCCACGACGACGTACTCGACCGGTTCCCACCGCTTTCCGTCGCGTTCGGTGACGATGACCTGCGGCTTGGAGACCTGCAGCTCGTAACCTTCGCGCCGCATCGTCTCGATGAGGATCGAGAGATGCAGCTCGCCGCGGCCTCGCACTTCGAACGTATCGGCGGATTCGGTGTCCGCTACGCGGAGCGCGACGTTCGATTCCAGCTCGGCCATCAGGCGCGCGCGCAACTGCCGCGACGTCAAATATTTGCCTTCCCGGCCTGCAAACGGCGAATTGTTGACGCTGAAGAACATCGAAACCGTCGGCTCGTCGACTGCAACGGCGTGCACCCCTTCGGGCGTGGCGACGTCGGCGATGGTATCGCCGATGTTCAAGCCTTCGATACCCGAAACGCAGATGATGTCGCCCGCCCCGGCTTCGTCGACCTCCACGCGCTCCAAGCCTTGGAACGTGAGCAGTTTGGTCAACCGCAAGCCGGTTTGCACCGTGCCTTCGCGAGCCACCTTGGCGATCGGCGCGTTCGTTCGAGCACTGCCGCGAAAGACGCGGCCGATGCCGATGCGGCCGACGTACTGGTTATGGTCGATGGCCGAGACCAGCATTTGAAACGCGCCCTCTTCGGCCGGCGCTTCGGGGACGTGATCGCAAATGACCTTGAAGAGCGGCTCGAGATCGCGCGCATCCTCGTCGAGCTCGCGCTTGGCAGCGCCGAGCTTCGCATTGGTGAAGACGGTCGGAAACTCGGCTTGTTCGTCGTTGGCTCCCAGTTCGATGAAGAGATCGAAGACCTCGTTGACGACTTCCGTCGGCCGCGCATCCTTGCGGTCGATCTTGTTCACGACGACGATGGCTTTTAGATCGAGCTCGAGCGCCTTGCGCAGCACGAAACGCGTTTGAGGCATGACGCCCTCGGCGGCATCCACGAGCAGCAGCACGCCCTGCACCATCTGCAGCACGCGCTCCACTTCGCCGCCGAAATCGGCGTGGCCGGGCGTATCGACGATGTTGAACTTGATGCCGCCGTGCCGGACCGCCGTATTTTTGGCCAAGATCGTGATCCCGCGTTCGCGTTCGAGCGGATTCGAATCCATAATCCGCGTCTCCACGTGCTGGCCTTCCCGGAAGACGCCGCTCTGTTTGAGCATGGCGTCCACGAGCGTGGTCTTGCCGTGGTCGACGTGTGCGATGATGGCGACGTTGCGGATGTCGGGGCGGGTCTTCATGCAGCAGCGCTCGTCCGCGGGAGCGAGAACCAGAAATTCGTCACCTTGTCGGGTTCGCTTTCATAGCCGATGGAACCACCCATGAGGCCGACGAGTTGCGAGCAGATGTAGAGGCCCAGGCCGATGGAAGCATCCGTACTCTCGTTCGAAACGCGTCCAAAGCGGCTGAAGATCTTCTCGCGGTCCGATTCGCTGACCCCCGGTCCTTCATTCTTCACCGAAAAGATCACGCGATCGGCCGTCGGCCTAATTTCCACGCCGATCACGCTCTCGGGGTACGAGTACTTGGCGGCATTCGAGAGCATGTTGGTCAGCACTTGGACGACGCGGCCGTCGTCGGCGTAGATCGACGGCACGGGCGTAAGGTACAGCGTACGGAATTCACGTTCGGGGTGCTGGCTTTCGATTCGCGCGACCGATTCTTCGACGACGGCGACGGGATCCACCGGTTCCATTCGCAGCGTGAGCTTGCCCGCATCCATCCGCGAGAGAAGCAAGAAATCTTCGAAGATCGCGGAGAGCCGGGCGGTCGACGTACTCAACACCGAGAGCAGCTCGCCGCGGCGTTCGGGCGGAATCGAGTCGAAATGCGTTTCCAGTAGGACCGTCGCGCCGCGAATCGCCGCCAGCGGCGAACGCACTTCATGCGAGACTAGGCTGAAGAATTCGCTTTGCGCTCGCGAGGTCGCTTCGAGCATCTCGCGGCGTTCGACTTCGATGCGGTGGCCGCGCGCGTTGCCCAGCGCCAAACCGACGAGGTTGACGAAGAGCTGCATCTCGCGCAGCGTCTCGATTTTCGGCACGCGTCCGTCGAGCGGGCCGTCCACGGAAATATACCCGATCATCTCGCCGTCCGGATCGGCAAGCACCAGCGTGAGGGAATCGTGTTCGTGCCAGGCGCGCGGGCTCTCGCGGCGCTTTCCGTGCTTCGGATCGCCGATGTAGATGTTGTACTCCCATCGCTGCTCGCGCTCGGCCGGAATGTAAAAGCAGCCCGGCATGACTTCAAAGTCGGGCAGCAGCAGCTGCACGATTGCGCTTCGCGGGATATGCTCGCCCAAGCGCTTCTCGATCTGCTCGGGTGCAAAGCCGATGATGACGCGCCGGTACATCTCGCCGCCGGGAGCCTCCGAGGCGACGATCGACACGTACTTGAAGCCGTAGAGCTCGCTGAGCCCGCGCGCAATCGAGTCCAGCGCCGGCCCGATATCGGGTGCCTGGAGTATGTCCTGCGTGATCTCGAAGAGGCGCTGGAGCGTGCGGCTTTCGTGGGAGCCTTCGACGGTTGCCATGGCGCTAATCGGCTTCTTCAACGGGAGACGGCGCGCCGCCTAGCGTAAGCTTTTGCGGATGGAGCGGCCGGTCGTCTACAACGAAGATTGCGTTAGCGGCGCGCTCGCGCGCCTGAGCGATGCGAGTGTGGACCTGATCGTCACCGACCCGCCCTACGGCATCGAAGGCGACCGGCTGCATCGCCACTATAATCGAAACGAACGCTTCGTGGTGGACGGCTACGTCGAAATCCCGCGCGCGGAGTATCCGCAGTTCAGCCGGGCTTGGATCGCGCAAGCCGAGCGCGTGCTGCGCCCAGGCGGCCAGATCTACGTCGTCTCCGGATACACCAACCTCTACGACGTGCTCGGCGCGCTACGCAGCACCAGCCTTCGCGAGATCAATCACCTGATCTGGAAGTTCAATTTCGGCGTCTACACGAGCAAGAAATTCGTGTCCTCGCACTATCACATCTTGTATTTCGCCAAGCCCGGAGGGAGCCGCACGTTCAACCTTCAGGCCCGATATGCGCTGGATCACGGGTCGAGCGACGGCGGCTCGATGAACTATCGGGATCGGGAAGACGTCTGGCTGATCAACCGCGAGTACAAGCCCGGACGCACGAAGAACAAAAACGAACTTCCGCATGCTCTGATTAAGAAAATGCTGGCATACAGCAGCAACCCGGGCGATCTCGTCTGCGATTTTTTCACCGGCGGCGGCTCGACCGGAGTCGTGGCGGTCGGCCTAAACCGGCGCTTTATCGGCTTTGAGCTGTCCAAGGCTGCGTACCGGAGCGCTCGAGCGCGGATCGAAGCGGCAGTACCGGGCTCGATGCTGGAAGCGCCGCCGCTCCCGCATGTCGTGAAGAACCGCGGCAAGACGTGGACGGCTGCCGAGGTGCGCCGCCTTCGCGAACGCTATCGTGATTTGCACGCGCGCGGCGGAACGCAGGCTGCGATCGTGCGCGAACTCTGTGAGGAATTCGAGCGCGGCGCGTGGGCGATCCGCAAACGTCTGCGCGAGCTCGGCGGGTAGCGGCGCCGTGCAACTCACTCGCGGCCGATTCTTGCGCGCGGGCCTTCTTGCGGCAGCCGCACTGGCCGTAGCCGGATGGATCTACGAATCGCGGCCCGACGAACCGCTGCCGGATCCGCGCTATCGCTTTGGTTTTCTCGATGATGAAGATCGGGCGATCGTCGCAGCAGTGGCTCCGGTCATGCTCGCGGGAGCGCTTGCCGGGCCGGGTGACGTCGAGCTGGTCGTAAGAGGTTTGGATCGTGCCGTTTGCGGGCTGCCGCTCGCGGTGCGCTCGGAATTGCGTTACCTCTTTGGACTGCTGCGCTTTGCGCCCGCCCGGATGCTGGTCGCGGGGGTTTGGGCGCCGTGGAGTCGCGCGGATCGAGCGCAGGTGGAGCGCTTCCTATCGGGCTGGCGAAACAGTGGAATCGCGCAACTGCGCAGCGCATACGACGCGCTGCACCAACTGACGTTTGCGGCATGGTACGGAGGCGAGCGCTCGTGGCCGGCGATCGGCTATCCCGGTCCGCCGCGGATTCGCGCATGATTCAGGACGCATCGCGGCTGACGCAGGATCTCACGCTCGAGGGCGACGTGGCGATCGTCGGAACCGGTGCCGGCGGCGGAATGGCCGCGGAAGTGCTTTCGCAAGCGGGCCTGCGCGTGGTTTTGATCGAGGAGGGAGCGCTGCGCAGCGCGCGCGATTTTCACATGCTCGAGCGCGAAGCGTATCCCGATCTCTATCAGGAATCCGCCGCTCGCAAGACCGCCGACAAGGGCATTACGATCCTGCAAGGGCGAACCGTCGGCGGCTCGACCACGGTGAATTGGGCGACGAGTCTGCGAACCCCGGCGCAAACGCTTGCGTATTGGCGCGAACGCTTCGGCCTGCGCGATTACACGGAGAAGCAACTGGCACCGTGGTTCGAACGCGTCGAATCACGCTTGCACATTGCTCCATGGTCCGAGCCTCCTAACGAGAACAACGCGATCCTCCGCCGCGGCGCGGCGGCGCTCGGTATTCAGACGAGCGTGATTCCGCGCAACGTCAAAGGCTGCCAAAACCTCGGTTACTGCGGCATGGGCTGCCCGACGAATGCCAAGCAGTCGATGCTGGTCACGACGATTCCCCAAGCCTTGCGCCGCGGAGCGGTGCTGGTCAGTCGTGCTCGCGCCGAGCGGCTGATCTTTAGGAACGGCCGCGCGCACGAGCTGATCGTTCGAGCGCTCTTACCCGACGGAATCACGCCCGGCCCGCACAACGTCACCGTGCGCGCGCGTCACTTCGTCTTGTCCGCCGGCGCCATCGGCACGCCCGCGCTGCTGCTGCGCAGCGGCGCAGCCGATCCCTATCGATCGATCGGACGCCGGACGTTTCTTCATCCGACAGCCGTCTCGACGGCGATTTTTCGCGATCCCGTACGGGCGGACTCGGGTGCGCCGCAGTCGGTGTATTCGGACCATTTCGTCGATGGCGTGCCCTTCGACGGCACTATGGGCTATAAATTGGAAGTCCCGCCGATGCATCCGGTCCTCATGGCGACCGCGCTGGTCGGATTCGGCGCGGAGCACGCAGCATTCATGGCGCGCGCATCCCATGCGCAAGCGGTGATCGCGCTCATGCGCGATGGATTTCACGAACAAAGCGCCGGCGGTACCGTGCGTCTGAAATCCGACGGCACCCCGCTGCTGGATTACCCCATTTCGTCGTACGTATGGGAAGGGCTGCGCCGCTCGCTCGTAACGATGGCGCAGATTCAGTTCGCCGCGGGCGCGCTCTCCGTACTTCCGCTGCACGAAAGCGCGCGGCCCTTTACGACATTCGCAGAGGCGCGTGCCGCAATAGCCGCCCTGCCGATGGAGATTGTACGCATGCGCGTCATGAGCGCGCACGTCATGGGCGGGTGTTCGATGGGTGAAGACGAGAAGACGTCGGTCACGGACGGCCGCGGAGGCTTACGCAACGTCGAGAACGTCAGCGTTTTCGACGGGTCCGTTTTTCCCACCAGTTTGGCGGCGAATCCGCAGCTGAGCATCTACGCGATGACCGCACGCAATGCGGTCGCCCTCGCATCGCGGCTTCTCGCTTCCTAGCGGGTAGCCGGCCTCACCGGATGCATCGTCAGCGGCTGGCAGTCCGTGCATTGCTGCGCGTAGGCGATGTTCGAGGTGAGCGGCACGACGCTTCGGGCATTCCCGTCGACGTGGATCTCCAGCACGGCGACGCTGCCCATCGCGCCGCGCGCGAGCAGCCGTTCGAAGACGTTCGGTGCCGGCACGCTCCACGGCGTTGCATCCGCGGCGATTCCGGCATCGATCCCGCCCGGCACCAGCGCACTGCGCAGCCCATCGAAATCCGTTTCGTATCCGAAGATCATGCGCCGCGCCGACTCCGCACCGGAGATGATTCGGCCCATCTCGCCCATTTGAGGAAGCGCTTCGTCGAAGGGAGGAGCGCCGGCGATTCCGCGCGAGGCGATGTTCCAGCGCTTGGACATGAGGTCGACGAAGCTCGACGCAATCTGCGTGCGCCACCCGGGAAGCAGCTGGTCGAAGACGGCTCGCTGCGCGTGCGGCAATTCGCCGTACTTCAATCCCTCTTGGAGCGACCACGACAGCGTCTGCAGCGTTTCGAACGGCGGACTCTCGACTGCTGCGTTTGCGTAGAGTGCAGTGAGAACGAAGGCTCGCGTTCCCCGAAGCGGCCCCAGCACGTACGTTTGCGGAGCGCGCGCACGCCGTAGGACGTCCGTGCAATACACGCGCACGGGGATCGCATAGTCGCCGCCGCCCAAAACGACCGCACCATTGTTCGAACCGTGCAATTGCTCGACGATCCGGGCCTCCAGCAGCGACTGCTGCGCGAGATCGCGCGCAGGCGCAAAGGAAGCGCCGTTCGGAAGTGCCGGTACGGTCGGATAGATGGTGGTCCAATCGCGTACGAGCGGAAGGTTCTTCAAGAAGTACGGCTGGAGGCGTCCGGCCGCGATTTCAACCGGTGAATTGTCGCGAAAATTTTCGGAACCGGCGGCGGCATACTGCGCGGACGCGGGCGTTCCCAACGCTAGCACGGTTCCCAAGCAAGCGCAAAATGCGCGGCTGAGCAGGCTCAACGAGCGACCCCCATTGACCCGGCGAGGGACTGCTTCTCAACCTATGGCCCGCTTGCCTTCGCGCGGCGAGCGCCTCGTGCTGAGATTCGCGCTATGGCGCCTGCGGCCGATACGTCCCAAAGGACCAAATGTGGCCCTCCGGGTCGCGAACCGTAAAATCGTGCGAACCGTAATCGGTGTCGCACAGCTCGCGCAGGATTTGCGCGCCCGCTGCTTTGGCGCGCGAGTACAGCGCGTCGACAGCCGCAGCCGACTCCAAGGCAATATACACCGTGGCGGTTACGAAGCCGGCGCTTTTCGGACTGACGCCATAGCCGTCGTCTTTGACGCTGCCGAGCATGATCAAATTTCCGGCCAGCTTCAGCTCCGCGTGCGCGATCGAGCCGTCTTCGTTGGCGTAGACGACGTGCTCTTCGAAGCCCAGAGCGGATTGCAGCCAAGCAATGCCGGCTTTCGCGTCTTCGTAGCGTACCGCGGGATAGATACTTTGAACCGTTCGAGTCAATGTGTCGTTCATGCCGTTCTCCTACGGATCAGGGATAGTTCCTGGCCGTGCACAGGTCGTACGAGCAGCGTCCGTTTACGAAATCGGCAAAGTACAGCAGCACGTGCTTATAACCTTCGCGCTCGAAGTCGTCGTGTGTGAGTGCCTGATAATTTTCGGCGATTCCTTGGTACTGCTTTCCGATACTGCGCATCAGCGCCGCGTCACCGCTGCGGAAGGCATCGACGCCGGCGAGCATCGCCCATTGCAGCGGAATGAGCATGTCTTGGGTGAGCGACGGGCTCCATTTCGATCCCGTCACGCATTGGACGCCCTTTGCAGCCAGCGCGGCCCCGGCGCGCGCGGCTTGGCTCCAACGGCGGCGATCTTCCAATTCGGTCCAAGCAGCAAATGCGCGCGCAACGTCACCGTGCGCGCTATGCGTGCCCAGGCACTGTTCGACAGGCGTAGACGGCAGCGCGGGCGCTGCCGCCATCACGAGCGCGAGGACTCCGGCGAACATGGTAAGACCCCCGGCGAGTTTCCGAGGGTCTCACTCTACTCAGAGGTTTAGCGAAAACCTTTCGTTACAGGATCCGGTTTTGGCTGATGCTCCCCAGGGCTGCGTCGATCTGCCCGGTCGCAACCTGCAGCTGCCCGATCGCTTTTACGCGGTACCCGTCGTAGTCGTGCGAGTCACGGCCGAGCATCGTAATCGCGTTGTCGATCATGCTTCGTACGTACTCCAAGTTTTCATTGCTGCCGTTCTGCGAGCGCACGAAGAGCCGTGCTCCGCCGCCGTTCGGCGGTGCAATCGCAGCAAAGCGCGGATCGGATGCGTCGGCGCGCAAGCCCAGCAGCAGATCCTGGCGAGCCTGCTGCATGGCGTCTACGGCACCTTCGCGATGCCCGGCATAGTCGTGCCGATCCGTCTGCAGCTGGTCGATGCCGCGCTCGATGTACCAGCGTGCGTACTGGACGTCGCGATCGCTGCGGGAATCCGTTCCGTTCTGATTCTCGAACGCAATCGCCTGACGCAGTTGTGCCCGCGCGGCTTCGATGCCTTCGATCGCCTTCACGCGGAAGCCGCCGTAGTCGTGTTGGTCTTGCTCGAGGGCATTCGCGGCCGACTGGAGGTACGCGTCCACGGCCTCGAGGTTTTGGTTGCTGGCCTCTTGACCCCGCAGCGAAGACTGCGTTTGCGACGGCATGATGATCCGCCGATCCGCAAAGCGGTCGTGGCTGCCGTCGTAGCGCAATGCGGCGTTTAGATCCGTTTGTACCGAACCCAGGTCGTTGACCGCGGCTGCCCGGTGGCCGCCGTAGTCGCGGGCATCGTGCTGCAGCATGTCGATCGACTGCGCGATGAAGCCGCGCGTGTACGCCAAGTTTTCATCGCTCCAATTTTGCCCCGCCAGAGCCGCCGCCGGCCCGGCGATCAAAGCGGCGGCGAACCCGCCTGCCGACAAGAGCCCGAAGGCCCGTTTCCGAGTGAAAATCCGTTTCATGTGCTGTACCCCTTTTACGAAATCTCGCGATAAGTGCGTTGCCGGAGAAACGCGAAAGGGTCCCGCTCTCGTCGCGCGTGAAGATTAGAAGCCCGTGAAACCAGCGTCGTAGTTCGCAGAATACGAAAAAGGCGCGGCAGCCCGCCGCGCCTTTCTCGCCCCTGTGAGGGCTGCCGTTACTGAAAGTACATTTTGCCGCTTTGGTTGACGGTCGTAGTCCCGCAAACCAGTTTGCCGCTCATGTTTGCCAAGCCGTGCCAGGTGGATTGGCGCGTCGGCGCCAGCTCGGATGAGTAGACGCCGCCGGCGCTCAGGTTCACGTTGCCCGATCCGGTCGCAAGCGTCGTCGTGCCTTGCTTGAGCGATACCGTTACCGTGCATCCGCCGCTGTAGCTGACGCTCATGTAGACGAACAGGATGCCGATCCTCGGAATCTGCGTATTTACGTAGCCGAGCGGATCGCCGGTGCCGTACGTGCCCTGGGTATTCCCGTTCACACAGTTGAAGCAGGGCGTGCCGGAGACGTAAAAAACGGTTGAAATGTACGTGCCGACCACGGCGGGCGTGCCGCTCGGTGCGCCTGCCGGCTCAAAGGCGACGGACTTGGTAGTAATGGCGCCGGAATCGACGGTTTGCGCTACGGCGCTGCGCTGGTCGAGTCCGGCGGCGGCGGGCGCGGAATAGGATTGGCCGCAGCCGGTGAGCGTTGCGGCGACGATGGCGGCGATTGCGATCGCCGAAATGCGGTTGTTCATACACGTTTCTCCCCTCACGGCCTAAAGCGTAGCCGCGTCCGGCCCAACGCAGTATGGGGAGAAACCCTACTCTTTCTGCGGCGGCGGCCGACGGGGGGTGTCCGGTCTGGGGTAGGGAACCTTACGCTCCCCTGTGATCGTTCGGCCCGTTCTCTGCCGGCCGTTCATCGGACGGCAACAGGAACTGAAATATCTGCGCGAGCGGCGGCTCGAAGCCGGTCTGAGCCGCGGCGGATTCGTGCTGGTCGCCGGCGACGCGGGGTTGGGCAAATCGCGTCTCATCGACGAATTCTGCGACTCCCTGGCGTACTCGCGCTGGAAGATCGGCCGGGGCGCGTGCCTGCAGTTTGCGGGCCCGCCGTACGGGCCGCTGCGCGAAGCCTTCCTCCAACTGGGTCCGGAGGCGTTCGACTCGAATGCCGCCGCGACGCAGCGCGAGCAATTCGATCGCATCGCCGAGCGTTTAGCCGCGATCTCGTCACGCAGTGCGGTCGCACTGGTTATCGACGATATTCATTGGGCCGACGCCGCCACGCTCGACTCGCTGGTGTACTTGTCGGGCAAGGTCGAGCGCATGCGCGTCCTCGTGGTAGCATCGGTGCGATCCGAAGAGCTGCACTCCGCGCACCCGGCGGCCGCGGCGATCACGCGAATGTCGCGCAGCCGCCGATTCGGGCGTATCGATTTGGAACCGCTGCGCGGGAAAGAGCTGCAAACCTTCGTCGATGAAGCGCTCGAAGCGATCGACCTGCCCGTACCGTTCCAGCGAGCGGTCATTCGCGCGGGTGAAGGCAACCCGTTTTTCACCGAAGAGCTGCTCAAGAGTGCCGTCGAGCGCCAAGCTCGGGGGATCGACGCGAACGAACGCGTGTTTCCACATAGCGTGCGGGCAATATTGCTCGAGCGGTTGCGGCCTTTTACCGAAGACGAACGCCGGATCATCGCGCAAGCGGCGGCGATCGGACGGACCTTTCAACTCGATCTGCTTACCGCCACGCTGGGAAGCCGCGTGCAGGACGTGTTGCCGGCGCTCAATCGTGCCCGCGACTTTCAAATCGTCGAGGAGCAATCGCCGGGCACGTTCCGCTTTCGCCACGGACTTACGCGCGAGGCGATCTACGGCGAATTTCTCGCCGTCGAGATGCGGCCGCGCCATCGCGAGATTGCCCTCGCGCTGGAAAGCGAGCCGCCCGAGCGGCGTTCGATCGAAGCATTGGCTTACCACTGGTGGGCGGCGGGCGATGCGGAGAAATCCGCTGCATACAATGAGATGGCCGGTGACGCCGCCGCCGCCGTGCATGCGCACGAGGACGCCATCGCATTGTACGAGCGCGCTCTCGAATCGAGCATCGTTCCGCTATCGCGCGGGGCAATTGTAAAGAAGATCGCCGACCGGCGTCTTGCACTTGGATGGAAGCGCAAGCGACCTACAGCGCAGCCGCGGATATGTACGCGCAAGCCGGCGCACACGAACTGGAGGCCGGATGCCGCGTGACGGCCGCGATTACCGCGTACGGCACCGGCCTTCCCGATTCCACTGCGCCGCTTCGCGCAATGCTCGATCGACTCGACCCGGAGGACTACCTGGCGCGGGCGCGCGTGCAGCTCGGGTTGGCCTGGCTCTGGGCCACGTTCGCTTTTCCGTTCCGGGCCGCAACGTATCTGGAATCGATCGATGCGCGCGCGCTCGGGCGGCCCGACCTGGCACTGCGCTATCACAACATCTCGGCGTTTAATGCGATGACGATCGGCGATCTCGACGCCTTCCGGCGTGAGTATGCGGCGTGGCTCGAGGCGGCTCGCGCCAGCGGCGCCCCGCAAAGCGTAGCGGGCGCGTACACCAACGGTGCGATGGCGTTTGCCTTTTTTGGCCTGCACGAGGAGGCGCAGCAGGCAATCGAGGATGCGCACACGGCGGCTCGCGCCGCCCGCAGCCGTCACGCGGAGGAAAGCGTCTACGCGTTCGACGTGCTCTGCTGCGTGTTGCGCGGCGACCTAACTGCTGCAAGGGCCGCGCTCGAACGCGTTTCGCCCGCGAGCGAAAACCGCGTCAATATCACTTTTGCGACCGCGTTCGGCACTATGATCGGAGCGGCAACCGGCGACCGCGATTTAATCGCAACGTGGTTCGACGGATTCGAGGAAGACGTACTTGCCAAACCGGAAGTTGAGCACGGCGCGGGATTTGCCGAGATCCTGGTGCGCCGCGGGCGTTATACCGACGCTCAGGACTTACTGCATCGCTGCCTGCCCGACTGCGAACTCGTGCGCGGAAACGTACCGACGTTGCTCGCAATTGGTTTGTATGGGCGGCCCGAAGATCGGGCGCGGGCTCGCGCATATCTGCAGCGCGCCGCGCAGGGGCCGGCACCAACGCCGGAAAGGGCCGCGCTCGCCTTGTTCGACGCGCGCGAACATCGCCGCAACGGCCGGGTCGCAGAAGCTCGCGAGCTCGGCCGCGCCGCCGCCGAGGGATTTCACAGCCTGCGTTACCCCTTGTTCGAGGCGGCGGCCTTGGAAACGGCAGGCGATATGCAAAGCGCCATCGCGCTGTATCGGAAGTGCGGTGCAACGCACGACGCGCGGCGCCTCACCGAACCTATTCCTGCGGCACCGGCGCCCATGGACGCGCTTTCGTTGCGCGAACAGCAAATCGCGACGCTCGCGTCGCAAGGCCGATCGAATCTTCAAATTGCGGGCGATCTTTCGATTACGCATAAAACAGTGGAGAAGCACCTGGCCTCCGCGTACCGAAAGCTCGGCGTTAAATCGCGGACGCTGCTTTCCGCGGTCCTCTCCGGAAGCCGCAAACAGTAAAGAGGAGTTATTAAGCCGCGGTTGCTAGGCGTTTGGGCTGAACGACACGCTGACCGTCGTGGTGTCGGGCGCGGGACCATCACTGCATCCAGGTCTGCCTGGGAGAAATTTTGATTGTTGCACGAGCGATAGCGCGGCTGCATCGATTACAGCGTTTTGCGATCTTTGCACGATCGACGCGGAGGTCACTGCACCACTCGAATCAACGACGACCTTCACGACGACGGTAGCGGAACTCGTCGTACCTGCGCCGGCTGGAATAGGCTGAGTTGGGATTGGCGTCCCGGCGAGCATCGGCAGCGCGGCGGGAAGCTGGCAGCCCCCGGTCGACACGCCGGCGCAGTCTGACGTCACGAGCACGGCCAGTATCAATGCACCATACGTAGATAACCGCGCGATATTGTCCATACTCCAGTTTTGTTTCGATTTTCGGGGCTTCGGCCCTCGCCTTTCGCGTGAATCGCGAAATTGCTGACGCACCCGCGGTTCCTTCACGGGGCGTTCTCAGTGCGGTCTCTGCCCGTTCGCAAGGAGTTCGTAGACTAAGGAAATTGGCACAACAACTGCAACTGAGCGCTGCCGCGCGGTTGCCGGTCGACGAAGTCCTGAGCGACCTCGGGAGCTCGCGCGCCGGCCTGTCGAGCAGCGAAGCAGCACGACGGCTCTCGGAGTTCGGGCGTAACGAGATTACGGATCGCCATACGAGCGGGTTCAGCGTTCTCCTTCGGCAGCTGAACAACCCGTTTTTGATCCTGCTCGTTTGCACGGCGGTATTGTCGATCTTCTTGAGCGACAACTCCGATGCATACATCATCCTGTGCATCGTCGTGTTGAGCGTGGGACTGAGCTTCGTAAGCGAATATCGCTCCGAGCGCGCGGTGGCCGACTTGCGTGCGCGCGTGGCTCCGAAAGCGTTGGCGCTGCGCGACGGACAGCGCGCCGAGATCAACGCGGCGGAACTCGTCCCGGGCGACATCGTCTATTTGAACGTGGGCGATATCGTGCCCGCGGATGTGCGGTTACTGGAGGTGCGCGGCCTGGAGTGCGACGAGTCGGCGCTCACGGGCGAAGCGTTGCCGCAAGCCAAGACCGCGAACCCAAGCGCGGGGCAGGAAGCCGACCTAACCCGCTCGTGTTGCGCCTATTCCGGAACTATCGTGAAGGACGGCCTAGGCACGAGCGTCGTCGTTGCGACGGGCGGGTCCGCACAGTACGGTTCGATCGCTCTGCAGCTTTCGCGCGAGGCGCCTCGAACGGCGTTCGAACTGGGCCTGCGCGATTTCTCGCTATTGCTCGTGCGCGTGACCGTCGTTCTAACGAGCTGCACCTTTGGCATAAACGTGCTTCTGCATCGCCCAATCGTGGAATCACTGCTGTTCGCGCTCTCGATTGCGATTGGATTGACGCCGCAGCTTCTTCCCGCCATCGTTACGGTCAGCCTTTCCTATGGCGCGCGGATGCTTGCCAAACGCGGCGTTATCGTAAAGCGCCTCGTCAGCATCGAAGATCTCGGGAACGTCCAGGTGCTCTTTACCGACAAGACGGGCACGCTCACGGAGGGC
>DASRDE010000209.1:0-6430 GCA_035652755.1 Vulcanimicrobiaceae bacterium | reverse complement strand
GGACGCAGACGCTGGTGCGGTCGGGTGACGTCGCGCGCGAGCAGCTCGATGCCGCTCAAGCAGCGTATGCGCAGGCACAGTCGCAGTACCGCGCCGCGCAGGATCAAGTCAACGTCGCGATCGCCAATTTAAACGCCGCGCAGCAGAAAATCGCCGCGGCGCAAGCCGGCGTCGGAGCGGCGCAGGGCGGCGTGCAGGCCGCGCAGGGTAAGCTGAGCCAGGCGCAAGCGCCCGCCCAAATCGCAACGCAAGTCGCCGCGGTGGCAATTGCCAAGCAGAACCTCGCGTACACGCGGATCTACGCGCCCATCGACGGCACGATCGGCGAAAAGAGCGTTGAAATCGGCCAAACGGTGAGCCCCGGCGCCACGCTGCTCACGCTCATCCCGAACGACGTGTACGTCACGGCCAACTACAAAGAAACGCAGGTCGGCAACATGCGCCCCGGGCAGCCGGTCGACATCCGCGTAGACGCCTATAAGGGCGTCACGTTCCACGGCAAAGTCGATTCGATCAACCCCGCTTCGCAGAACACGTACGCGCTCGTTCCGGCTCAAAACTCGACGGGCAATTTCGTCAAAGTCACGCAGCGCATTCCGGTGAAGATCGTCTTCGACCGCGACACCGACTTCCAGCGCTATCCGATGCGCCCGGGCATGTCGGTCGAAGCGTCGGTACAAGTGAAGTAGCCGTGGCCGCCGTCCATCAAGCGCGCCGGGTGACCGCTCACGGTCATCCAGCCGCCGCACGTCCCAAACCGGCCGCGTACGCCCCCGTCATCGAGTTCGGCTGGCGCCGCGCGGTCGTGACCTTGGCCGTGATCACGGCCACGATGCTCGAGATTATCGACACGACCATCGTCAACGTCGCGCTGCCGAACATTCAAGGCAATTTCGGCGTCGCGGTCGATCAGGGCGCATGGGTGGTGACGGGTTATATCATCGCCAACGTCATCGTCATTCCGATCACTCCCTGGCTGCAGGCCCGCTTCGGGCGGCGCGCCTACTACTTGGCGTCGATTCTTATCTTCACGTTCGCCTCGGTGATGTGCGGTTTTGCCGCTTCGTTCGGCCAACTCGTCTTCTGGCGGCTCGTCCAGGGCGCCGGCGGCGGCGGATTGATCTCGACGTCGCAAGCGATTCTGCGCGAGACGTATCCCGTGACCGAGCAAGGCAAAGCGCAAGGGATTTTTTCGATGGGCGTGATCGTCGCGCCGGCGCTCGGCCCGCTGCTGGGCGGCATCATCACCGATAACCTGACGTGGCGCTGGGCGTTCTTTATCAACATCCCGATCGGCATCTTGGCCGCAATCGCGGTGTACTTCGTGCTCCGCAATCCCGCGCCGGCCGATCGCACGCGCCGCCTGGACTGGGTGGGCCTCGGGCTGCTCGCTGCGGGTTTGGGCGCGCTGCAGTACGTGCTCGACCAGGGACAGCAGTACGACTGGTTTGCCGACGGAAACATCCGGATGCTCAGCGTCCTGTGCGTCGCGTCGCTGGCGGCCTTCGTGGTCTGGACGCTGCGATCGCGAATTCCGGTCGTCGATCTCCACGTGCTTCGGTATCGCGAAGTCAGCGCCGGGAGTCTTCTGGGCGCCGCGCTCGGCGTGAGCCTGTACGGGTCCGTCTTCATTCTGCCGCAATACGTCCAGAACTCGCTGGGCTTCACGGCGACCATGTCCGGTGAAACGATTCTGGTGCGCGCACTGGCGATCGCGTTCCTCACGCCCGTTGCCGCCATTCTGGCAACGCGCGGATCGGTCGATTCCCGCTGGACGATCTTCGTGGGGTTCCTGCTGTTGGGTATCTCCAATTGGATGCTCGCTTCCGTGACCACGACCGATTCGTCGTTCTGGACGTTCGGAGCCGCGTTGATTTTGAGCGGCGTCGGCCTCTCGCAAATCTTCGTGCCGCTCTCGATTGCGGTACTGGGCTCCATTCCCGCCAAGGACGTTCCGTCGGCGTCCGCGTTTTTCAATCTCGCTCGTCAAGTCGGCGGCAGCATCGCCACTGCGGCGCTCGTCACGGTGCTCGTGCGCGGCGTGACGCAGCATCAAGATGCGCTCGGCGGCAACGTCACGCTTCACGCGCAGGCGGTTCACCAGTACCTGCAGGCTCGCGGCGGCGAGCACGCGCTCGCGGCGCTTCGCAATCTGGCGGATCTCATCACGCAGCAGGCTTACGTGCTTTCCTACGCCGACACGTCCCGCGTGACGGCCTTGATCACCCTGGCGCTTGCGCCGCTGGTGCTGCTCATGCGGCGCCCCCGTCCGCATCCGCCCGTTACGGTCGAATAGGAGTATCAGGTTGAACGTTCTTGCAACGATCGCCCTCGCCGCGCAGGCAGCGGTACCGTCGCCGGCGCCGTCGCCCCAGCTTCCCGCAGTGCCCGCGGTCGCGCCGGGTTACGCCGCACCGGCGGTTTCGCCGCCGCCGCCCTCGATCGTCGGTATCACGCAAACGCCGTTCGTCGGCATTACGCTCGAAAACGCGGTGGGAATGGCGCTTTCGCGCAATCCCGATCTGGCCGTCGCGCAAGCGAACCGCCGCATCGCCGAGTATCAGATTCAGGCCGCCCGAGGCGCATACGACGTGCGTTTCTCGGTTCAGCCGCAGTACCAGTACGCGACGCAGCCGCCCACCAACGAGTTCTTCGCAGGGCCGAATTTTTCACCGATCGTGCAAAAGACCGCATCCGTCGGAGCGGGCGTCTCCGGCGTCTTGCCGGGCGGCCAGCAATACTCGGTGAACGCGTCGGCCAGTCAGCAGTTCAACAACACGCAGATCAACACGTTCAATCCGACGTATCCGGCCATTTTCTCGGTCTCGTTCTCGCAGCCGCTGGGCAAGAACCGCACGGTGAACGAGACGGGCCGGCAGCTGCAGCTGGCGCAGATCAACGCGCAGTCGGTGAGCGCGCAAACGTTGGGAACCGTCTCGAGTACGATCGCGCAGGTCGAGAACACCTATTGGGACCTTGTGGCGGCCTGGCGCAACGTCGCGATTCAGGAACAGGCACTCAAAGATACGATAACGCAGCAGCACAGCAACGTCCGCCTTGCCCGTCAGGGTGCCAGCGCGCCTATCGACGTCGTGCAGACCGACAACCAGATCGCAGTTTTCCAAGAGAACGTCTTTGCCGCGCTGCAAAACGTCGCGGCGCTGCAGAACCAGCTCAAGTCGCAACTCCTGGCCGACCCGAACGACGCGATTTGGAACGCGAACCTCGTGCCGACCACCCCCGTGCTGCAGCTTCCGGCCCAACCTTCGCTGAGCGATTTGGTGCTGCAGGCGTTGAAGAACCGCCCCGAGATCGCGCAGATTCGGGCGCTGCGCAATAGCGCCGACGTGAACCTTGCCTATGCGCAAGACCAGACCAAGCCGCAGTTCGACCTGCAGCTCGGCTACACGAGCAACGGCTTTGCCGGAACCGCGGTCGATCCGGCGTCGAGCCCGTTTTTGCTCAGCAGCATTCAGCAGTTTGCCGCGATCAATCAGCTGATCGCGGCGGTCAACGGACTGGTGCCGCCGTCGCAGCGCATCGCGCCGCTGCCCAACAACAACGTCCCCACGCCGGGCTATCTGCAAGGCGGCTTGGGGCAATCGATCAGCAATCTGCTCTCGAACAAGTTCCCGGTGTATACGGCCGGTTTCTTGGTCTCGTTTCCGATCGGCGACACGACTGCCCGCGCGAATTTGGGAGCCGCGCAAGAACAAGAGCGCAGCGCGTTAATCCAGCAGGTCGCGACCATTCAGCGCGTGACGCTCGACGTTCGAAACGCTCTGCAGGCCTATCAAAGCGCGCAAGCTCGCTTGGTCGCTGCCGGCACGGCCCGCCGTACCTCCGAGCTCGTCTTGGCCAGCGAGGTGCGCCGATTCCATGCGGGAGCGTCGACGACGTTCTTGGTCCTGCAGCGCGAGATCGAGCTGGCCAACAACCGCGGGCTGGAGCTCGCGGCGCAGACCGATCTCAATAAAGCCGTCGTGGAACTGCAGCGGGCCACCGGAACGATCTTGACAGCGAACGGCGTTAATGTAACAACTGTTGGAGAAGGAGCGCTCAAACCATGAAAAGCAAGTTTCCCGCCGCGGCGCGCATCCGGTTAGCCAGGCTCATGGAACAAAAGCTGCAGGAGCGAAGCGCCGCCCTCTACGTGCGCGCGCTCGAACGGTGGAACACGCGCAAGATCTCAACGTAGCGCGTTCCACATGTAGCGCAGTTCGATGCCGGCGAGCCAGTTGGCATCGAGAAAGCCTCCCCCGCTGGTTTTCGCGGTGAGATTCACCCACCGCACGCCGGCGTAAAAATCTCCTTTCTCGTGATGCGTGCTCCGCCCAAAGGCAACGTCGGTGAGAGCGCCCTGTTCGTCGACCGGAACGTGCGACAGCGTCGCGGGAGTATAGACCCAAGAGAGTACGGCATTTACGCGCGGCGTCGCCCTGATCGTCGCGTCCCACGATCCGTTTCCGGACGGCAGCGACGCAAGCGCCTCGTAACGCGCGCCCACGCCTCGCGACGCGTCGTATTCGGTGACCGTCGCCGAGTCCTCGTACTTCGTACGCTGATTCCAGAGCATCTCGCCCGCTCCGATGCCGAATCGGCCGTTCGCGCTGTAATAGCGCGCCGTACCGTCCGCGTACTCCGCGCTAATCGCACGAATGCCGTAGCCGCTCGTAGAAAGCGGGATCTGCCCGATCGGTGGAATCATCTCGATGAAGAGCTGCGCGCGGCGGTGCCGGTACGAAAGGTCTATCGTCGGCACCGGTATCAGCGCGGTGGCGATATTCTCGCCGAACTTTTCGCGGTGATGCACGTCCGCGGCGAAGAGCGTCAACCCTGCCTGGAGTTGGTTGTCGGCCGCGCGCGCCCGCAGCGGTTGGAACGCGGCCGCGCATGCTGCAACGGCGAGCAGAAAAGACGTAAAGTATTTGCCCACACGCGCGCCGTTCGGTGCGTGTTTCGCTGCCTCATGCACCGGCGTGACAGGGGCCGCCGCAGGTGCTATGGTGGAACGGATGGCTGCGTTGTTGAACCGCGCCCGTTCCGTGCTAGCGTCCCTCGTGCTGGCGGCAGCGGTGGCAGCCTGCGGGCATCCGCAAGTGAATTCGTTCGTACCCGCGCCCGACGGAGATCGAATCGCCGTCTCGAGCGTGGCGAACGCGGCCTCGCCGGAGCGCTTGATCTACGATTTCCCGAGCTGGCGGCGCGGCGGTTTGCCCGTCGCGGCACTGGCCGCCGGTAAGGACGGCCGAATGTACGGCGCAACGTTATACGGCGGAACCGGCTCTTGCAACGACCTCTACCCCGGCTGCGGCGAAATCTTCGAACTCACGCCGCAAGCCGGCGGGTTTGCCGAACAGACGGTATACAATTTTCAGAATCACGGCGACGGATCGCGGCCCTTGTCGGTGATACGCAGCTCCAGTGGAGACCTGTTCGGTCTGACCGCGTCGTACGTATCGCCGCCGGAGCTTTTCCGGCTCCAGCCGCATGGGCAGACGTTCACGGAGACGACGCTGTATCAATTTACGGGTAACCAGAATCCGTGGGGCACGCTCACACTCGGTCGCGATGGATCGCTCTATGGAACCGATCTGAGCTTCGGAAGCGCCACGTGGGGAATGATCTTCCGGTTTACGCCGTCGGGGGACGCGTACGCCGAGCAGATTCTGTATGATTTTACTCAGCCGCTCTTGGGTGTCGATCCCAGCTCGCCGCTCGTGGTCGAAGCAAAATCCGGCATCATCTACGGAACGACCTCTCAAGGCGGTACCGGAAATGCAGGAGAGTGCCTTGGTTTGGGATGCGGCACGATCTTCATGCTCACTCCCACATCGGCGAACGAATATACGCACACGATCCTTTATAATTTCAAAGGCACGAACGACGGCGCATTTCCCCACGGCCTTGCCGAGGATCGCAACGGAACGTTGTACGGCGTAGGCGGTTTGAGCGGCGGCAGCGCGTGCGTGGACGGCGGCTGCGGCACGGTGTTCTCGTTCGATCCCGTCACGCGGCGTTTCAATCTGCTGCACAGTTTTTCGCGAAGCGGTCTGTGGTGGCCCGACGCGCAGTTGGTCATCGATCGAAACGGAGCGCTGTACGGAACGACGGCTCAAAATGGCGTGGATTTAAATACCAGCAACGGCGGTGTCTTCAAATTGACGCCCGGCGCCAAAGGGTTCGTTTACACCACGCTGCACACTTTTGCGGGATCTCCGAGCGACGGTCAGTTTCCTCGAGGCGGCTTGCTCCTGGATCCGTCCGGGCAGGCTGTGTACGGGACGACGTACTGGGGTGGCCATGGGATAGGTACGGTCTTTAAAGTCAAGACGTAACGCTACAACTGCAGCAGCATCTCGTATTGAACGAACGATTCGTTCCAGCCGGCTTCGCGCGCATAGCGGGCGATAGGGCTTTCCTCGGGTTC
>DASRDE010000208.1:0-3652 GCA_035652755.1 Vulcanimicrobiaceae bacterium | reverse complement strand
AAATTCCGGGCGCGTATCGTTCGCTTTCGACGCCGGTCTACCGCGGTTCGACCACGGTGTTTCCATCGGTGGCGGTAGCACAAGATCATTGGGATCAGCACCGGGTCGGCTATACGTACGGCCTCTATGGTACGCCGACCGCACTCGAACTGGCGGCGCGCATTTGCGAACTGGAATCCGGAATGCGAACGTTCCTGACGCCGAGCGGACAGGCTGCGCTGGCGCTGGTAAATTTTGCGCTGCTGCGGTCGGGCGATCACATGCTGCTTCCCGCGAACATTTACACGCCGCATGCGTGGCTCGCTACCCGGATGCTCGGCGAGTTCGGCATTGAGGCGACGTTCTACGAGCCCGGCATCGGAAGCGGCATCGCGAAACTGTTTCGGCCGAACACTCGTCTGGTTTGGACGGAAAGCCCGGGTTCGGTGACCATGGAGGTCCAAGATGTGGACGCCATTGCCGCGGCAGCCCATTCCGCCGGAGCAAAGGTTGCATTGGACAACACATGGTCGGCCGGAGTCTTTTTTGATGCATTCGCACACGGTGTCGACGTCACGATGCAGGCATTAACGAAGTATGCGGGTGGACACTGCGACTTGCTGATGGGTTCCGTAACGGTAGCGGACGAGGATTTGTACGAGAGAATCGGGAGCGCGCATCAGGTCGCAGGGTATGCCGTTTCACCGGATGATTGCAGCCTGGTGTTGCGAGGATTGCAAACCATGGGCGTGCGCCTGGAGGCGGCGCAAGCGGCAGCGCTGGAAATCGCGGCGTGGCTCTCGCTGCGTCCGGAAGTCGAGCGGGTGCTCCACCCGGCGTTTGCATCGTGTCCCGGGCACGAGCTGTGGAAGCGGGATTTTACAGGATCCTCCGGCGTCTTCTCCATCGTGCTGCGGCCGGGACCGGAAAAGGAGCGCGTGCAGGCTTTTGCCGATGCGCTACAACTTTTTAAACCGGGATTCAGCTGGGCCGGCACAACGAGTTTGGTCATGACGTACGACCTTGCGGGTGTGGACGGAAGACCGGCATACGATCATCGCTTGGTTCGCCTCAGTATCGGATTGGAGTCGCGGGCCGATCTGATCGCCGATCTGGAGCGGGCGTTCGCGGTGCTTGCGTCGTGAGTTTACTCGACCCGGACGATTGGGCCGCCTTCGGCGCGTCGGCTCATCGGATGCTCGACGACGCGATCGAATACATGCGCACGGTGCGCGACCGTCCCGCGTGGCAACCTGTCCCGCAATCCGCGAAGGAAGCCTTGACCGAGAGCGCTCCGCGCGAGGGGCAACCCCTCGACGCGGTCTATGGTGCATTCAAGGAACATATCTTACCGTACCCGACCGGCAACATTCATCCACGTTTTTGGGGGATGGTAAAAGGGACGGGAACGCCGGTGTCGATGCTGGCCGACATGCTCGCAGCAGCGATGAACAGCAACGTGTCCGGATTCGATCAGAGCGCGACCTACGTCGAACTCGAGACCATCGGCTGGCTGGTCGAACTTTTCGGACTTCCCCCCGAAACCGGCGGGTTGTTCGTAAGCGGCGGAACGCCGGCAAACATGCTCGGCCTGCTCGTGGCGCGCAACGCGCGCGCACCGTTTGATGCAAGGGCTGAAGGACTGTCTGCCGGTCCGAGGCTGCGCGTGTACGCTTCGACGCAGACGCACGCATGGCTCAAGCGCGCTTGCAACATCATCGGGATCGGAGAGCGCGCGGTGTGTGAAATACCCACCGACTCGCGCCACAGAATCCTGCTTTCGGAGCTTCGTGCGTCAATAGCGCACGACCGCAGCCAGGGATTGGTGCCGTTTTGCGTCGTCGGGAATGCCGGAACGGTGAATGCGGGCGCCACCGACGACTTACGCGCGCTTGCAGAGATTTGCCGAAGCGAGGGCTTGTGGTTTCACGTCGACGGGGCGTTCGGCGCGCTCACCGCCCTTACGCAGAAGTACAAAAACGTAGCCGACGGCATGCAGCTAGCCGACTCGATCGCGTTCGATCTGCATAAATGGGGGTACCTGAGTTATGACATCGGCTGCGTGCTCGTGCGCGACGGAGCGGAGCATCGCGCCGCGCTGGCAAACCCTGCGCCGTACGCGAATAATGCATACAACGTGAATGGTTTCGCATCGACGTATCCCCTGCTCTTTGCCGATCTCGGCGTCCAACTCTCGCGCAGCTTTCGCGCGCTCAAAGTGTGGATGGCCTTCAAGACCTATGGGACGACGCGTCTGGGCGCAGCGATCGAGCAGAATATCGAGCAGGCCCAGTACCTGGCGACGCTCGTTCGCCAATCGGACGACTTTGAACTTCTCGCGCCGGCCGAGCTCAACGTGGTCTGCTTCCGGTACAAGACCCCGGGGAAGGACGAGCGCGAATGCAACCTTTATAATGCGGAGCTGCTCGCCCAACTGCAGCAATCGGGGGCGGCGCTGCCCACGAGTACTATACTCGACGGCCGGTTCGCTATTAGAGTTGCGATTACGAACCACCGCACGACGTTCGAGGATATCGACATGCTGCTCGCTGCACTCCGCCGATTCGCCGCGGGGCTCGAGGCCCAGGTGCCGCAGTGAACTGGCTCGAGCCCGTTACCCTATCGGGCGAGGTCGTTACGCTGGAACCACTCGGCCCTCACCATTGCGCGGATTTGCAGGAGGCGGTGCGAGACGGTGAACTCTGGAGCCTGTGGTACACCACGGTCCCGCGGCCGGAAGGCATGGAGGCCGAGATCGAGCGTCGCCTGTCGCTGCAGCGGAGCGGTTCAATGCTGCCGTTCGCCGTAATCGAACGTTCGACAGGCATGGCCGTCGGAATGACGACGTACATGAACGTGGACGCGGCAAACCGCCGGCTGGAAATCGGGTCGACGTGGTACCGCAAGCGCGTACAGCGCACGGCGCTCAATACGGAAGCAAAACTCCTGCTTCTTACTCATGCGTTTGAGACGCTCGGCTGCATTGCCGTCGAGTTTCGCACCTCGAGCTTCAACTTTCAGAGCCGGCGCGCGATCGAGCGGCTTGGCGCGCATCTGGACGGCGTGCTGCGCAGCCACATGCGGCATCAGAACGGGACCGTTCGCGACACCTACGTGTACAGCATCATCGCTGCAGAATGGCCCGTCATTAAACTGCATCTCGCCGCGGCACTGGAGCGGACCGGCTAGCGCGCCCATTTTCGCGATTTGCAATCGTAGTCGGGGGGCGGAGGCGTTGGAATGCCGTGAAGGCCGTCCAACGGGTCCTCGTGCTCCAAGAGGTAGATAGTCGCCATAACATCCCTGCGGTGCTTGTCGAGCAGTGCGTTGCTCCGCAAGCATTGGGCGTATGTCGCCGGGACTTCCGCCGCCTGAGCGCCCCGCTCCGCGCCGCAACTTATCAGCTGCAAACTCAGCAACGGCAGCGCTAGGAATGCAATCGCCCGTGAAAACGCCATCATCGCACGCAAGAAACCTCTTGTAATTACCTATCGTATTATAGTATATTACATCATATGTCGCAAGCTGAATCGGACGAGGCCGCGCGCGCGGCGTGCTATCACAACGCAGGACACGCGGTTACCAGCGTGCTCGTTGAAACCGGAGCCAACGGTGCAGTCTGTTCCAATCCGGCTCACGAGCAGACGCGCCGAGCGGAGTCCAAAGCCATGAC
>DASRDE010000207.1:0-7168 GCA_035652755.1 Vulcanimicrobiaceae bacterium | reverse complement strand
AGGGCGGCGATCGACGCGCCGGCTCCATGCTCGCGCGTGAGTGCCAGCGCCTGAGCGAGCAGCTCGCGCAGCAGCACGCGATTGGGGATGCCGGTGAGTACGTCGTAATTGCTCAGGTAAGCGGCCCGCTCGTGCAGTTCTTTTTGCTGCGTCGTTTCGTACGCGATGCCGACCAAGCCGCTAATCTCGCCGTCGGCCTCGCGCACCGGCTTGACGTGTAGCGTGAAGGTAAGGTCGCCCCAGCGCGTTTCGTACGAACGCGCGTTTCCGTCGAGCGCCGCCATGTGCATCTCGGCGCGTTCCTTGGGGTTCGGCGCACCCGCGAGACGCAGCGCCTCTTCGATCGGTTTTCCGATCATCTGCGCCGGGTCCCACCGCAGCGATTCGAGCGCACGCCCCGTGAGCATAGTAACGATGCCGTCGCGCGAGATCGCCCACAGCGCGCTCGGCGTGTGCGAGGCGGCGAGCTCGACCGAAGCGTATCGCTGGCGCAGCAGCTGCTCCGCGCGCCGCTGCTGCGTCACGTCGAACCACACGGCAACCGAACCGGAGACTCCCCGCGCTTCATCGCTGAAAGGACTGACGCGCGCTTCGATGATGCGATCGCCGCGCCGAAAGACGACCGAGTCCGAGCGGCGGCCCTGGCGCGCCGCATAGTGCGCGCGAATCAACGGGTGATTGCTGTCGCCGCTGTTCGGCAGCACTTCGAACCGCGTTCCGATCAACCGCCCGTCGTCAAGGCCGAGCTCGGCAATGAGGCTGCCGGCGGCAAACGTGATGCGGTCGTCGCAGTCGCGCGTGACGAGCAGCATCTGCGCCTCGGACGTCGCCGCGCGCAAGAGCATGTCACGCTGCGCCAGCCCGATCTCGGCGACTTTGCGTTCCGTTGCGTCGACTGCGAGCGCGATAACGCCGGCTACTCGGCCCTTCTCATCGTGGAACGGCTCTGCGCGTACTTGATACCAACGCGATCCGAACCACGCCTCGTATGCGGATGGAGTGCCGGATAGCGCCGACAAGATGCGCTCGGTACGCAGGTCGGCACCGGAAACGCACTCGCTAAGGTATTCCTCGAGCGTTTTACCGATGATACGCGCGCCGTGTTGGCCGCCCGAAACGAAAACTGAACCCATCGCCGCCAAAATGCGATGTTCGCAATCGATAACCACGACCGCGCCCGGAAAACCCGCGAAAGCCTTTTCCAGCCACTGCAGCCCCTGAATCGAGCCCCCGCTGCTCCGCCCGCTTTGCTGCTCCACGGTCTATTCTTCCGCAGGGTCAGATAGGTTACACTAGCTCTTCGATGATTTCCGCGCACGGCGCGCAGAGCGCCGGATGCTTCGGGTTGGAGCCGAGCGGAAGGTACTTCCAACACCGGCGGCACTTGCGCCCGTCCGCTGATAAAAGCGTCAGCCGCTCGGCGTCTCCGCGCTGAATCGCCAGTGCCGAAACGACGAGCGCTTCGCGCACCTCGTCGGTGTGCGGCGCGAAGCGGTCGTGCAGCGCCGCCGGGAGGGAAAGCACTGCTTGCAGCTCGTAGTCGCGCTGTCCCGTGCTCGCGGCAACCTGCGCGCGCCAAGCTTTCAGGCGGTCCCAAGCCTCGAGAGCATCGCGCACCTCGTGAGGCACAGCGGCGCCGAGGTGCAAATCGAAGACGCTTTCGCGATCGCCCTTGAGCACGCCCGGAAGCGCTTGCCATGCCTCTTCCGCGGTGAACGAGAGCACCGGCGCAATCACCGCCAGAACTCGCTCGAGAATCGCGAGGATTGCGCTTTGCGCGCTGCGCCGGCGCTGCGACGCGGCAGCGCTCGAATACAGCCGATCCTTGAGCGCATCCAAGTAGAACGCCGAGAGGTCCTCGTTGTCGAAGCGCACGATCTCTAGATAGGCGTCGTGCAAGCGGTATTGCCGCAGCAGATCGTGCAGGTCGGCAGCCCAGCGATCCGTCACTGTGCAGGCGAGGGCATCGAACCAATTCATGCGTTCGCGCGGGACGATGCTATCGGGCGTCAGATCGTCGACGTTGCTGAGCATGAAGCGTACGCGATTGCGGATATTGCGGTAGACTCGGCTGACCTGATCGACGACGTTTGGACCGAAGCGCACGTCGTCGACGAATTCGACGGACGTCGCCCAGAGCCGCAGCACGTCGGCTCCCCATTTGGCAATCGCGTCGTTTGCATCGATGCCGGTGCCCAGCGATTTGCTCATGGGCCGGCCCTGCTCGTCGTTCACCCACCCGTTCTTGACGACGTGCTTGTACGGCGCGGCGCCTTTGATCGCGGTCGCGGTCACGATGGAACTGCGGAACCACCCGCGGTACTGATCGCCGCCCTCGAGCACCAGATCGCTCGGCCAGGGAAGGCCATTCTTGCCCAGCACCGCTAGATGCGTGACGCCGGACTCAAACCAGATGTCGACGATGTTCTTTTCTTTTTCGAACGTGCCGGCGCCGCAGCGCGGGCACCGGAAATCGTGCGGAAGAAAGGCGTCGACGGGATCGCGCCACCAACTGTCGGCGCTCGATTCGCGAAACCGTTTGGCAGCCGTACGGGCGACGCCGGCGTCCAGCGTCGACTCGCCGCACGAGGTGCAGACGATCGCGGGAATGGGCGTGCCCCACGTGCGCTGACGCGAGATGCACCACTCCGGATGATTCTCGAGCATCTGCTCGATGCGCGTCTCACCCCACGCCGGCGTCCAGCGCACGTCGCGAATGTTCTCGATCGTCCGTTTGCGCAGGCGGTTCTGATCCATGGCGATGAACCACTGCGCCGTCGCGCGGAAGATGACCGGGTTGTGACACCGCCAGCAATGCGGATAGCTATGCGTGTACTCGAACGCGGTCCACAGCGCGCCGGACGCGCGAAGATCCTCGACGATGCGCGGGTTGGCCTTCCAAATGTGCATGCCCGCATACGGTCCGGCTTGTGCGGTAAAGACGCCGCCTTCGTCGACCGGATTGATTATCGCCAAGTTGTAGAGCATGCCCGTTTCGAAGTCGTCTGCGCCGTGACCGGGCGCCGTGTGCACCGCGCCGGTTCCGGTTTCTAAATCGACGTACTCCGCCGTCACGATCGCCGAGTCGCGATCCATGAACGGGTGGCGCACAGACGCGCCGCGCAGCACCGCGCCCGGTGCCGACGCCAATTTCCTGAACTGACCGAAATGTTCGCCCAGTGCCTGCGGTGCCAGCGCCTCGGCAACGATCAATGCTTCGCCGCCGTGCTCGTACAGTGCGTACGGGGCATCGGGTTTGAGCGCGACGGCGACATTCGCCGGCAGCGTCCACGGCGTCGTCGTCCAGATGAGGACGGAGAGTTTTTGCGGTACGCCGGCCTGCGCGGCGGCATCCACGCCAAAGCGCGTCAGCAGATCGATTCGCTGCGGGGCGTTCGCGGCAAAACGAACGACGATCGACGGCGAGACGCGCTCCTCGTACTCGATCTCCGCTTCTGCTAATGCCGTCCGATCGTGCACGCACCACAGCGTCGAGCGCAGGCCCTTGTAGATTTGGCCTGCCTGCGCGAGATCCGCAAGCGCTTCGACGATGGTGGCTTCGAACTCGGGATCGATCGTCCGGTACGGCGTGCTCCACGTCCCGAAGTTGCCCATGCGCATGCGCGTCGAACGCTGCTGATCGAGCCAGTAGAGCGCGCGGTCCTTGCATTTCGCGCGCAGTTCGAGCGGATCGATCTCGCGGAAGTCTTTAATCTTCAGATGCTTGAGCGTCTCGAATTCGATCGGCAGGCCGTGCATGTCCCATCCGGGGACGAACTTGGACCACTTGCCTTCGAGCAGGGCGATCTTGACGAACATGTCCTTGAGGACCATGTTGAAAAATCCGCCCATGTGCAGCTGACCGTTTGCATAAGGCGGACCGTCGTGCAGGATCCACGGTTCCCGCGTGCCGTTGCGCTCGAGCCGCCGTTCGTAGGTCTGCTGCTCCTCCCACCACGCGACGCGCGCAGGCTCGCGCGCGGGCAGATCCGCCTTCATCGGAAAGCTCGTACGCGGTAAGTTCAGCGTGTCGCGGTAGTCGCGCTCGTCGGTCACGGTGCTCCTTTCCCTTCGGCAACCTCGTCCAGCACCTCGAAGTTGCGCAGCGCCAGGGCGCGCAAACGTTCGCCGGCCCCGAGCAGATGCGCGGACAACGCTTCCCGCTGCGACCAAAAGCGATCGATGAGCGCGTCGGTTTCCTGGGGCGTGGGCTTGATGCTCGAAGGGTTGAGCACGAACAGCGGTTCGAGCGGGTAGGCCAAGTCGTCGCAGAGCGCGGTGACCTTCGGATCGTACGGAATCGCGACGAACGGAACGCCGTAGCGGGCGGCAAGAATCAGCGCGTGCAGCCGCATGCCGACGACGGCCTTCGCGGTGCGGATGACGTTGGCGGCGCGTGCGAGCGAACATTCCGGAAGCAGAACCGGAGCGCTCTTGCACTTGCGGATCACGAGCGCCGAAACTTCGGCGTCGGCCGCGCCGCCGAGCGGCAGAAATGCAACCCGCGCGCCGTGCTCCGCCGCGAGGCGATCCACGGCGCGGGCGATAACGTCGACCCGGTCCTTCAGCCCGGCGGCTTTACGTACGCTCACGATCACGAGCGGATCGCTTTGGGGGCCCAAGCCTTCGGCCGCAAGATCCACGTCCTGCTCGGCAGCGTCGTATAAAAAGACGGGATCGGCGGCTTGTTCGACGCGTAAGCCAGAGACGATCGAGCGAAGCAGCGCCGCGGATCGCGAGTCCCGCACGGTCGCGGCCGTCACGTTCTTGCAGCACTCCTTGACGACGCGCTTGCCCCAAAAATCGAGCGGGCCGATCGATTGCGCGAAGATCATCGTCTTCTTTCCGGCATTCGCGGCAGCACGGATGATGCCCGCGTAGTAAACGAGGCTGCGCAGGCTGGTGGCATCTTGCAGCAAACCGCCGCCGCCCGAGACCAGCACGTCAGCGCGCGCGATAGCCGCACGCACGGCCTTGGCATCCCAGCGCGGCGTCGCGTCGACGGAGAGTTCGTGCGCGGTCGCGGGAGCGTTCGCGGAGAGCACGTCGATTTGGTCGTACGGGCGGCGCGTGCGCAGTTGTGAAACGATCACCTTGAGCAGCGCTTCGTCGCCGAGGTTGCCGAATCCGTAGTATCCGCTGATCAAAAAGCGCACTACGCTGCGGGCGCGTACCTGCGCAGAAGCGCGCGGTAGATCGCGATAGCGGCGATTCCCACCACCACGCCGATCACCAGCCCGTTAAAGACGCGCAGCAGCGAGATCAGCACCGGCGTATGCAAGTGGGAAAACGTATCGATGACGTCTCCGATCCCCACGCCGATCCCCAGCGCGAGCAGCACGCCCGCGGCGCGGCGGTGCGCGGGCAGGAGGGCCGGAAGCAGCATCAGCAGCGGGAAACCGATCAGAAACTCCTTGAAACGCGGACGGACGCTCAACAGCGCGGTGAGATGGTGGCGAAGCGACAATTCGAACGCCGACGGAGCGATGTCGCTTTGGTTTCCGCTGCGTACCAGCACGAGCGCACCGATTCCGAGCACCGCGCACGCCAGCAGCAGCTGGTAGATGCGAACGGGCGATGCGAACGTCTGCCATGGGCGCTGGTTACCTGAACCGAAGCGATCGGTGAACAGGTACAGCAGCAGCGCGATGATCGGCGGCGCGGCCAAGACCAGTTTCACGCCGCGAAAGGTCTCCACTTCTTCCATGAGCAGCGGCGAGCTCAACAGGCCGATGACGACCAGCGCACCGGCAAGCGCAACTCCCGTCGCGGCTAACGTATGCCGCAGGCTTCGTCCGATCTGCTGCGGCATTCGAGCCTGCGGCGCTTCGGCAAACGCGCCGCTCAAAATACTGAATGCCGCGGCCGAGAAAAGCAGTGCGCCCGCCAGCGCGATTGCCGAGCGCGCGAGCAGGTCGTGATGAACCGCGATCCCCGCGCCGTACACCGCGACCGTCAGCGCATACGCAGCCACCGCCCACCCGGGCTTGTACCACCCGTACCATGCGAGCAGCAGCACGAAGATCGACGGGACGGCGAGCGCGGCGATGCCCACGAGAATTCGGCTGTTGCCGCGATAGAGCGGCACCGGTGCGGCGCGCCCCAAGCGAAAGCCGTGCGAACGCAGGTCCGAGGCGAGCTCGCGGACGAGTTCGACGTTAGTCGCTTCTATCGAGCGGTTCTCGAACTGATGAGGGAATGGGCGCAAATAGACGACGCGGACATTGCGTTCCCGCACGCCCAATTCATATCGTGCCACGATTTGCGGGACGGTTAATTTGTCCAGCTCGAGCTTGCCGATCGCCTGAACGCGGACGATTCTGCCCGGAATCAGGCGTGCCAGCTCGACGTTGCCCTTCTGCACTTGCGACGCGTCGTACGTCTCGATGACGCCGAAGTTCAAGGCCTTTCGCGCTTCAATCGCCGCGGCGGTGTCGGGGACGTGGTCGGGATATCCGAGCACCTGATTGCGAAGACCGAAGAAGATAACCGTCGAGACCCATTTGCCGGCCCGCACGGACGAGAACATCGACGCGATCTGTCCGTCAGAGAGCCGCTCGTCGTTCTGGAACCGCGGAATGACGAAAAAACCCAGGCGGCGCGCCAGCGCGACCTGATCCTGCGGTATGCCCAGGGAGGCGGTGTTGAAGTAGTCGGACTGCGTACGCAGCGCGATCACGTACGGCGGGCTCGCGTGCAGAACGCGAATTCCTGACCGCTCGAAGTGCAGCGGCAGCTGCTGCAGATACCGCTCGAACGTCGGGCGGTCGTACACCAGCAGGTACATCGCACCCGGGCGGATGCTGTTGCTGCGGACGAGCCCCGCCAGCGTCGGGTCGGCAATTGCCGAAACGCGTGCGGCATCCTGGAGCGCGACGCCCGAAATCGCATATGCCGATGCGCTCGCGGATCCGGTCAGGGCGCTTCCGAGTTCCTCGCTCAAGGCCAGCGACGTGAGCCCCGCGCGGCGCAACTGCAATAGAAATTCGGCGGGCTTGTAGATGTACGAGTGCGCCAGAGCGATAAAGTCGTTGTAGTCCATCGCGATCTCGACGCGCTGTGTGCGCTGTTCGACGCGGATCCGGAAGACCGCGACAGCCGCACAGGCGACGAGCGCAATCAACAGGACGATCGCGGCGTAGCGCGTCCGGGGATCGATCCGATTCAC
>DASRDE010000206.1:0-2426 GCA_035652755.1 Vulcanimicrobiaceae bacterium | reverse complement strand
GCGTCTTCGGCCTCGGTGGTCGACGCGAGCATCCGGTATGCCACGGCGCGCAGGTGCGGCGCGTGCTCCTGAAATCGTTCGGCCAGCCAGGCTTCTTCGGTCATGATTTCCCTCTCGTCACATTTGCCTCGGGCATTACGTCATACCACCGACGTAACTGACCCAGCGAACGTGACAAAGGAGCCGCCATGAACGTAAGTATCGTCGTTTACCACGTGAAAGACCTCGCGTCGGCCAAGCCCCTCTTCGCCGCGCTCACCGGAACGGAGCCCTACGTAGAAAACCCGTATTACATCGGGTTTCGGTCGAATAATCTGGAGATTGGGCTTGCGCCCGCGGGATACAACGGGTTGTCCGGGCCGGTGCCGTATTGGACGGCGGACGACATTAGAGAGGCCGTGAAGAAACTGGTCGAAAGCGGCGCGACCCTGCAGCAGGACGTCACGGACATCGGCGGAGGCGGACTGATCGCCGTGCTGCGCGACCCCGAAGGCAACGCTATCGGATTGCGATCGTTTTAAATGGCCGGAGCATCGACGATGAAGACGATAAAAACGCCAGCAAACAAACCGCGCGAAAAGACCGCAGCGCAACTGATTGACGAGCGGATCGCGGAACTGGGCGATTGGCGCGGCGCAATGCTCGAGCGCGTGCGGGGGCTTATCAAGGCCGCTGTGCCGGACGTTATCGAGGAGTGGAAGTGGCGCGGCGTCCCCGTTTGGTCGCACAACGGCGGCATTTGCACCGGCGAATCGTACAAGAACCACATTAAACTCACATTTTACAAGGGCGCGTCGCTGGCCGATCCCGACCATCTCTTCAATCAGGACGGCACCGTGCGGCGCGCCATCGACATCTACGAGGGCGACAGCATCGACGCTGCGGCATTCAAAAGGCTCGTGCGCGCGGCGGCCGCGCTGAATGCATCAAGCAAGAAAAAGCGCTGACCCACGTCAAGAGTCGAGCAGCGCAATAACGGCGTCGTATGTTGCCGGATCGTCGCTGTGGGCTGCCGACCACTGCGCCTGTCCAAGGGGCGTGGCGCCGTATACATTTCGCGTCTCGGTCGATGCACCGCGTGTCAGTAGCAGCTTCAACAGGTCGACTTGCACGCCGATCGCGGCCCAATGCAGACCCGATTGTCCGAGGTATAGGGCATTTATGTCGACGCCGTGCGCCAGTAAGAGCTCAACGACGTCTACGTGGCCGTATTCGCATGCCCAGGCAAATCCGTACTCGAGCTTTTTTTGGTGCGCTCGACCTTCGGTGAGATAGGTTTGCACGAGGTCTGCCCTTCCAACGCCGGCGGCGCTTTCCAAATCCAATGTTGCGCCCCGATCGGCTAAGAACAGCGCCGCCTCTCTTCTTCCATTCCGCAAGGCGGAGAGAACGGGGTTCGCGCTGCCGGGAGGGCCGTCTATTGCGGCGCCGCCTTCGAGCAATGCCGTCATGAGCGCGACCTGAACGCCCATGCGGTGCGGATGCACGCTGCTGGCCGCCAAACTCAGGGTCGCGGATTGTCCGTAGATGTCTGCAACGGCGTCGATCTCTGCGCCCGCGTCGAGCAGGAGTGCGGCGATTTCGACGATATTCGCCGGCGTTTTTTGACGATAATCCTCGACGCCGTTCGCGCCGGTATAGTGCAGCAGCGTTGCGTGATGCGCACGCGACGAGCGTTCGCGAACGAGATGCGGATTCGCGCGAAGCAATTCCGCCAAGGTTGTGGCATCGCCCAGGGCAATGGCGTCGGCTGCGGACTCGAAGGCCGCAACCGATGAGTCCAGGCGTCGCACCGCTTCGATGTGTGCCGCGAGTTTGGGCCAACTTTCGAAACCGTGCTCGCGGGCAATGACGAGCTGCGCGTCGCTTAGCGTGAGGTCGACGGCGATCGTTTCGGGGCTGTGCGGCGCGCTTATCCGTGGATGAAATGCCCGGACGCGCGCAAGAGCGCTGGGTTCGGAGGCTCGGACGGATTTGAGCAGCGCCTTTGCCTGCTTCTTGTAGTACTCCGCATGCGGGCGGGGCGGCAAGGGCCGTACATTGGTGACGTGCATGAACGAACTCGCTTTCACACGATGCGCCTGGAGTCCGCACAAGTTCAGGCTGAAAGAAGTTCGTCAATACCTGTCGGGGTTGAAGATGGGCAATGCCCTTTCCGCGGACTGGAGGCGCTCTTTAACGCTCGACCTGAGTATAGCAGCTCCTCGTCCTTCGACTGCGCAGGCCGCGCACGTGGTGCGCGGCGTGCCTCCGCTCAGGATGACACGAGCGTCCTTCGACTGCGCTAGGGCACGCGTTCGCGTGCCTTAGGCTCCGCTCAGGATGACAGAGTGTACTTGCTTTTTACAAGTATAGTTGTTATACTGAACCAAGGAGGGTATCGCTCATGTTCGCCGCCACGTCGCACCCCTATCTGATCCAGGCCG
>DASRDE010000205.1:0-16465 GCA_035652755.1 Vulcanimicrobiaceae bacterium | reverse complement strand
AGAGCGCTCGACCGATTTCCGCTGCCCGCGAGTTGGTGACGAACCACGGCGGTAGCGGAAGCAGCGCAGCCTCGCCCGTGCGCCAACTGCGCGGAAACGGCGCAAAGGGCGCGCGCACGACGCTCTTCTCCGTTCCCTCCAGGAAGTAGGAATTGTGAACCACCCCGATGCCGCTGCCCGGATCCTCGGGGGTATGTCCCGGGTACGCGCCCCATGGCGTCTCGGTGATGAAATAGCCGACGCCGGTCCACGCGTTCACGCCGATGCAGCCGTAGCGCAGCGAATCGATCGCATCTTCGACCTGTTTGCGGCGCGCGCGGAGCGTGCTGGGATGCACGATGAGATTCGCGCCGAGCGTTCCGCGCAAGACGGTGTTCGCAAACTCGACGGCCCGGCGCAGATATTCATCCGTTCCGCCCGGGAGCCACACGCAAGCCAAGACGCCGCAGAAGGCTTCGCCGGTAAACGCCGCGTGCGACGTATCGGCCGCATCGACGTCGACGACCGTTCGCAGCGGAGATCCCTCCCCGGCCAGCGCGGCGCGGCGTTCGCGTGCGCCGGGATAATACTCGGGGCGCGCCTCTCCATGCTCGAGCACGCGTGCAACCGCGTTGCGCAGCGCTTCGGTGTGCGTCCACTCCTTCGGAAGCACGAGCACTTGCGCGGCGATGCAGTTGAACCCGGCATTGTGGGCTTTTTGCGTCGCGATGTGCGCGGCTTGGAACTCTAGGTCGTCGCGGCTCCAGCTCCCCGGCACGACGATGGTCGGACTGACGTTGCCCAGTTCGCTCGTGATCGTCTTGCTCGCGCCCGCCGCAGCGACGATCGCCTTGTACGTTTGCTCGCTGCCCGTGACGTGGATCCGGTCGATTAGCGGATGCGAGCACAGATACGACCCGACGTCCGCGCCGCCGCCCGCAAATCGCAGGAAGCCGGCGTCGACGATTGGATGGAAGATGTGCTCGAAGATCGGGCTCAAGTATTCGTTGACGGGATTCATCTTGAGCAAACAGACCGAACCGTTGGCCAAGAGGTGATAGAGCACGTCGAGCGGTGCAATGCTCGAGATATTGCCGGCACCTAAGACCAGCGTCACGCTACCGGCGGGGTTGACCTCCCTGTAGAACCGTCCGGAGCGCGCGCGCACCGTTCGCTCGTCCAGATCGGGACGCATGCGAACCTGCGCGCTGATTCCGCTGAGCAGCACCCGGTCGTACAGCGTGCGCGGAAAGACGTCGGCGACGACCTGGCCGTTGCGAGTGCGGAGCTGCGGTAGCGGAGGCTCGCCGCGCATGTCGATTGCGTTGAGCGTGCGGATGTAGCGGTTGAGCGCATACAGGACTGCCCACGGCCCCGAAATCCACTCTTCGCCCGCAAGCGGCGAACCCTCGCGCAGACCCTTAGCCCGGCAGGCGGCATCGACCCACGCTTGCGCGGCGCCGCTCGTATAGCGCTTGAGCGCCTCCAGATACGCGGTCTTGCGCACGATGGGCAAGACCGCCCACGCGTCTTTTGCCGCTGCTAGCGACTCCAGGTCGCGATCGATGGAAGCGGAGGATCCGATGGTCGCCATTCGTGCCGCGTTCGGCACGGCACGGCTGCCGGACCTCGAACGCCCGGGGGGTTACGGCAGCAGGATCGCGGCCGTTCCCGCGGCCAGCGACGTGATCGCCGGTCCGCCGAACGAGACCGAACCTCCGTCGAGAATTCCGCTGCCCGAGATCGTCAGCGTGTGCGCGTAGCCCTGCGACGGGACGCTTTCGGCCGAACCGTCCGCATTGAGGGCGACGGCGCATTTGCCGATCGCCGAGCCGCGGTAATAGCAGTCGGCGAACTCGCGCATGTACACGCCGCTGGATTGCCGGTAGCCTGCTATCGAGGATTGCGTGGTGACCGGATGAAGCGGGACCAAGCCGGTTTCGGGCATCACGGGAAACTGATGGGGCGTCGCGAGCGCTTCTTCGAACATCGCAAGCGACGGATCGTATGTCATCAGAAACGATGCAAAAGTGTACGTGCGCAGCGGAATGGAGCCGGACGCGTCTCCGGTCGCGCGAGGATAGGCCCAGAAGATCTTGTGCTGCGCGATCGTTTCGATCTCGGCCGTTTCCGTGTCTTGCCAGCGCGTTCCGGTGACGGGCAGCCCGCTATTGGTCGAATAGCACTCCTCGCAAAGCGCTCCCAGAATATTGGGCGCACCTTCATAGGCGACTTGCTGGATCGGATCTTGCCCGGCGCCCAGCGTGTTCACGAAGAGCGGAACCCGCAGCGCCGCGTGCAGCGCGTTTTCGGCCGTAACCATTGCGGACTGACTGTAATTGCACGGATATCCGACGTCGCCCCAGGCGCCCGTGTCGTCGGAAAAGAGCGCATCGTAATTCGGTGCGTATTCGCCCAAGCGATAGTTCGACATGACTTGCGCGTGCGGCAGGCCGTCGGGCGAGCGCGGGTCGGCCAAATAGCCGCCGCCGTAATTCGGATCGTACAGCGGCGTGCCCGAGCACGTGGAAGCCTCGGCGGCCGCGTGCGGTCCGCCCGGTTTCAGATCGACGTAGCCCACGTTCGGATTGTCCGAGGCATAGTTGCGCCAGAAATTCGTGTACACCGCGACCTTGATGCCGGCCGTGCGCAGCGCCGCCGCGTGCTGTTCGTCCGTGAACGCCCAGGAGACGAACGGAGACATTTGGGACAGCGGAATCGTCGTGGGGGTACCGCCGTAGCCGTAAACAAAAGCGAACGTCATCACGTGCGACGGCGCGCTGCCGCTGGGGGTCGGCGTGGCGACGGGAGACGGCGTCGGAAGCGGGGTGCTGCTGGGACCCGGGGTCGGCGTTCCGCCGGCACCGTGAGGCGCCGGAGTGGGCGTGGGCAGCCCTAAAAGGCCCCCGGTGGGCACGGCTCCGCCGCCGCCGCCTCCGCACCCGGTGAGAAGAGCCGCGGCAAACGCCGCAGCCGGTATCCATGCGTTCCGCCAGCACGTGCACATGCTTGGGTTATCGGGGCGCCGCGCGGCCCATCGCTACTTGCCCGCAGGGGAAGCGTTCTGCCGCTGGGCGCCGCCAAGACATCGCGGACGGGCCGGGGAAGCGCCCCAGCGTGCGAATCTGGGCCTTTCTCGCGGCGGCAGCGCTCTTAGCCGGCTGTTCCTCCGGATTTGGGGGCGGCAAGACTCCCGCGGCGCCGCACGTGCTGCGCATCGCGGACCTCTCCGACCCCTCGTCACTCGATCCGCTGCTGGGCCACGACCAGGCAACAATCGGCTACGACCTGCTCGTCTGCCAAACGCTCGTCGGGCTGGATGCGCAAAACCGGCTCGTTCCCGTGCTGCTGACCCGGTTGCCGTCGCGTGCGAACGGCGACGTCGCGCCGGATGGCCGGCGGATCGTCTACCACCTGCGGCGCGGCATCCGGTTTGCAGACGGCACCGAGTTGACGTCGGCGGACGTGGCCTTCACGTACCGCGCGATCCTCGATTCGCGAAATCCGGTGCTTTCGCAAGACGCGTACCGCAGGATTGCGCGGCTAAAAACACCGGACCGCTATACCGTCGTCGTCCGGCTCAAGCGGCGCTGGAACGCAGCGGTCAGCGAGCTCTTCGCGCAGTCCGATTTCGCATTCGGGATCCTGCCTGCGCACGCGTTCAAAGATACGCAGGTCGTGCGCGCGCCGTGGGAAGATCGCGCGTTCGGCACGGGGCCCTTCCGCGTCGTGCAGTGGCGGCGCGGCGATCGGATCGTGCTCGAGCGCAACCCGTACTTCACGCCGCGGCCGCGGCTCGATCGCATCGTGCTGCAGATGGTTCCCGACGTCAACTCGGGATTGGTCGCGCTGCGAGCGGGCGACGTCGACGTCGCCCCGGTGTATCCCGACCAACTCGCGACGGCGATGCAGGCTCGCGGTATCCGCATCATGCGTACGCCGGAGAACGCGACCGTCTGGCTGACACTGCAAATGCACGGCGCTCCCACCAGCGCGCTGCGCGTGCGGCGCGCGATTGCGGACGCCATCGACCTGCGCGGAATCGATCGGCTCTTCCGGGGCGTCTATCCGCTTGCGGGCTCGTTTCTGCCGCCGGTCATGGAGCCATGGTTCGACCCATCGATTCCGCCAGCGCGGTTCGACCCGTCATCCGCGCGAACGCTGCTCGGAAACCGCCCCATGGACGCCCTGCTCGTCGTTCAGAACAACGGAGTCGACATTCGCACCGCGACGATCGTTCAAGCCGCCCTGGCGCACGCCGGCGTGCACGCGTCGGTTAAGGAATTCCCGCTGACGCTTTACAACGCACCCGACGGACCCGTGCGCAACGCCCGCTTCACGCTGACGATCGACGGATGGCTCGGCGGGGCCGATCCGGAGCAATCGATCGTTTTCCTGTGCTCGCAGGCAAACGTCGATGGCGACAACACCGGCCGCTTTTGCAATCCGCAGTTCGAGGCGCTCTTCGCCGATCAACAAACGACGCCGGATTCTTCCCGCCGCTTGCGGGACTTTCGCGCGATGCAACGGCTGATCTACGAGCAGCGGCCCGTCATTCCGCTGTACTACGAAATCTACTTCGACGGAATGTCGGAGCGCGTGCGCGGATTCGCGCGCAACATGCTTCGCTACCCGGTCGCACCCGAGCTTTGGGACAAGTCTTAGAAGGTTCGAGGCAAATGCGCCGGCCTTATCTGCGCGCCGCCTCGCACTTGCATTCGTGTGTTACCCGCCTTAAGCACGACCGTCACGCTGACACGCGCCGTTCTACCGTGCGCGTCCTTCACCGTCACCGTGCACGGCCCGGGCTGTACGGGTTTCACCTGAATGTTATGGTCGAAACCCGGAATCATGCCGGCGGTGCAAATCGTTTGGTCCGACGATACCACGGTAAAGGGCCCGCTATCGCCCGACTCGCCTATTCCGAGCAGCCCGGGCGGCTTTCGGTCGCCGAATGAATCTACAAAGAACAACGTGAGCGCGCGCGACGGGTAGATCTGCCATTTCGCCGGCAGCCCGATCCGTTGAATGCACGCCTGGCCGGCGGCGGTAATGCAACTCGCCCACGCGGTGCCGGAGGAATCGATCGCGAGACCGGCGCCCGTGCTGATGACGCCCGTCGGCAGCACCACAATGCGACGCGAGGCAATGTCGTAGATCCCGACTCCTTCGAAATGATAGTCGATGAAGAACACTTTATTTTTCGAACCTGCGACCAGGAGCGGCCAAAGGCCGGCTTTGGGCAGGTTGAGGGCCTCAAAGCGCGGCGCGGCGACTGCAAAGGCCGCGTCTAGCGCACCCTGACCGTATGGAGGCGGCGCGAACTCCGAGCCAGTGTAGATGCGGCCATCCCCCGCGGTCCCGATGCCCTGCACGTACGGAAAGTTCGGCGGCCCAACCGGACCTTGCGGCAATTGAATAAACGTCGACGAGCCCTTGTGCGCGCCGCTGGCCGCCGCGCGGAAGACGCCGTCGTTGCCTGCGTCCGTGACCCAAATGTGCTTGTCGGCGCCCAGGACCATGAATTGCGGCGAGGGCTGTTGTCCGCCCGCGGGGGTCTGCAGTGTGTACACGCTTACGGCATCGTTCATCGGATCGATGACGCCGATCTGCCCCGAGTTGTTCGAGCCGAACCAAACGTGGCCGTCGCCCGTTACGGCCACGCCTCCGAGAATACCGTTGCCGAAGGAGTTCGGGCCGAAGGGACTGAGCGGAATGGAGATCGGCGTATCTTTGCCGCCGATTGCGCTATACCGGTCGATCGTAGGATTGCCGGTTGCATTGTTCCATTCCTGAACCCATACGCCGGCGTCCGTTTCGTCGATAAAACCGGGCGCGTACCGGACGGTACCGTACTGCTGCGTTCGGCTGTTCAGATCGAATTGGCCGATCTCGCCGCTCGTGGGGTAAGGCGTCCCCGAAATCTGCGGGACGGTCGTGTAGTACAACTTTCCGTCCGCGCCAATTCGCATGTCGAAAACGTTGGCGGCGTTTGCTCCGCCGTCGCCTAAGACGTACACCTGAGCAGCCGGTTGGGACATGGAGTCCGCCTGCTGAAAGGATGAAAACGATTGCGGTGAGGTGAGGACCGGACCGCTTCCGCCGCATGCCGAGAGAAATGCCGCGGCCGCGACGGCCGAGGCAGACGCCAAGAGAAGATTGCCGCGCATAACGTACACCCCGAGAACAAAAAGCCGCTGGCCAATCGCAGCGGCTTATGTGAGAACGTTTCGAAGAAGGGAGTGTGACTCCCGCGTGACACCCTGCGGAGGCGAGCCTAAGCGATCAGATCGCGTTCCACCATGACCGTGCGCGGGTCGATGAGGTGCTTCTTGAGGCCGAGTTTTTCCGCCGGGACGCCGAGGGCGAACGCCACGAGCTGCGGGAGATGGAACGTCGGCAAGTCGGTGCGGCCCCAGCGCGATGCCGCGTCTTGCTGATACCCGTCGAGCGCGAGATGGCAGAGCGGACACGGCGTGATGACCGCTTCGGCGCCCTTGTCCTTGGCCATGCGCATGTTCTGCCCGACCATTGCGGCGGCCGTGCCTTCTTTTTCGAGCTGGATGTGGAAACCGCAGCAGCGCGTCTTCCCCGCATAATCGACCGGTTCACCGCCGAGCGCTTCGATGAGATCTTCCAGCGAGTGCGGGTTGCGCGCCGACTCCCAGCCGTTGACTTTCTCCGGGCGGATGATGTGGCAGCCGTAGAAGGGCGCGACGCGCAGGCCGTTGAGGGGGCGTACGACCATCGTGCGCACATTGTCCAGGCCGATGTCGTCGATCAGCATCCACAACAGATGCCGCACGGTCACGCCGCCGTCGTAGCGCGCCCCGAACTTGCCGAGAATCGCATTTGCCTGCGTCATGCGCTCTTCGCTCTCGAGCAGCTCTTTGTTCGCCAGGCGCATGTGGCCGGTGCAGGTGGAGCAGATCGTGATGATGTCGTCCAGACCGAGCGCCTCGGCTTGCGCGTAGGTGCGGGCGTTGAGCACCCGTCCGATGTCGCGGTTCGTGTCGTTGACGACCGAAGCGCCGCAGCATGACGCCGCGGTCAGTTCGATCAGCTCGATGCCGAGCTTGTCGGCCAGCAGCATAGTCGAGTTGAAGAGCTCCTTGCAGCTCTCCTTGGCGACGCAGCCGGGAAAGAATCCGTAGCGCTTGGTCTGCGCGCTGTGCGTGCGTTTGTGAGAGTCCAGCGGGCGCTCTTCGGGCAAAATCGATGCAGTCATCAGAGAACCGGAACCTCCAGCGTTTCGAAGATCGTCCGCACTTCATCGACCTTCGGTATGGGTTTGAGAAACGGCGGCGGCAGCTTGCCTTTGGCCGCCATGCGCAGGCCGAGCGGCGCGATCTTCATCAGGCCGCGAATGTTGAAGCGGCCGACGGTCCCTTGGATCACTTCGGTCTCGGCGAGCATTCCGGTCTGTTTGATCGTCTTATTCACCACGAGCGCGTGGCGCGGCCCGCGTTCGTTCATCATCACGCCGTCCTGAACGGTTCGCCGCTTGACGTCGATGATGCGGTCGTTCGGATCGACGTGCTTGGGACAGTAGGAACAGGCGTAGCAGTGCGCACACAGCCACAGATAATCTTCGTTGATTTGCGCCAGGCGTTCTTCGCGCTTGCCGTCGCGCACGTCTTCGATGAAGCGGTACGCATACGCAATCGCCGCGGGGCCGGCAAATGCGGGGTCGACGCTGACGACCGGACAGAGCGCGTAGCACGTCGCGCACATGACGCAATTGGCTACGTCGACGAGCTTCTTCATGTCCTCGGGGCTCACGCGGCGCTCGCGCTCGTGATCCTCGTCGCGGTCGGCAGGCTGCAGATACGGCTTGAGGCGCGTGTACTTGTCCCAGAACGGGTCCATGTGCACGACCAGGTCCCGCATCGGCTGGAAGTTCGGCATGGGGTCGATCTTGATCGTGCCTTCCTTGTTCATGACCGTGTTGCACGGCGTTTTGCACGCCAGGCCCGTGACGCCGTTGATGTTCATGGAGCAGGACCCGCAGATGGCCGAACGGCACGAGCGGCGGAAGCTGATGCTGCCGTCGACCTCGGCTTTTGCGGCCTCGAGGGCGTCGAGCACGGTCGTCGTTTCGGGCACGTCCACGGTCACGACGTCGCGGTGCGGAACGTCGTCGACGGCCTCGTCGAATCTGAAGATGTCCAGCTTGATCTGCGCCATTAATACGTCCTGACTTCCGGGCTCCACTTGGTGATGGTGACTTTGCGCGAGTAGTCCAGGCGTGGATTTTTCCCGTCTTCACGCCACGCCAGCGTGTGCACCAGCCAATTCGCGTCGTCCCGCTCCGGGTAATCCGTGCGAGCCTGCGCTCCGCGCGACTCTTTGCGGGCAAGCGCTCCCGAGGCGACACACATGGCCGAGTCGATGAGGTAGTCCGTCTCCATCGTGTTGACCAGGTCGGTGTTGAACGTCTTGGACTTGTCCATGACGTACACTTCCTCGTCGAAACGCTTGCGAATCTGCAGCAGCTCGTCCACGGCCTTCTGCAGCTGCGCCTCGTTGCGGAAGATGAAGACGTTCTCGCTCATGACCTGATTCATCGCGGCCCGCAGTTGGGGCGCACGCGTGCCGCCGCTCTTGGCCATCCAAGCGCCCAGGCGGTCGCGCTCGCGCTGCAGCGTGCGTTCGGAAGGCCGGACTTCTCCGGCAGACTTGATGTAGTCGCACGCATGGCGCGCCGAACGCGATCCGAAGACGATCGTTTCGAGCAGCGAGTTTCCGCCCAGACGGTTGGCGCCGTGCACGCTCGGGGCGGCGCACTCGCCTGCGGCGTAAATGCCCGGGATGCGCGTCTGCCCGTCGATGTTGGTTTCGATGCCGCCCATGGTGTAATGCATGCCCGGCAGAATCGGAATCGGATCGTTGATTGCGTCTTTGCCGGTCGCGTCCAACGCCAGCTCGCGAATCTGGGGCAGGCGCTCCAGAATCTTTTCGCGCCCGAGGTGGCGCAGATCGAGCAGCACGCAGCCGTCGACGCCGCGGCCTTCGAGAATCTCGGTCCATTCGGCGCGGGACACGACGTCGCGCGAGGCCAGCTCGCCCTTATTCGGCGCGTACTTGAACATGAAGCGCTCGCCGCTGGCGTTGAGCAGGTAGGCGCCTTCGCCGCGCGCCGCTTCGGAGAGCAGCACGCCGTTCTCTTTGAGCGACGTCGGGTGAAACTGAACGAACTCCATGTCCATGATCGGAATGCCGGCGCGGAACGCGATGCCCAGGCCGTCGGCCGTCGAGGCGTAGCCGTTCGTCGTCTTGGCGTACATGCGTCCGGCGCCGCCCGTCGCGAAGATGGTCGCTTTTGCCGTGATGAGTTCCAGTTCGCCGTTGCGCATGTTGTAGGCGACGACGCCCGTACCTACGCCGTCCTCGACGCAGAGCGCGGTGCAGAAGAACTCCTCGTAGACCTTGACGTTGAAGCGTTCGAGCTGCTCCCACAGCGTGTGCAGAATCACCAGGCCGGTGACGTCGGCGGAGTAGCACGTGCGGGGCGAGCCGGCGCCGCCGAACGGGCGCTGGGCGATTCGTCCGTCGGGCAGGCGGGAGAAGATGCAGCCGCGGTGCTCGAGCCAAATGATTTGGCCGGGCGCGTCGGCGCACATGGCCTCGATGCAGTCCTGGTCGCCGAGGTAATCGGAACCCTTGGCCGTGTCGAAGGCGTGGTTTTCGGGGGAGTCGTCCTCGCGGTTGCCCAGCGCGGCGTTGATGCCGCCCTGAGCCGCGCCCGAGTGGCTGCGCACCGGGTGCATCTTGCTCACGATGGCCACGTCGGCGCCGCGCTCGGCCGCTTCTACCGCGGCGCGCATGCCGGCCAGGCCGCCCCCAATGACGACGACGTCGTGCTTGATCACCTGGACTCCCTTACCTTTACGCGGATGGCGCAGCACGAGCCGTGGACCGCTCGCCGTGCCGCAGTCTTCTTTATACTACTCCGCGAGGAGGGCTCCCACGACTTTAGGAGCGTGCCGCGAGCGCCGAAGCGGCGCCGGGCCTAGACGGCGTCCTGGGCGACTTCGGGCAGGCGATTGAAGAACCGGTAGCCGTTCTTTCCGCCCTGCTTGACGTGATAGAGCGCTTCGTCGGCGGCGAAAAACAGCGTCTGCCCGTCGGTGCCGTCGTGCGGAAACATCGCGATGCCGATCGAGCTCTGCAGCCCGTTGCGGCGCAGTGCCCCGAGGATGCGTTCGACGCCGTGTTCGGCCGCCTCGCGATCGGTCTTGGTCATAACGACGACGAATTCGTCGCCGGCATAGCGCGCGACGATGTCGCCTTTGCGAGCCGTCTTCTTAAGGACGTTGGCGAAGCGCTTGAGCGCGAGATCGCCCAGGCTGTGACCGCCCGAGTCGTTGATCTTCTTGAGATCGTCCAAATCCAGAATCAAAAAGGCAAAGGGCGAGTCGTAGCGTTCCGAACTGTGCAGCTCGCGGTCGAGCAGTTCGGTGAGCGCGCGACGGTTCGGAATGCCGGTCAGACTGTCGGTGAGCGCCAGCCGCTGCGTTTCTTCCAGAAGGCGGCGCGTCTCTTCGTAGAGCCGCGCGTTTTCCACCGCGATCGCGGCCTGCGCCGCGAAGTCGAGCAGGACGCGCACCTGATTCTCGGTGACTTCCGGATCCGGCGGGTCGTCCACGTAGAGCATCCCGCGCACGACGTCGCGCGCGACCAGCGGCGCGATGCAATAGGAGCCGCGAGTATCCGCCAACGGGCAGTCGGGGTCGGTGTGATGGCCGAACGCCACCTGCAGCACGCCGCGCGCCACGTCGTTGAGCGTCGAGCCGGCGCGGTAGGCGAAGGGATCCTCCGAGTGCGTCACGATACCGTTGCCGTCGCCTTCGAGGCGGCGAATGACGTTGTGGTCGTCGTCGACGTCGAACAGGATGACGCGGTTGAACTTGAGGGCTTCGCAGACGCCGCGCAGCACCATGGAGAGGATGTCGTTGATGTCGAGCGAGGAGTTGATGGTGGAAAAAACCTGCTGCAGCACGAAGAGTTCCGCGTTCTGCTGCGCATACTCGTCGCGCTCGGCCTCGAGCATGGCAATACGCGAACGAAGACGCTCGTTCTCTAAAAGGAGAGCCGCCTTTTCCGTGTCGCCGCCGCTGGGCTCCGCGCCCTGGGACAGGTTCAAGCCCACCAATATGGTAACGTCTTAATGCGTCTCTTTCTTTAGCTTTACTCGGTATGTCTAACAGGGGTCTGCCAGCCGTCCGGTGAGCCAGTTCGTCCACCTCCACGTACACAGCGAGTACTCGCTGCTGGACGGCGCCTGCCGAGTCGATCGGCTGTGCGAGCGCAGCGCCGAAAACGGCAGCCCGGGCGTGGCGCTGACGGACCACGGGGTCATGTACGGCGCCATGGAGTTCTATTACACGGCGCGCGACTACAAACTGACGCCCATCGTCGGTTGCGAGGCGTATATCGCGCCGCGCGGCCGCTTCGACCGCACAGTCCGCGAGGAGGCGCACATCACGCTGCTGGCGGCCGACTTCGTGGGTTACAGAAACTTAACAGCGCTCGTCTCCAAGGGCTTTCTCGAAGGCTACTACTACAAGCCCCGCATCGACCTGGACTTGCTCGCCGCGTACCACGAGGGCCTCATTGCGCTTTCGGGGTGCATGTCCGGAATGGTCGCATCGCCGCTGCTCAAGAACGATCCGGAACGCGCGCGTGCGGCGGCCAAGACGTACCTGGACATCTTCGGGGATCGCTTCTACATCGAAGTCATGCGCCACGGCATGCCCGAGGAAGAAGTCATCAACGAGGGCTTGATCAAGATCGCGCGCGAGCTCGGCATCCCGATCGTCGCGACCAACGACTCGCATTACCTCGACCAGCGCGACGCGCCCGCGCACGACGTGCTGCTGTGCATCGGCACCGGCAAGACGGTCTCGGATACGAGCCGCATGAAGTTCTACTCGGATCAGTTTTACGTCAAGAGCGATGCCGAGATGCGCGAGCTCTGGTCGGATCTGCCCGAGGCCTGCGACAACACCGTCGCGATCGCCAATCGCGTGGACATCCGGATCCCCGAGAAGATCTTTCATCTGCCGGCGTACCCCGTTCCGCCGGACGGGACGCAGGAGCGCAGCGCCGAGGAGTACCTGCGCGACATCTGCGAGCGCGGACTCATCGCGCGCTACGGAGCCGAGCGCGCCGCAAATGACGCGGCGCTGCGCGAACGCTTCGACTACGAACTTCGCGTCATCAACACGATGGGATTCGCGTCGTATTTCCTCATCGTCTGGGACTTCATCAAGTATGCGCGCGACAACGATATTCCGGTCGGGCCGGGGCGCGGCTCGGCGGTCGGCTCGGTCGTGTCGTATTGCCTGAAGATTACCGATCTCGATCCGCTCAAGTACGACCTGATCTTCGAGCGCTTCCTCAACCCCGAACGCATTTCGATGCCCGACATCGACACGGACTTTTGCGTCGAGCGCCGCGACGAAGTCATCAAGTACGTCACCGCCAAGTACGGCGAGGACCGCGTCGCCCAGATCGTCACGTTCGGCACGATGGCTGCCCGCGCGGCAGTTCGAGACGCCGGCCGCGCGCTAGGCGTCCCTCTACCCGACGTGGATCGCGTGGCCAAGATGATACCGTCCGGCCCGGGCGGTCTTTCGATCGCGCAGGCGCTCGAGCAGCTGCCCGATCTGAAGATGCTCTATTCGAGCTCGCCCGAGATCCGGCGCCTGCTCGACACCGCCAAAGCGATCGAAGGTCTGGCGCGCAACGCGGGGACCCATGCCGCGGGAGTCGTCATTGCGGCCGGACCGCTCGTGGAGTACGCGCCGCTCGCACGCAGCGACGCCGGCATCAACACGCAATACGACATGGTCTGGGTCGAGAAGATCGGCCTGCTCAAGATGGATTTTCTCGGGCTGCGCAACCTGACGGTGATGAAGGACGCGGTCGAAGAGATTCGGCGCACGACCAATCCGGATTTCGACATCGCCAAGATTCCCGACGACGATCCCCGCACGTACGACATGCTCTCGCGCGGCGAGACCGTTGGCGTCTTCCAGCTCGAATCCGAAGGCATGGTCCGCGTCTGCACCGAGCTGCGCCCGTCGAGTTTCAACGACATCATCGCGCTGGTCGCGCTCTACCGCCCCGGACCGATGGACTGGATTCCTCAATACATCAGCAACAAGCACGGGCGGACCAAGCCGCAGTACCTGCACGAAAAACTCGAGCCGATTCTTCGCGAAACCTACGGCATCGCCGCGTATCAGGAACAGGTCATGCAGATGGCGCGCGACATCGCGGGCTTCACGATGGGGCAAGCGGACGAACTGCGCAAGGTCATGGGTAAGAAGCAGAAGGAGAAGATTCCGATCTACCGCGAGAAGTTCATCGCGGGCTGTAAAGAGCACTCGGGCATCGACGAGCAGCTGGGCAAGAAGATCTTCGAGTTCATCGAGCCGTTTGCCGGATACGGCTTCAACAAATCGCATGCGGCGGCGTACGCGTGGGTCGCGTACCAAACGGCGTACCTTAAAGCCAATTACCCGCTGCCGTATTTCACCGCGCTGATGACGTCGGTCAAGGACAAGACCGACAAGCTCGTCGAGTATATCGAGGAAGCCAAGAAACTCGGGATCGCCGTGCTGCCGCCGGACGTCAACGCCTCGCTGCTCGACTTCGCAGTCGTCGGAGCGCAGATCCGGTTCGGGCTTTCTGCAATTAAGGGCGTCGGCGAGGCGGCGGTGCGGCTGCTGCTTGCCGCGCGCGAGAGCGGCGGCAATTTCCGCGACCTCTTCGATTTGGCAAAACGGGTCGACAGCAAACTGGCAAACCGGCGCGTTTTCAAAGCGCTGATCAAGTCCGGCGCGCTCGACGGCCTGCCCGGAAATCGCGCCCAGAAATTGGCGGCACTCGATCTCGCGCTGGAGATCGCGGCGGCGGAAAATCGCGACGCGCTGCTCGGACAGGCATCGCTCTTCGGCGAGTCGACGTCGGCCGCGCTGGATCTGGCGCCGTCGTTGCCGCTCGTGCCCCCGCCGTCGACCATGCAGACCTTGCAATGGGAGAAGGAGACGCTCGGGATCTTCGTTTCGGGCCACCCGCTCGCCGACGTGACCGACGCGCTCGCGCGAACCGGCGCGGTGCCGATCAAAGATTTGCGCTCGCGTCCCGACGATTCGTTCGTCGCCGTCGCCGGGATGGTCACGGGCGTGCGCCGCACGCTCACCAAAGCCGGACAGCAGATCCTCATCGCACAGCTCGAGGACACGACCGGAACGATCGAGGTCGTCGTGTTCTCCAAGCTCTATCCGCAGGTCCAAGGCCTCTTCGAAAGCGATCGCATTCTCATAGTCAAAGGGCGGCTGCGGCTGCGCGAACGCCCCGGCCCTGCTGGTGAAGAGACCCCGGTGGAACTCTCGGTCAGCGCGGGCGACGTGCAGGCGTTCGAACGCCCCGCGCATGCTCCGCAGCCCGCCGGGTGGCACGTGGCGGTAAACACCAGGGATCAAGTCGACCGGCTGGCCGCAGTGCTGGACGAATGGCCCGGCACCGTACCGGTGATGGTGCGCATCGCGGACCGCGTTCAGCGATTGCCGCGCGGAATCGCCGGAGATTATCGCGCCCGGTTGGAGCTCGAACGCATCTTCGGCTCGTCGAACGTGCACGAAGGCCTTCCGCTGTGAGGGGTATCGTCAGCGCTCCCAGGCTCGTCGCATTCGATTTGGACGGGACGCTTCTGGGCGAGGAAAAGATTCTGGCGCCGCGCGTGCTCGACGCGATCGCCCGCATGCGGGATCGCGGCATCGAAGGCTGCGTCGTGACCGGGCGCATGTACCGCTCCACGCTTCCCTACGTGCGTCAGTTGCGCTTCGAAGCCCCCCTCGTCTGCTATCAGGGAGCGGCAGTCATCGATCCGGTGACCGACGACGTTCTGCTCGACACGCCCCTGCGCAACGCATGCGCGCTCGAACTCGACGACTACGCGCATGCGAACGGCCTGCATCTGCAATTATACGCAAACGATCGCTATTACTGTGAGGAGCGCAACCGCTTTTCCGATCGGTACGCGCACATCAGCGGCGTCGAACCGATCGTTGTGCCCTCGCTGCGCGTGCAATTCGAAACGTGGGACGCGACGAAGGCCGTCATCGTTGCGGATCCGCCCGTGGTGGCCGAGCATCTGCCCGTGGTCAAAGCGATGTTCGGGGATCGCGCATACGTCACGCGAAGCATGCCGCACTTTCTTGAAGTGATGAATCCGGGCGTCGACAAGGGCAAGGCGCTCGAGGCCGTCGCGCTGCGTTTGGGCATACCGATGAGCGCCGTGATCGCAATCGGCGACTCGTGGAACGATGCGCCGCTGCTGGCGGCAGCCGCCTTCGGTGTCGCGATGGGTTCGGCGCCGCCGGAGCTGCTGCAGGTCGCCGATGCGGTCGTTTCCGACGTAGCCAACGACGGCGTGGCCGAAGCGATCGAACGGTACGCGCTGGCGTGAAGCGCCGGCCAGCGCGCCGAAAGGCGAACTCACCGGCAAGAGTGCTTCGCCCATTCTGGCTCCTGATCGGCGTGCTGATTGCTGCATTCGCGGGCGCCGGCTATTGGGCCGCGTCGTGGCCCGGCTTTTGGCCCAAGCACGTCACGGTCAGCGGAAATCGCGTCGTTTCGACGACGGAGATCCTTCAACGGGCCGCGATTGCGCCGGACGTCAACGTTTGGCTGCAGAACGCCCGAGCCGCCGCGGACCGCGTCGCCGCGATTCCCTACGTCGACAAGGCCACGGTGCACCGCGGGCTTCCGGCGGACGTGCGTATCGAAATCACCGAACGCCGGCCCTTTGCCGTGATGGATTTCGCGGACGGGAGCGCGTTGGTCGATCGCGACCTTCGGGTGTTGCAGCCGGGACGGCCGGGCGGAGACTTTCCGCGCCTGATCCTGCGGAACGCGAGCGAGCCGGGCGCCGGTACGTTTCTGCGTGCGCGCGACGCCGTTCGTTTGCGCGACGACTACGTAACGTTGTCCGCGCAGCACGTCGCTGTCGAGACGCTGCGGTTCTACCGTTTCGACGAATTGACGGCCCTGTCCGCGGGCGGCGTCGTTTTGTTACTTGGAGACGATGCCGATCTTTCGGAAAAGGCTGCCTTGGTGCAGCCTATTCTTTCGCAAGCGGCGATACGCGGCCGGAAGATTTCCTTGGTCGACCTGCGCGCCCCCGGAACTCCCGTCGTCCGGTACGAGCCCGCCCTCAAAGGCGAATGAGAAAACCCCGCCTGCGCGGGGTCTCACGTCGCTGCGCGGGGGCTAGTGTTGGACTTGGTAGACCGCGACTTGACCTTTGATCAGCGACAGCTTGATGCTGTCGTTCGTCTTGACCTTGCCGAAGTCGACGTTCGCCCGGTCGGTCGTCAGCGTCGTCTCCATGCCGTTGTTCATTTTGACGAGCAGGTGCTTGTTGTCGATCATTTTCTCGACGGTCGCCGTGTACGTGCCGTCGGGAATCAGC
>DASRDE010000204.1:0-2478 GCA_035652755.1 Vulcanimicrobiaceae bacterium | reverse complement strand
AGCAGATGCCCGAGGCTCGGCAGCGTTTCGGGCTGCCGCCGGACCGCCGTGTCGTCGCGTTCGCCGGCGCGCTCATACGCGCGAAGGGTCTGTTCGAATTGGTCGCTGCGGCCGCGTCGCTGGAGGCGGACCGCCCGATCTTGGCGTTGGCCGGAACCGGCCCGGACCGGCAGGGACTCGACGACCTCGCGCGCCGCGACGGCGTGGACGTGCGCTTCTTCGGTCATCTCGCTCCGCCCGACGTGGGCGCGCTCTTTGCCGCCGCCGATGCCGTCGCGCTGCCCAGCTACTCCGAGGGCTTGCCCAACGTCGTGTGCGAGGCGATGCTTTCGGAGCGCGCGGTCGTCGCGAGCACAGTGGGCGGAATACCGGAAATCATCGAGGACGGGCGTACGGGGCTACTCGTGCCGCCGCAGTCGGCGCAGCCGCTGGCAGCCGCTCTGCGCCGCATCTTGAGCGACGACGCATTGCGCGCCAGCATGGCGCTCGCGGCACGAGAGTTTGCGCGAACGCACCTGACCTGGGACGTCAGCGCGCGAGGCTACGACGCCGTTTACCGGAAAGCGCTGAATGCAGGAACGCAAACGCCTTCCACCAGCCCACGCCGTACGATGCGTGCATGACGCCGAGCGTGGCGGGCACGCACACGGCGCCGGGTCCGAGTTGCGGCGCGGAGGCAAGCATCGCAACCAGTAAGAACGCGGCGTAGCTTCCCGGTATGACGCCCGAGAGAATGCGAAGCGGCGTAAACAGCAGCAGCGCCGACGCGGCAAAGCCCGCGACGAGCGCGGCGGGCGCAAGGACGCGGACGGGCACGACGCCCGGATGTTTGAGCTGCGTGAAGCGCCGCCAGTAGCCGTAGCGGAACATCTGCTTGCAGAGCGAGCGCAGCGAACGGCGCACGAAATACCGCAGCCGGATCGACGGAGAGACGACGAGCTTTCCGCCGGCGGCGCGAATGCGATACGCCAGATCGGAATCCTCGTCGAAAGCGATCGATTCGTCCCATCCGCCCAAGCGCTCGATGAGGTCGCGGCGCGCGAAGATCAGCGGAACGGTGTCGCACTCTTCTTCGCGGCGAAGGTAGCGGAAACGGGCGCCGCCGACACCGAAGGGCGTCGACATGCACCAAGCCACGGCGCGGCCGATCCAGCCTTCACCCGAGGCATGGGGGACGCCGCCGACGGCTGCGGCACCCGTGCGTTCGAGCGTCTCCAGGCAGCGGGCCAAATAATCCGGCGCATACTGCGCGTGCGCCGTGATCATCGCGAAATACTCGCCGCGCATATCGCGCAGGCCGATGTTCCACGCGTAAACCTGCAACTTGAGGCGATTGTAGACCAGACGAACGCGAGTGCCGTATTCGGGAAAACTGCGGACCACGTCCGCGGTGCGATCGGTGCTCATCCCGTCGACCACGAGGATCTCGAAATCGCCGGGTACCGCTTGCTGCGCGAGCAGACCCGCGATGCACGAGCCGATGTACTCTTCTTCGTTGTACGCGGCGATAACCGCCGTGACCGCTACGCGATCTCGGCGTACAATTTCATCAGTTTCTGCGCTTCGCTCGTCCACTGATACTGCTCCTCGACGATCGCTCGTCCGCGTTCCCCCATCGCTTGTGCCACGGCGGGATTCTCGACCAAGTACGAAACCGCCCGCGCAATGGCACCGACGTCGCGCGGGTTCACGACGATCCCGCAGTGATTCTCACGAACGATGGCGCTGCAGCGCATCGTATCGGAGATCACCACCGGCAGGCCTGCCCCAAGGTATTCGAACAGCTTGGTCGGCATCGCTTCTTCGTGGTTGGCGGCCGGGCGGAAGAGCAGCAGCCCGGCTCGGGCGGTTTCGAATGCCGCCGCGACGGCCGAGCGCGGGCAGAAGCCCAAATAGTCCACGCGCGCCCAGCCGGGCATCGCGCGCACGCGCCGCTCCAATTCCGGCGTTTCGAACGTGCCCGCAAGCGTGAGGCGTGTGCCCGGCGCCAATTCGGGCGAAAGCATCGCGGCGAGCATCTCCTCGATGCAGCGCAGCTCCGTGATTGCACCGAGGTAGATCGCCGCCTTGGGCCGCTGCTCGAACGGCACCGGCGAAAGCCGCGGAATCTCGTCCAGCGACGGATAGTTGGCTACGACGACGGTGCGGCCGTGCACGAAGCGCCGCGCGATCGCAGGGGTCGCGGTGACGATGGCCGTGTAGCCGCGCTGCAGGAGACGTAAGGCGGCGGTCGAGGCGGCAGCCAGCGCGGGCCGCGCCCAGCCCGGCAGCCACGGCTTGTCGGCGATATCCTGCGGGATGTCTTCATGCACGTCGAAGACGACTTGCGCGCCGCGCATCCGCAGCGCCAAACCCACGCCCATCAGCTCGGGATCGTGAAAGTGGTACACGTCCGCACGCTCTTCCAACGCCGCGCGGTACACGTGCCACACGGTTCGCGTCATCCGCTCGAAGCGGTTACGCGGAAGCGGAACGGAG
>DASRDE010000203.1:0-2741 GCA_035652755.1 Vulcanimicrobiaceae bacterium | reverse complement strand
GTGCAGCACGGTGTGCCGATGGCTGAACGTGCCGCGTTCGGTGTCTTGGCCCGTCAGCCGTACCGGCGTGCCTTCGGAGAGCAGCGATGCGAAGGCCAGCGACTCGGACATGCCCCAATCGACGATGCCCTTTTGTTCGATCAACGTTTTTCGGCGGTCGAACTGCGTCTGTAATTTCTTGTTGACGGCAAAGCCCTCAGGGACGCTCACCAGCGCCTCGCTCCACGCGAGCAGCTGATCGGTGGTGACCTTCGCCAGCGGCGCGGCGTCGACGGGCGCCTTGATGTCGAGCTTGGCAAGCATCCCGGCCAGATCGCGATGGCCTTTGACCGCGCGGTGCGCTTCCTGCAGGCGCGACGTGGCTTGCCCGACGAGCTCGTCGGCCTCTTCTTTACTCAGAACGCCCTGTGCCACCAGCTTATTCGCGAAGAGCTCGCGCGCGGTCGGATGGCTCTTGATGCGATCGTACATCGCCGGCTGCGTGTACGCGGGTTCGTCCTGCTCGTTGTGCCCGAAGCGCCGATACCCGATGACGTCGATGAGCACGTCGCGGCCGAATCGCCGCCGGAACTCGACCGCTAAGTGCACGGCCCAGATGCACGCGTCGACGTCGTCGGCATTCACGTGCACGATCGGCACGTCGAAGCCTTTGGCCAAGTCGGACGCGTAGCGCGTCGAGCGGCTGTCGCGCGGGTCGGTGGTGAACCCGACCTGATTGTTCGCGATGATATGAATCGTGCCGCCGGTGGCATAGCCGGGCAGTGATTGCAGGTTGAAGACTTCCGAGACGATGCCTTGCCCGATAAACGCGGCATCGCCGTGGATGAGCACCGGCACGGCCTTGCGCTCGTCATGAATCGGCACCGGAACGCTGTGATCGGTCTGGAGCGCGCGCGACGTTCCTTCCACGACGGGATCGACCGCTTCCAAATGGCTGGGATTATTGGCCAGCGTGACGCGGATGCTCTTGCCCTCGGCGTTTTGATAGATGCCGTGGGCGCCGTGGTGGTATTTCACGTCGCCGGTCACGTCTTCGCCGCCGCGGACTTCTCCGCGCTCGTGTGCCGCCTCGAACTCGGCCAGAATCTCTTCGTACGGCAGGTTCACGACGTGCGCGATCGTCGCCAGACGGCCGCGGTGCGCCATTCCTAGCACGGCGTTCGCGGTGCCGTCGCGCGCGAGCATCTCGAGCAGCTCTTCGAGCATCGGAACGACGACGTCCAGCCCCTCGCCCGAGAACGTCTTCTGACCAAGGAACGTCTTGCGCAGGTAGCGCTCGAACGCCTCGACCCGCGTGAGGCGCCGCAGCACGTCGATCTTTTGCGCGTTGCTCAACACGACTTTGTGCTTGCCGGATTCGATGACGTCGCGCAGCCACTCGCGCTGCTCGGTGTTGGCGATGTGCTCGACTTCGTATGCGATCGTCGAACTGTAGGTCTCGCGAAGCCGCGGCAGCACGTCCGCCAACGTGTTGCCCGCAACTTTCACGCGCAGCACCGACGCGGGGATAGCGGCTTGCAGCGCGGGAGTCAATCCCCAATTGGCCGGTTCGAGCGACGGATCGCCGATCGGCGGCGTGCCCAGCGGGTCGAGCGTCGCTGCCAAATGTCCATGCGTGCGATAGGCGGCGACGATCGCCATGCCCGCTGCGACCGCGCGCAGCATCTCGTCCGACGGCGCAGCGGTTCCCGAAGGTGCGGCCGTCCGTTCGGGTGCCGCACTGCGCATCGCTGCAACCGCGACCTGCGGAGCCAGGCCGGCCGAGACGCCCAGCGCGGAGAAGATCGCTTCGTAGAATCCGTCTTTGCCTTGCAGCAGCTCGTCGACGCGCTTCAAATACTCGCCGGATTGAGCGCCTTGGATGACGCGGTGATCGTACGTCGACGTCATCTGCATGATCTTGCTCACGCCGAGCGAACGCAGCGCGTCCTCATTCGCGCCGGTAAAGCCCGGAGGATACCCAATCGCGCCCGCGGCGAGGATCGCGCCCTGACCCGTCATCAAGCGCGGCACCGAGGCGACGGTGCCGATGCCGCCCGGATTGGTCAGCGTGAACGACGCGCCTTGCAGATCGTCCGCTCCCAGTTTGTTTTCGCGTGCCTTGAGCACGAGTTCTTCGTACGCATTGCGGAATGCGGAAAAATCGAGCGTGTCGGCGTTCTTGATCACGGGAACGACGAGGAAACGCGAGCCGTCTTTGCGTTCGGCGTCGACTGCCAAGCCCAGATGCACGCCCGGTTCGACGCGAACCGGACGATCGCCGTCGCGGCGGAAGTGGTACGTGATGAACGGCAACTCGTGCGCGGCGCGCACGAGCGCAAAGGCGATAACGTGCGTGAACGAGATCTTTTCCGAACGGCCCGCCGCTTTAATCGCAGCGTTCAATTCCTTGCGGCGCGCATCGAGCACGTCGACGGCCAGCGTTCGAAAACTCGTCGCCGTCGGAATCGAAAGGCTCTGCTCCATGTAGCCTGCAAGCGCGGCCGCGGGTCCCTTGAGCGGCGTTACTGCCGCACCTGCGGCAACCGGCGGCATTTCGACGCGCGCTTTTCCGTCCGAGACGCGCGGGAGAGACGGTGCCTGCTTGACGACGTCGCCGCGCAGAATCAGACCGTCCGGACCCGAGCCGCGCACGCGCGCGACATCGATGCCGAATTTTTTCGCCATGCGGCGCGCCTGCGCCGAAGCGCGAACCTCGCCGGTTGCAGGCGGAAGGCTCGCGGGCGGGGGCGTCGAGGGCA
>DASRDE010000202.1:0-2538 GCA_035652755.1 Vulcanimicrobiaceae bacterium | reverse complement strand
GTACGGAAGAAGCGGCAAATGCGGGTGCCGGCGTCTCGATGCCGATGTGGCTGGCCGGCGACCACTTCATCTTTGCCGAAGGCAGCGTCAACGGTGTGGGCGGACAGCTGTTTCTCGTCGATTCGGGTTTGGCCGGCGGCGGTTTCGGCCCGGAAAAGCAGACCATCGACGCCGCGCACGTACGGACGTTTCCCGATCGCGCGAGCCAAGGTATCGGGGGTGGCGGAGCCGTGACGTTCATTCCGGTGGTCGCCGACGAACTCTGCCTGAGCAGCGCGTGCCAGCGCGACATCCAGGGTGCGTACACGCCCAGCGGTTCGCCTCTGGCAATGTTTCCGTTTCGGCCGGCAGGGACGATCTCACACACGTATTTGGAGCATTACGCGGTGACGCTCGATTTTCTACGGATGCAGCTGACGTTGAGCTAAGCGGGCCGTATCTCCATGGCGCCCAGGAAGCGGCCGCCTTCGAAGCGGTATTGCAGGTGGCGTTCGACACGGACGTTTGAGATGCAGCGCGGGCGGAAGACCGCCGCGCATTCGCCTTCCCACCGCCGTACGCTCCGAAAGGCGATGCCGTCTACGCGGTTCTTTTCAAAGAGCGCGCGGGCGTAGCGCTGCGAGAAGCCGTAGTCGTTCGGGTCGTACAGGCGCGAGCGGCGCGTCTTCTTGCGGATGTCGTCGTACGCGCCCCGGATGCGGGCGCTGTACACGCGCATGTGCACGATCTCGCTTTGCAGTCCCGCATCCGTGATGAAGCGCAGACGATGGTAAGCGGTCTCGGCGATCGCAGTGTCCTCGTCGTGCGCGGCGTAATAGACGCCGTACGCGCCGTCGGAAAACCGGCTGGGTTTGGTGTGCGTGAATGCGGCCATCACGACGGCGGCGTCCTCGCCCCGAAGGCGCTCCTCGGGCCGCACCAGAGAAAGCTCCCCCGCTTGGGTGAGAATTCGCGGATTGGTCGCGGCTTCGAGCGCCAAAACCGCGTCCCGATCGCGGGGTTCAACGACGCCGGCATAGACGTCGACGGGCGGATAAACCGAAGGGATGATGCGAAAGGCGGGATGCCAGTCGAGGTGCGTTACCATCCGCGCTCGCCGTCCAAATAACGGCGAACGAGATAGAGATCGCTGACTCTTCCCGCGAGCATTAAATCCAGCGGCGCGTGTCCGTTGAAGACGGCCGCGCTGTTCTTGCGCCGGATCCACGCGTCGGCCGCTTCGCGCCGCGGCAGAAGAATCTGAAGCGCCTTGTAGATGCCCAGGATGTACGAGATGCGTTCGAGCGTGTCGCGCGAGAGCTGCGCGTTTGCCGCATCGCGCTGATACTTGTAGTAGGTCGATGCTTTAAGGCCCAGCAGCCGCTGACGCTCTGCGGCGCTCAGCTGCCAGCGTTCGGCGATGGAAAAGAACGTGCGGAGGGCCGGACCGGAAAGGCCGGCCGAATCGTCGAGGACGCCGGAAGGGCGAAGCAGGGCCGCCGAAGCCGTCATGCTCCAAGTATAGAGCGATTTATTAAATTTGTCTATATATGCAGTGACCGGAAAGACGCGCCGCTCAGGATGCCCGCACGAGCGCGTCGAACCGCTTGGCATGAGCCCCGTAGCGCGCCGGTACTGGCTGACGGGCGCAGCCGCGTTCGCGGGTCTGTTGACGCTCGCGAGCATCGCCGAATATTTGGGCGTCGTTCCGCTGCTGGGTTTTTGGGGAGCGACGTTCGGCGCGGGAAGCACGCCGTACAGCGTGCGGGTCGTTGCCGTCGATCGCAGCGGATCGGCGTGGAAAGCCGGTTTGCGTCCAGGCGACCTGACGGATTTGCGCCGCTACGGCATGCTCGACCGATACGGCCTGTTCGAAGCGCCCATCGCGAACCGGCCCGTTACGTTTTGGATCGCGCGGGGATCGCGGTTTCTGTTGTTGCGGGGGACACCCGAGCCCATGGCCTCGGCGCACATCCCACGCGCGCTTCGGATCTCGAACCGCACCTACCACGGCGGCCTTTTGCTCATGTGCATTTTCGCCGGCGTCATCGCCTGGCGCGCTTCGCGCCGCCGCGACGCGAGCATCCTGTCGCTCATGCTTTCCGCGTTCGTCATCGGCGAAAGCGCGTCGGGGTACGACTTGGCGGTCGCGCAGCCGTGGGCGGCTGCCGTGCTGCAATTCCTGTGGCAAATCGCCTATGTTTTGCCGATCGCACTTTTCGCGACGTTTGCATCTGCCCTGGCGCCGCCGCTCTCGGCAGCGCGAAAGGCCGCAATGGCGTGCGCGTATCTCTTGGCCGCTGCGGCTGCCGGCGTCGGGGTAGCGATCGCTATCGGTCTAACCTTCCTTACGCTGGATCCGGTCGGTCTCTTCACGCAGCCGCAATGGACGTTGCCCCAAGATGCGGCGTACGCCGCGTCGCTCGTGTGCGTCGCGTTGGCATATGGCGCTGCGCGCGGCGTGGAGCAGCGGTTCGTCGCGTGGGCGGGGTGGTCCGTAGGGCTGCTCTTCGTATCGCAAGTCGTGGCCGCGGTCGGCGAGGAGTACGCCACGACGTT
>DASRDE010000201.1:0-2465 GCA_035652755.1 Vulcanimicrobiaceae bacterium | reverse complement strand
TGTTCTCGGGTACGGCCGTGACCACGCTGGGCGACAAGCACTCGCGCGATCACACCGAGCGCCTGCTGCAGTATTTCGGTGCGGACATCTCGTTCGACGGAACGACGGTCGAGCTGCGGAGCGGCCCGCGCGAATTCGGCGACGTGGACGTTGCCGGCGATTTTTCCGCCGCGGCGTTTTTTATGGTCGCGGCGACAATTGCGCCCGGAAGCCGCATCGTCATCGAGGACGTGGGTGTCAATCCCACGCGCACCGGTCTGCTGGACGCGCTGATCGAGATGGGCGCGCAGATTCGCCTGGAAAACGCGCGCGAACGCTGCGGGGAACCCGTCGCCGACATCGCCGTGGAATCCGCGGCGCTGCGCGGAATCTCGGTCGGCGCGCAGACGGCCGTGCGCGCGATCGACGAAATCCCCGTTTTGGCCGTTGCAGCGGCTTTTGCGGCCGGCGAAACGAAGATTGCGGGCGTGCAGGACTTGCGAACGAAAGAATCCGATCGCATCGCGGCGATCGAACGGCTGTTGAATGCCGCAGGCATCCGCGCCGAGGCCGCCGGGAACGGCCTGCTGGTGCGCGGCGGAACGCCCCGATGCAGCGGGGCCACGATCGAAACGCACGGCGATCACCGCACGGCGATGGCCGCGGCGGTTCTGGCCGCTGGAGCGGGCGACCTGGCAATCGACGACGAGGCGGCAATCGCGGTGAGCTTTCCGGATTTCGTCGGCGCGCTGCGCGAGGCGCAAGCGGCATGATGGACGCGCCGCGCTACTCGGCAGACGAGTTCGATCGCGAGTCGCGCTACATCGAAAACCTAATCTGGGACGCGCTGGTGATCGACGCGGGCCAGCGCGTGCTGTTCTGCGGGTTCGGCGAAGACGGCCGCTGGGTCAAACGCGCCGTCGCCGCGGGAGCGGACGTCACCGTGATCGAGCCTCGCGAGGCAGTCGCGCGCAAGTTCGAACACCTCGGGGCCGCCCTGCTGCAAGGCAGCACGTCGCTCATTCCGGCAAAGAACGACGCGTTCGATTTGGCCGTCGCGTTTCATTATTTGCACGAAACCGATCCGCTCTTTCACGCGCAGATCGTTTCGGAATTGGCCCGCGTGTCGAACCGGCTCTCCATCGTCGAACCTGGGCCGCCGGCCGACGCGCTGGGCAAACGCATCGCGCGCTTGTATTCGCAGGCCAAACGCGAGCTGGGGCAGTTCGAGTATTATCAGCCGCTCGAGTACTGGCGCAAACTGCTGCAAGCGGTAAAGGCCGACGTTACGCAGCACGTGTTCGCCTTTGCGAAGGTCCCGCCGCTGGAGTACTTGCGCGACACGATCGAACTGCTGCTCGACACGATGGCCGTGGAGGACGCGCCCAAAGAAGAACTCGACGAGCTGCGCACGATCGCCCGGCGTTCCGATTCGCTCATTCTTCCGCCGGCGCGATTCGTGCTTACCGGTGCTGCCGCCGGGGAGTTGCCCCAGCCGATCTTCACGCCGCGCGAGGAGCCGACGCCGACGCCCGCCGTGGCGCGCGCCGCGCAGAGCGCGACGCCCGTTCCCGAATCGCTTGCGCGGCCGGCGCAAGCGCCTGCGTGGACCCCGCCGCCCGCGATGCCTTCAGCCCCGGCTGCAGCTCCCGCGGCACCCGCGCCGGGCGTTCCGCCCGCTCAGGCGCCCGTTCCCGGTTTCGGATTGCCGCCGATGCCGGGCGAACCCGCAGCTCCGGCCGCGCCGCCCTTCGGCACGCCCTTTGCGATTCCGGGAAGCGATGCGGCACTGCAGCCCCCGCCGTTCGGAGTGCCCCCTATGCCGGGGATCCCGCCGATGCCGGGCGGCGCACCCGGGTGGCAATGGGAGCCGCCCGAGGGCAACGAGCCCAAGCCGGAGAGCTAAAACGCTAGCGCAGGTCGCATGCGAGCGACTGCAATTCGGCGCCCGCGTGACCGAGCGACTGTTGAGCATCGACTAACCGAAGCTGAGCTGCGCTCGAACGCATCGATGCAACCGCCGCTTGCGCGCGCGGACCGAGGGTTGCGGCGTCGGCGGAGATTCGTGAAAAGCGCTCGGCCTGCAGCGCGAGCGACTGCATCGACAATGCTAGGCGGCTCTGACGCAGTGCTTCGATGCGCCGTTTGGTGCGCAGCGCAAGGCCGGCGGCCGCAATAGTAGGGACCAGTGCGAGCAGGACTCCCAGCGCGCAGAGTGCGACGAGCACCCACGTCCAGGCGCTCATGAGCAGTTAGGCGGCGGACTCGGACGACGGCGACGAAGATGACGAGGCATCTTTGGCCGGCTCTTTTTTGGGCGCCGCCTCTTTGGCCGGCGCCTCTTTCTTGCGCGAATCGGTCACGTAAAAGCCGGACCCCTTGAACACGATCGGCGCCGGATTGAACACGCGTTTGAGCGCGGAACCGCACGCGGGGCACGGCTCGCTATACACGTCGTCAAACCCGTGCCGCACCTCGACCACGTG
>DASRDE010000200.1:0-34973 GCA_035652755.1 Vulcanimicrobiaceae bacterium | reverse complement strand
TGCCCCTGGCTGCATTGGGCGTCGCCTTTTCGCAAACGCTCGTGCGCGACCGTCCATTGCGCTGGTGGCTGCTGCTCTGGCTGGCGGCCTATCCGCTCGGGGGCGCGCTCACGAACGAGGGCGTGCCGAATGCGCCGCGCACGCTCGCCGGGGCGCCGATCTTCTGCATCTACGCCGCTTTGGGCGCATGGGGAGTCTACCGGGACATCCGCAGGTGGCAGCCGCGCTCGTCATGGCTAAAGGGCGTGAGATACGGCATACCGATGGCCCCGGCCGTGCTCGCGCTGTACTCGGTGCTGAATTTTGCGATCTTCTACTTCACGCGATACGTGCACACCAACTCGAACGCGTGGGATTCGGGAACGGCGGCGATGTTCGCGCGCGTGCGATTATTGAGTCCGGGCGCGCAGCGCGTCTGCTTCTCAGTGCGGCCGGCGTGGTACGAGATCGCCGCGTACGAGCGGTTTTATTTAGCCGGCGACCCCATCGAGAGGTTCGATGACGTGAACGACCCGGCGTGTTCCGCGCCGGGTACGCTCATCGTCACCGATACCGACCATCCGCTGCAGCGCCCGGGCTTTCACCGCGCCGCGCGCATCTTCGACGTCGACGGCAATCCGTTTACCGATATCGACGTCCGCCCGTCAGGATGACTTGCCGTAGCGGACCACTTTGGAGAGGTCCCGTCCGCGAATGATGTTGTTCGCGTGGTAGGCCAGGCCCCATGAATCGATCGAGGAGAGATCCGGAAAGATGCACGCTTCGAGCGTGGGGTCGGGCGAATTCTTGAGCACCCAACCGCCGCCCGCTCCCGTCGTTCCGCCGAACTGATCGGAGCCGCCCAGCAGCGTGCAGTAACACGACGCGGGGTTGCCCTGGCAGGTTCCGGTCGGGATTTTTGCCAGGTAGGCGAGCACGGCCAGCGTGGGTTTCACGGCGTACAGCGTGTCGATTTTAATGTAGATGCGCGAGGTGTCCTTGGCGGTGTATCTGCAAAAGCCGGCCCAGTTCGCCAGCGGCAGCGGGTTGGGGCCGTTGGTTCCGTACACCGCGTTTCGCAGCTCGTACTTGCCGCCCGTTTGTTCGCAATAGACGATCTGCGCGTTCGAAGCGGGCGCGGTGTCGAGCGATTGCATCCCGGAAGTACCGGCGGGGGCTTGCGCCGCGCCGGCAGCGCTTGCGGCGGGCGTCGCGGCGCCGCCGCCGCACGCGCAAAGCGCGGCGAGCACCGGAATCAATAGAGATAATGCGGCACGTTTGAACATAGCGGCCTCCCACGAGTGTTCTCGAAGCGAGCGCGCAAAAAGCGCGCAGTCGAAGACCCTTACTCAGAGCAGCTGACGGGTCCTTCGGTTCGCGCTAAATGACGGCCTTATCAGAAACCGGTGCCGTTGAAACTCGACGGAACGACCGTTCCCGACGTGTTCAACTGCAGCTGCCCCGCGTGCGACGGGAACGCGAGGATGTCTACCGTCAGATTGAACGTGCTCGACGGCTGATTATAGGCGGCTTGAATCTCGTAGCAATTGCCGATGATGTGGCTCAGAACGATGCTTTTGTTCTCGATGCGCCCGTTCTCTTTCCAATTGAAATCGCCCAGGAAGTTCACCCACGTGTCCCGCCCCGCGGGCGTGACCACTTGGAAGTTCGTAGTCAAAAAGCCGTTCCCCGGACCGGGATTAAACGTTCCGGAGAGCGTCAAGTACGAGCGCGGCGACGGACGCGATGTAAAGACGTAGGTTACGGGCTGCGCCATCATGTTGAACTGCGTGGCAAAGCTGAGCTCGAGGTTCCAGATGTCGCCGTTGAAGATGCGCACGAGATCGGTCGCGGTCTTCGTGTTCAGCCCGCTCTGGACGTCGAGCGTCGAAAACGGCACCGCCGAGGGACCGTTGAAGTTCTGCTCGTTGTAGTTGATCGTGTTGACGACGTGCCGGCCGATCGGCGAGGTGAGCGTCATCGTCTGCTCGATGCTGGCCTTTGCGTCGCCGGTTCCATAGTAGTACTGGTTGACGTTGAACGTTGCGCTGAAGTCGCTTCCGTAGAGGTGATAGAGTGCCGGGCCGATGTCCAGCGCCAGGTCGGAGCGCGCGGTGATCTCGCGCCCGTACGGCGCGGTCTCCGCTTCGCTGTATTCGCCGATGGTAAACGTGGGCGCAACCGGGAAGACGAACCGCGGCAGAAACTCCAGCGGCCGAATTTGGAGCTCGGGGACTTTGTCGATGCCGAACGGGTTGGCCGCAAGCGTCTTGTTGTAGTTCAGCTCGTAGTCGGCCGTGCGGCTCGACCAGTGGAGCAGATCGTTGATCGTGGCCGTCGAGTTGGACGTCAGGCCGCCGTACATGCTCTCGCTATGGCTGAGCGCGAGGCTGAAGCTGTTGTTGATCTCCGGGCCGAAGATGCGGGAGTCCGTAAATCCGTATGCTTCTTGGCTGGCCTGACCGGCCGTGATGTTGCGCGAAAATGTGTACGACTGACTGTCGCCCCGGGTAGACGTGTGCGCGACCGCGGCGTTGTACTGCTCGGTTGCCGGGAAATTCGTGTACGGGCCGTACGCGCCCTGATACGTGAAGCCCAGCTGGCCGCGGAGCGTCTGCGAAATGTTCTCCTGATCTTGGATCTGCGCGTTGTACGACGTGCTCGCGCTGCCCGGCAGGCGGTTCTCGACCCGCTGGAAGTTGATCTGCGTGACGCGCTTGCCGTTCTTCTTGGTCAGCTGCCCGCTGTACCCCAGCGTGGTTCCCTGTTTGGTGTAGAATTCGACGTCGTACGTCCCGTAGTAGTATTGGTCGCGCCCGAAACCGATGCGCGTGCGGACGTAGGCGCCCTGCAGCTGGTTGTAGCCGACGTCGGGGAAGAATTGCGTGCGCTGGCGTTCGTCCGAAACGGTGCGCAGCGGGATGACGACGCGCGGCAGAAAGAAGACCGCCGCGGCCCCCAGCCACAAGATCGCCTTGGTGATGACGATTTTATCGCTCGGATAGACGTCGATGTTCTTTCCGGTAATGTGGTAGCCGCCGCGCGGATTTTCGCAGGTCGTCACGCTCGTGAGGTTGCCGTGCGCCACGCCGTGCTGATCCGAACGCATATCGACCGCGCTATAGTAGACCAGGCCGGTCTCGACGCCTTGCGTACTCTCGCCGCGCCCGCGATACAAGTACGCCATCTGCGCTACGGTGTCGAACACGATGCGGTCGGCATAAAGCACGCTGTTCTGCGCGCTGTTGATGATGTACGGATGCCCGCTGACCGTAATGGTTTTAACGCCGTCGTAGTGGGCGCGGTCGCCGACCATCACCTCGTCTTGATAATAGATGTGAACGTTGCCGATCGCATCGCCCGGGACGCCGGGTTTGCTGCTTCCCACGACTTTGTCGGCCAGCACGGCCATGTAGCCCGGGCGAAGGGTTGGAACGCCGCTCGGTGTGGGTGACGGGGACGGCGAGGTGAAGGGGCGGGCCGGCGCGACCGTCGGCGGTGCGCCGTTTCGCTGCAGAAAGACCGGTCCGGGACTGCCGCTCGCGTTGGGCAGCGGCGTCGGAATCGGCGGCGGCGTCATGCCCGGACCCAAGAACGGGAACGGCGTGGCGTAGAGCGGACCGTTGGGCGGAAGTAACCCCGGTGCGGTGGGCGTCGGAAACGGCGTGGGGGTCGGAAACGGGGTGACCTGAGCGACGAGCTCGCGGGTGCCCGAAACGCGCGCGGCGCAGCTCTGTCCGTTGAGCAGCTGCATGACGCGCAAAGAATCCGGATCGTCGAACGACGAAACGGGCGCCGCTGCCGCCGTGGGCGCTGCGTTTGCCGCGAACGCGAGCAAGCACAGGATCGCGCGTATCTTCAGTGTTCGTCGCTCCAGAGCAGACCCAGGCCGGCCAGGCCGAAGACGATGTTGGGCAACCACGACGCAAGATACGGATTGACGCGCCCCGTGGTGCCGAAGACCGACGCGGCCTCGGTCAGTACGTAATAGACGAAGAACGCAACGATGGCCAAAGCCATTCCCATCGCGCGCCCCTTTTTCCCGAAACGGATCGCCAAAGGCAGCGCGATGAGCACGCTGACCACGGCCGCGAAGGGAAAGGCGAACTTGTCGCCCAGGTTGATCTCCAGATTGCCCAGTGCCTGCCCGCCCATGCCCTGCTGCGAGCGCATGGAGCTCACCTGCGCGGCCAGCTGCCGGGAATTCATGGTCGAAGTATTGCTCGTATTGCTGTTAACAAACTGAGCCGCGCTCTCGGCAAGCGGCAGGCCGATGCGGAACTCCGGCGTGGTCGTCTGCGACGTTTCGTAGCCCTGCGCGTTGTAGAAGGTCAGGATCGCGTCGCGCAGGACCAAGGTCGCGCCGTCCACGCGGGCGGTCTTGGCTTGAATCGTCTCGTTCCATCCGCCGACTCGCCCAGGCTTGAAGATCTCGACGCCGACCATCGTGCGGCCGTCCGGCGCGATGTTGGAGGCGAAGAACGAATTCCCGGTGTCCTGATCCTTGCTGAAGACGCCGGGTTCGATGGGGAGCGCCGCGGTGTGATAGATGATCTGGTAGAACGTGCGGTTGGAGAGATCGATCGTCGCGGGCGCGACGAATTCGTTCATGGCAAACGTGAAGATAAAGACTGCAGCACCGAACAGGATCGGCGTGGCCGCGAGGCGCCAGAGCGAGATCCCCGACGTGCGTATGGCGTTGATCTCGTTGTCGGCGACCAGGCGTCCCATCGCGATTAGCGTCGCGAAGATCGTCGCAAAGGGAAACGCCATCGGGATCGCCTGCGGAATGCGCAGCACGACGAAGCGCAGCGCCAAGAAGAACGGCGCGTCTTGCGTGAGGATGTACTTGGCGGCCAGGAAGAAATAATTCAGGCCCCAGGCGATAAAAAACGCGACGAACGCGAACAGGAACGGCCCGATCAATTCGTTCAGGATGTACGAGTCCAGCAGCGGCAGGCGCAGCCGGCTCAATCCCATGGATGAGGAACGCGCCCCGCTGTATAGGGCCATTAGTGTTCGTCGCTCCACAGCAGCGCGATGCCGCCCAGGCCGAAGACGGCGTTGGGCACCCAGGCGGCGACGTACGGATCCACTTTCCCGGTGCTGCCGAACACCGACGCGGCAACCGTCATGATGTAATAGACGAAGAAGCCGACGATTGCCAGCGCCATGCCCATCACGCGACCCTTGCGCCCAAAACGGATCGCCATCGGCAAGGCGATCAGCACGCTGACGACGGCAGCGAACGGAAAGGCCAGTTTGTCCGCCAAGCTCGTCTCGAGGTTGCCGACTGCTTCGCCCCCGATTCCCTGCGAACGCAGCGCGCGAATTTGAGCGGCAAGCTGCGCCGAGTTCATCGCCCACGGGTCGGCGCTGGTCGTACTGATGAACTGCTCGGCGCTCTCGCCGAGCGGTAATCCGACGCGCAGGTTATGCGCTTCGTACTGTTTTTGCGCGTATCCGCGCTCGTCGTACTGCACGACGATCGCATCCTTCATGAGCAGCGTGGGCCCCGCGACCAGAGCCAGCTGCGCTTGAATGCTGCGGCTCCAGTAGCCGCGCGGCCCCGGTTCGAAGATCTGCACGCCGTTCATCGACTGATGATCGGGTGCTACGTTGTTGACGAAAATGACGTTGCCGGTCATCGGGTCGCGCCGGTAGATTTGCGAGTCGAGCGGAAGCGTCGACGCATGATAGACGATCTGGTAGAACGTGCGCGTCGAGATTTCGACCGAGCGCGGCGCAACGAACTCGTTCATCGCCCAGGTGCACAAAAAGATGCCGATGCCGAAGACCAGCGGGGTAAGCGCAAAGCGCGCCAGCGAGACGCCCGACGTCCGCAAGGCGTTGACCTCGTTGTCGCCCATGAGACGGCCGATGCCGAGCAGGGTCGCGAAGAAGGTCGCGAACGGAAACGCCATCGGGATCGACTGCGGGATGCGGTAGATCAGGAACTGCATCACCAAGCTCACCGGAGCGCCGGCCTCGATGATGTATTTGGCGGCCAAGAAGAAAATATTGAAGCCCCAAAACAAAAAGAAGGCCAGAAACGCAAACGCGAACGGCGGAAGGAACTCCGCAATGAGATACGTGTCGAGGATCGGAAGGCGTAACCGGCGGAGCGGACCGATGGGCGCCGAGCGCGCGCCGCTCATCGTCGCCATGCGTTACGCTCCGGCGCTAGTAATTCCGGTAGGCGGTCAGCACTCGCGCGACGTATGCGCGCGTCTCCGGAAACGGCGGAATGCCGCGAAATTGATCGACCGCACCGGGCCCGGCGTTGTACGCCGCGACGGCGAGTTCCACGTTGTCGTTGTAGCGCGCGAGCAGACCGTGCAGATACCGCGTACCGCATTGCACGTTCTCCTGCGGATCGAACGGGTTCGAGATGCCGCACGATGCGGAGGTTCCGGGCATGAGCTGCATGAGACCTTGCGCCCCCGCGACGCTTACGGCGGACGGATCGCCGGCGGACTCCGCCATCACGACCGCATTGATCAGGCCGACGGGCACGCCGTTGCGCGCGGACGCGTCGGAGACCAGCGCGTGCAGTTGATCCGGATTGAGCGCATGAGGCGCGTACGGCAAATAGCCCGGTCCCCCGCAACCATACAGCAGGCTCAATAGGAACATCAGCCCGGAGAGTCTCTTCATGCCGTGTGCGCCTTTCTGGGAGCGCCGCCGCGGCTCCCCCACGGCCTTTATAACGGCTGCGATTCCTGAGAAATCGCACGCCTTTACGCATCGTTAACGCACCGATACAGGCGAGCGGTTCATTACACACGGGGGCGTGCAGCGCGGAGCGCGGATACGCCTTTCTATTACACACGTTTTCCGGAGTGCGTTGAATCCGATGGCGATGGTGAGGGGCCGAAGGCGGGGGCCCCACGCGCTTTGGAGCGAGCAGGATGCGAGCCTGCCGACACGCACATGGAAGTGCACAGTGCCGGCCGTGTGGGGGGCGTGCAGCGCGGAGCGCGGATACGCCTTTCTAAATGTAGCCATGACGCAGCGCGACGACGGCGGCCTGCGTGCGATCCGACGCCGAGAGCTTCTCCATGATATCGCGGATATGGCCTTTGACCGTCCCCAGCCCGATGAAGAGCTGCTGCGCGATCTCCGCGTTTCCGCGGCCTTCGGAGATCATGCGCAGGATCTCGGTCTCGCGGGCGGTCAGCGGCGAGTCGCCGGGCGTCTGTTCGCGCGGGGCGAACCGCGTGAGAACGACGTGAGCGATGCGCGCGTCGAAGTAGGCGCCGCCTTCGGCTGCAATTCGAACCGCCTCGATGATCCGTTCGGGATCGCTGTTCTTGAGGCAATACGCGTCCGCACCCGCGGCGAGCGCCGCGATGACCTGCGGCTCCAGATCGATCATCGTCACGATGACGACGTGCGTCGACGGCTGCGCCGCGCGAATGCGCTGGGTGAGCGAGATGCCGTCTTCGTCGGGCAAACCGATGTCGACGATCGCGACGTCCGGACGTTCGCGCAGCACCAGGTCGTAGCCGGCCGCGGCGTCGGCCGCCTCGCCCGCGATGTCGAATTCGCCCGCGAGCGCGGTTCGCAGGCCGGCGCGCGTGAGCGCGTGATCCTCGATGATGGCCACGCGCGCGCGCTCACTCATGCGCGGCCTGCTGCTTTTCGGGAAACGCGATCGTAAAGATGCTTCCGCGCGATTCGCGAGGCGCGTAGGTCACGTCGCCGCCGTACCGCTGCGCGATCAGGCGAACGATGTACAAGCCCAGGCCGCTGCCCGCGCCCGCAGCGCGATCGCCGCTGCCGAAGCGTTCGAAGAGTTGCGAGCGGCGATCGGGCGGAACGCCGTATCCGTCGTCCTCGACGCTCACCCGCAATTCGCCGTCCGCGCGAGCAACGCGAACGCACACGGTCCCGTTATTGGGCGTGGCTTCGATGGCATTTGCGGTCAGGTTCGTGATCGCGCGCCGCAATTCAATGTCGTCGCCCATGATGACCCCTCCGGGCGGAGCCTGCGCCTGCAGGTGCACGCCTTTGAGTTCGGCGATCGGGCGAAGCTCGTCGAGCACGCGCACGACTTGCGCGCTCAGGTCGACCGACTCCTCACGCGTCGACGTTTCGCCGGCTTCGAAACGCGCGACGAGCAGAAGCGTTTCCACCAAACGCTGAACGTCTTCGTTGCTGGCCAGCGTCGTTCGCAGAATCTCGCGGTAGGCCTCGGGAAGCTCGCCATAGCGGCCCTCCAATGCCTGGCGCATGGTCAGGTTCGCCGCGGAAAGCGGTGTGCGCAGGTCGTGCGCGAGCGCGTACACGATGTCCCTGATCACGCGGGTACTGCGCTCGAGCGCGTCGCGTTGCGCGGCGATCTGTTCGTTTCGGTAGCCCAGTTGCATGAAGAGGTGCGCCTGATCCAGCGCGACGGAGGCTGCGTCTGCAAAAGCTTGGAGCATTCGCTCGGCTCCGCGCCACGCACGCGGCGAGAAGACGATGAGGATGACCGCGTTCTGCGAGGTGCGCAGCCGCACGTACATGGCATTTGCGGCGCCGTGAGCCTCGAGCACCATGTTGGCAACCGGATCGCCGTCCGCCGCGCGGATCGTTTTTGCGTCCTCGGCCGAGCGTTCGAGGAACGAAGCCGTCGGCGGATCCAGTGCGGTCCGTTCGATCGCGACGTCGCGTGCCGCGCGGTCGACGCGGTAGATGTCCGGAACGTGCAGAGCCGACGCCCGAACGACGACCATTGCTTCGTCCGCGTCGAAGAGGCGGCGCGCTTCGCGCGCAATCGCACGCAGAACCAGGTCGACGTTGAGCGTCGAGCGCACCGCTTCCAGGGAACGCCGCAGCGCCTTCTCGCCGGCTGCAATCCGCGCGCGTTCGGTTGCCGATCCGGCGTCGCGCGCTTGTTCCTGAGCGCGAATCGTCAAAAAGCCCACGAGCAAGAACGAGGCCGCGGCCAAACAGCGGTCGCCTATGGCGATGCTGTCCCAGTGATGCCCGGCCTGCACGCCGTTGACGTAGCCGGATACGACGTTCGCGAGCTCCGCGGCGGCGACAAGGGACGTCGTCAAGCGCGTGCTCAGCGCAAGGCCGCTCAGGGCGATCGGACCGTTGAGCAAAATCGCCGCGACGAAGAGCTGCGGCGTGAACAGATCGATAATCCACGCGGCCAGCAGCAGCGCGTAGCAGAGCGCGGGAACCAGCGGCAGGCGTTTTATGACCATGCGGTGAGAAGTGAGGTTATGGCCCGCCGATCCGAGGACCTGGAGGAACGGCGCAAGCGCAAAGCTTCGGAGTACCTGGACGAACTGCGCGTGCGTGCCCGGCTCCTGGTGTACATAGCCAGTGCGCCCGGCGCGGGAAAGACGCGCCGCCTGCTTGACGATGCGCGCCGTCTGCGCGCCGGCGGAAAAAACGTCGCGATCGGCTGGATCGATTTCAAAGGGCGCCCCGAGCTGGAAGCACTGGCGGCCGGCATTCCGCGCGTGCCGCCGCGGATGGCGCAGCTGGACGCCGAACGCTTCCCCGAGTTCGACTTCGACGCGGCCGTCAGGATGCACCCTGATGCATTAATACTGGACGAACTCGCGCACGACAACCTGCCCGGTTCGGTGCATCCCAAACGGTGGCAGGACGCGCTCGCGCTGCGCGACGCGGGAATTTCGGTGCTGGGCGCATTCAACGTGGCGCATTTGGAAACGGCGGCCCCGGTCGCGGAAGCGGCACTGGGATACCCGGTGCGGGAGATCGTGCCGCTTTCGTTCCTGCGCGAAGCGGACGAGGTGATCGCGCTCGACGTCTCCCCGGCGCTGCTCAAAAGCCGCCTTCGCTCCGGAAAAGTCGTGCAATCGCAGGACGTGGAGCGCGCGCTCGACGGTGCGTTCAGCGATCGGACGCTGTACGTTCTGCGCGAACTGCTCCTGCGAACGATCGACGAGCTCACGATTCCCGCCGTCGCTGCGGGCACGGCGTCGGCCGCCGCGGCATTAGTGCTTCCCGGCATACCCATAGAGCCGTTTCTCGAACGCACCGCGGCAATGGCGCGCGCCCTCGATCTGGAGTTCTTGATCTACGCTCCGCCGGATTTGATCGAGGACGCCGAGGCGGTCGCTCGCGGACTGGATGCCGAAGTGCTCGCGGGCGATTTTGGAGCGCGAAATGCGGACGTATCGGAGCTGCGCGCCTCATTGCTATCCGTTCCGCTCAGCCCGCTCGCGCGCCGCTTGGCCAATGCGCGCATCGATCGGGACGTATTCATCGTCGGCGTCGGTCAAACGTATTTGACCGCGGCCGCACCGCCGGAAGAACGAACCGCGCGCGTCTTCGGCGATCGCTCTCGCAGCGGATACGGACGCCTTACCGTTTTTCTCGGTCCGGCGGCCGGTTCGGGAAAGACGTACGCGATGCTCGACCGCGCCCACCAGCTGCAGCTGGAAGGCGTGGACGTGGTCGCCGGCTACGTCGAAACGCACGGCCGCGCGGAGACGGCCGCTCTTCTCGAAGGCTTGGAGATCCTTCCGCGCAAGCGCGTGACCGCCGGCTCCATCACGTACGAGGAGCTGGATCGCGATGCGGTGATCGCGCGCAAACCCAAAGTCGTCCTGGTCGACGAACTCGCTCACACGAACGCGCCGGGATTCCAAGCGCACAAACGCTACGAGGACGTGCTTGCCATCCTGCGGGCCGGCATCGACGTATTGACGACGTTGAACGTGCAGCACCTCGAGGCGCTGACCGACGCCGTGTTGCGGCTGACGGGCACCGACGTGCGCGAAACGCTTCCGGACGAGATTCTCATGCTGGCCGATGAAGTCGTGCTCATCGACATCACGCCCGAGGCGTTGCGCGAGCGGCTGCGGGAGGGAAAGATCTATCCCGCCGAGCGGATCGACGCCGCGCTGAGCAACTTCTTCCGGATCAACAATCTGCGCGCGCTGCGCGAGCTGGCGGTCCGCGAAGCCATCGCCGCGAAGGATCGCGCGCGAGGCACCGCGCCGTTCGAGCGTCTGCTCCTCACCGTCGCACCGCGCGAAGGAGACGCCGCCTTTATCGGCCGCTGTGCCAAGATCGCGCGCCGACTGGGTACCGAATTCGCCGTCGTCTGCGTCACCGATCGGCGCGAACGCGCGGACGAAAGCGTCGTGGCGATGCTCGAAGCGGAAACCAGGCGGTACAACGGCACGTGGATTCGCCAAACCGGCACGGACAAACCCGAGCGCGTCCTCCAAGTGGCGCGCGAACGCGCGGAAACGACGGTCGCGGTCGGCGGTGCGCTGCGAAATCCTCGCTGGCTCGAACGCGGCCCGTTTGCGAAGAGGCTGCTGGAAGCGGGCGCGCGCGAGCTGCTCGTCCTGGCGCGTTTGTCGGAAAGCGGATCCGATCCGAGCCAGGAGTAGCGTTACTTTCCGTCCAGCGCGACGTTCAGCTCGAGGACGTTGACGCGCGGTTCGCCCATAAAGCCGAAGGTACGTCCGCGCACGTGCTGCGCGATCAAGGCGTCGACGCGAGCGACGGGAATGCCGCGCGCGGCCGCGACGCGCGCCGCCTGATAGTAAGCGCCTTCCGGCGAGATGTCCGGGTCGATACCGCTCGCGCTGGAGGTGACCAAATCGGCCGGAGGCGCGGCAGCCTGCGACGGGTTTTCTTTTCGCACTTGCGCGATGGCGGCTTTGGTCGCGTCGATCAGCTTCTTGGACGTCGGGCCAAGATTGGTTCCGCCGGTGTTCGTCGGGTCGTAGCCTTTCCCGGCCGCCGACGGACGTCCGTGGAAGTATTGAGGCTTGGTCCACAATTGACCGACGATGCCGGAACCGACGGGTTTGCCGTTGACCGCCACGATCGATCCGTTGGCTTGTGCCGGGAAGATCGCTTGGGCTATGCCCGTGATGGCGACGGGATAGATCAAACCGACCATCACGACGGTGATGAGGGTCAGACGGACGGACGTGCCGAGGTGTTTGAGCATGACGTTGATTCCTGCTTACGTGAGATGCAAGGCAGCCAAAACGAGATCGATGAGCTTGATGCCGATGAACGGCGCGACGATTCCCCCGACGCCGTAGATCAAGACGTTCTCCCGGAGAACGGCGCTCGCGCCGCGGGGCCTGTAGCGGACGCCTTTAAGAGCCAGCGGTATAAGTGCGATGATGATCAGCGCGTTGAAGATCACTGCCGAGAGAATCGCGCTCTGAGGCGTCGTGAGGCGCATGACGTTCAGCACGTTCATGACCGGATAGGCGGTGGCGAACATCGCGGGCAAAATGGCAAAATATTTTGCGACGTCGTTGGCGATCGAAAACGTCGTCAGCGCCCCGCGCGTCATGAGCAGCTGCTTTCCGATCTCCACGACCTCGATGAGTTTGGTCGGATCCGAATCGAGATCGACCATATTCGCCGCTTCCTTAGCCGCCTGCGTTCCCGAATTCATGGCAACGCCGACGTCGGCTTGCGCGAGCGCGGGTGCGTCGTTCGTGCCGTCGCCCGTCATAGCGACCAAACGTCCCGAGCCCTGCTCTCGCCTGATCAGGTCCATCTTCGTCTCGGGCGTGGCCTCGGCGAGAAAATCGTCGACTCCGGCTTCCGAGGCGATCGCTGCAGCCGTGAGGGGATTATCGCCGGTGATCATGACCGTGCGGATGCCCATCGAACGCAGCCGGTCAAAACGTTCGCGCATGTTCGGTTTGAGGATGTCTTTGAGATGGATTGCGCCCAGCACCATCTTGTCGCGCGCTAGGAGCAGCGGCGTGCCTCCGCTTCGGGCGATCCGCTCGACGTGTGCGGCCAATTCGGTTGCGGGCTGGCCGCCGTTCTCCCGAACCCAGTTGAGGATCGCGTCGGGCGCGCCTTTGCGAATGCGCGTGCCGTTCATGTCAACCCCGCTCATGCGCGTGTACGCACTAAAAGGCACGAACGTGCTTCCGGCGGGCAACTCTCCCCCGCCCTCCACGCCGGCGCGTTGCGCAAGCGCGACGATCGACCGCCCTTCCGGCGTTTCGTCGGGCAGTGAGGAGACGTACGCAACGCGCGCCGCATCCTTTGCGTCGATTCCGGATGCGGGGATGATTTCGACGGCTTGGCGGTTGCCCAACGTGATCGTACCGGTCTTATCGAGCAGCAGCGTGTCGACGTCGCCCGCGGCCTCGACGGCGCGGCCGCTCATCGCCAGGACGTTGCGCTGCATGACGCGGTCCATGCCGGCGATGCCGATCGCCGAGAGCAGCCCGCCGATGGTCGTCGGGATCAGACAGACGAGCAGTGCGATCAGCACCACCAGCGTTTGCTTGGTGCCGGCGTAGATCGAAAACGGTGCGAGCGTGGCAACCGCAATTAAAAAGATGATCGTCAGTCCGGCGAGCAGGATCGAAAGCGCGATCTCGTTGGGCGTTTTTTGGCGCTGTGCGCCTTCGACCAGCGATATCATGCGATCCAGGAAACTCTCGCCCGGATTCGTCGTGACGCGGATGACGATCTGATCGGAGAGCACGCGAGTGCCGCCGGTAACGGCGCTGCGGTCGCCGCCCGATTCGCGAATGACCGGCGCCGATTCTCCCGTGATCGCGGATTCGTCGACGGTCGCCGCGCCTTTAATAACGTCGCCGTCGGCCGGAACGAGATCGCCGGCGTCGACTTGCACGACGTCGCCTTTGCGCAGCGCGGTCGAGGGCACCGGCGTTATCTGCCCCGCCTCGTTCAAGCGCTTTGCGATCGTGTCGGATTTCGTGCGGCGCAAATAGTCCGCTTGCGCTTTTCCGCGGCCTTCCGCGACGGCTTCCGCGAAATTGGCGAAAAGCACCGTGAACCAGAGCCAGGCTGCAATCGCAAAGTCGAAGCCGGGGTGCCCGCTATGCGAGGCCAGATCGTAAACGAAGAAGCCGGTGGTGACGACCGAGCCGATCTCGACGACGAACATGACGGGGTTGCGCGCCTGCCAGCGCGGATCGAGCTTCTTGAACGAGTCTCCTATAGCGCGCGTCACGATCGCGCCCTCGAAGAGCGAGCGCGCCTTCGGCCGGCGCTCAATGCGGCGTGGAGCGATCATCAGAACGTCTTTCCTTGGAGATCGAGCAGATGCTCGACGATCGGGCCGAGCGCATCCGCGGGAAGAAACGTGAGTGCGCCGACAATCAGAATCGTGCCGATCAACAGCGCGACGAAGATCGGCGAGTAGGTCGTGAAGGTCCCGGGGCCTTCGGGCAGTGCCCTCTTCCCGGCCAGCGCGCCGGCCAGCGCGAGCACGGGGATGACCTCGGCGAACCGGCCGAACAGCATGTTCGTTCCGGTCGTGAGGTTGTAGAACAGGTTACCGCCCAGACCGCCGAACGCGCTTCCGTTGTTGGCATTGGTCGAGGTGAAGGCGTAGAGAATTTCGGAGAAGCCGTGCGGACCGTTATTGCCGAGCGTTGCTAGACCCGCCGGAATCACGACCGCCACCGCGGTCGGAACGAGCACGAGCAGCGGCGTGACGAGGATCGAGAGCATTGCAAAAGTGACTTCGCGCCGCTCGATCTTCTTGCCGAGAAACTCCGGAGTGCGCCCGACCATCAACCCGGCGATGAACACGGTCAGTACGACGAACATCAACTTCGCATAAAGACCGCTGCCGACGCCGCCGAAGACGATCTCTCCGAGCTGCATGTTCACCAGCGGAACGAGGCCTCCCAGCGCGGTGAACGAGTCGTGCCACGCATTGACCGCGCCGCACGACGTTGCCGTCGTAACGTTCGCCCACAACGCGGAGGCCGCGATGCCGAAGCGCACCTCTTTACCCTCCATGTTGCCGCCGGCGATGCCGAGCCCGTGCATCAGCGGGTTGCCTGCGCCCTCGGCCCAATAAACGACGGCAAGCGCACCGAAGAACAGGATCGACATCGCGGTAAAGAGCGCCCAGCCTTGGCGCGTATCCTTGACCATCTTTCCATACGTGTAGGTCAGCGCAGCGCCGATCGCCAGGATCAGCCACATCTCGAAGAAGTCCGAGAACGGCGTCGGATTCTCGTTTGGAGACGCGGAGTTGGCGTTGACGAAGCCGCCGCCGTTGGTCCCGAGTTCCTTGATGACTTCCTGCGAGGCCATCGGACCGCCGGTAATCGTTTGCGTGAAGCCTTCCGCCGACGTCACCGTGCGGTACGCGTTGAAATTCTGGGGGACGCCCTGCATCACCAAGATCAGGCATCCGGCGATCGAGATTGGAAGCAGGACGTACAGCACGCCGCGCGTGAGGTCGGCCCAGAAGTTTCCCAGCGTCGTGACGGTCGTGCGCGCGATCCCGCGGATCAGGGCAATTGCAAGCGCGATGCCCGCGGCTGCGGAGACGAAGTTGTGCCACGCCAGGCCGGCCATCTGTGAAAGGTAGCTCAGCGAGTTTTCGCCCGAATAGAACTGCCAGTTCGTATTGGTCATAAAACTCACCGATGTGTTCCACGCCAGATCCGGCGCCATATTCGGGAAGTGCTGCGGATTGAGCGGCAGCCATTGCTGCGTACGAAGCAGCACGTACAGAAACGCCAGACCCACCGCCGAAAAAGCCAGGACGGCGAACATGTACGTGTACCACGGCATCTCTTCGCGTTCGTCTATGCCGCAAAGCCGGTACGTCAGCCGTTCGACCGGTCCCAGGAGAGGGGAGAGCCACGTGCGCTCGCCTTCGAAGACGCGCGCCATGTAGGTGCCGAGCGGCTTGACGGCCGCCAAAACCAGTAGAAAGAGCAGGACGGCCTGCGCCCATCCGGCAGCAGTCATGACGCTGTCTCCTTAAAACCTTTCCGGGCGAAGCATAGCGTAAAACAGATAAACGGTAGCGGCTATTGTGAGCACGAGCCCGAGCACGTCGTCGAAATGCATCGTACCGCTACACCTTCTCGCAGCCGTACACGTAGTAATCGAGCAGAACGAAGAAGACGATCGTGCCAAGTACTATGGCGGTCTCGAGCAGCATCATCGCATCACTCCGAATTCGAATCCGATACGTTCTTGGGTACCGCTGGTTCCGGCAGGACCAAAGCCCAAGCCGGAAGCGAACGAAGAAAGCCACACCGTCGAATATTCCAAACGCAGCACGCCGCCGTTTTCGAAATGCAGCGTGGGCGTGACGGTCAGCGTGCGCGCTCCGCTGCCCGGGCCGAAGCCGATCAGATCGGCATTCGCGCCCGTGTCGCCGGCGGAGCTGCCGTTCTGGGCGATCTCATAGCGCACGGCGGCCGACCACGGTGCATTGAACGACCACGTGCCCATCAGGACGCCGGCCCAGGCGCTTTCGCTTTTCTTGTAGCCGAGTTTAGCCGACGACGGCGAGTCGACGAGCAGCAGGTACGGCAGCAGCTGCAGTTTGCCGATCTGCCGCGTGTACATGAAGTCGTACTCCGCTTTGTTTCCGACGCTTACCGTTGGGTTGGGTCCGGCATCGGCGTTCGGCACGATCGCAGCGAATTGGAGGTTCGTGTTCGCTGACGGCGCCCATCCGATCAAGCCTTCGAACGCGCGGTCGCGGCCCGAATAGTACGCGTCGTTATACTGCAGCGTGAGCGTCCACGGGCCGCCCGTGTACGTGCCTTGGACGCCGCGGCTGATCGTCGGCTCCATCGCCCATCCCAGCCCGCGTTGGATGTTCACGTTTTGGTACGTAAACGGCGACTCTTGTCCCAGCAGAGCGGCGAACTTGCCCGCCGCCACGCTCCAGTGCGATCCGAGGGTGTATTGCACCGAACCGACCGGAATCACGGAATATACGCTGGTATTGGCGTTCGCCGCGGAATCGGTCGCGATCGGAAAACCGGCCGTCGGGAAGTTGTACTCGCCGACCGTTGCGTTTCCGTGCAGGTTGCCGGCGTTCGCGGTCAGGTTGAGCAGGGCGTTGGAGAAATCCGAGTTCCACGATCCTTGCGTGTCGATCGCAAAGAGCGTCACGTCGTAACCCGCCGCAAAGGCGGGTACGGGCGTCGGCGAGGCCGCGGGTGACGGGGCAGGCGTGGGCGTGCCCGCAGGCGCGGCCGAAGATTGAGGCGCAGCGAAAAGCGCAGCCAAAACGAGATGGAGCATCTGCTGCAATCCTACGCGCAGCGGCGCTTGGCCCGCCAGCCGCCGAACGGATGATCCGAACGGACGGCGGGACGGATCGCCGCCGCGGCGGAACCTTGGCGGCCTGGAGGCGGAATATGCCTATTCCTATGCAGATCTCATACCGGGACATGCAGCACTCCGAGGCCTTGGATCAGTTGATTGCGCGCGAACTCGATCGCTTAGAGCGGTTCTATCAGCGCATCTCCGGCGCGCGCATCGTCGTCGAGCACGCGCACCGCCGCGCCGGCGCACCATTCCACGCGCGCATCGTGCTCAACGTTCCGGGCGAGGACATCTTCATCAATCGCGAAGACGCGCAAGCCGAGGCCGCGTTCAAAGATCCGGTTGCGGCAATCCGCAGTGCCTTCCGGAAGGCCAGGCGCCAGCTCCAAGAGTACGTACGCGTTCGCAGCTGAGCGCTGCAGTCGGAGGTCCGGAGAGTGAAATCCTTATTCGCGGCTTTCCTGCTCGCCGCCGGATTCGCCGCAGGCACGGCCGTGCAAAGCCTGCGCGCGCCGGCGCAGGCTTCGAACGATTCGCTGCTCGATGCGTATCGAATCGTCCACGCGCACCGCTTCGTCGATCTCACGCACGCCTTTGCCCCTGGCATCCCGCACTGGCCGGGTTTCCCCAACGAGCGCGTGACGACGCTGTACACGTACCGCAAAGACGGATTTCTCGCCCAAGAGTTTTGTCACGTCGGGCAGTGGGGTACGCACGTCGACGCGCCGGCACACTTTGCGCCCGGCGGCAGGACCGTTGACCAAATCGATCCCGCGCAGATGCTGCTGCCGCTGGTCGTACTCGACGTCCACCGGCAAGCCGCGGCCAATCCGGATTACGTTCTGCGGATGGACGACGTGCGGGCATGGGAGCGCGCGCACGGTCCAATTCCGCAGAGCGCATTCGTTGCGATGCGCACCGATTGGGCGAAGCGCTGGCCCAGCCAAAACGCGATGGAGAACAAAGATCGCAAGGGAATCGGCCACTATCCGGGTTGGAGCATGCCGGTCTTGCGGTATCTCTACGACGTGCGTCATGTGGCCGCGACGGGGCATGAGACCACCGACACGGATCCCGGCGTCGCTGCATCGCACAACGATTTTTCGCTGGAGTCGTGGATCTTGCACCACGGGCATTACCAGATCGAATTGCTGGACGATTTGGGGGCCGTGCCGGAATCGGGCGCCCTCGTGATGGTGACGTTTGCCAAGGCGCGAGGCGGTTCGGGTTTTCCCGCCCGCGTCGTCGCGATCGTTCCCTAGCGCGCCGTGTTCGACGTCGACGCGTTCCGCCGAAGGCACGAGCAGCGCTTCGGCGGACCGGCTTGGCTGTTTGCATCGCCCGGCCGCGTAAACATCATCGGCGAACACACCGACTACAACGACGGATTCGTGCTTCCGATCGCGATCGACCGCTATACTCTGGCCGCGGTAACGCCCGGCGACGCGCTCACCCTGGAAGTGTACTCCGAAGCGTTCGCAGAGTCGGCGTCGATTGCGCTCGACCGGCCGTTCGAACGGCGCGGCGGCTGGGCCGACTATGTTGCCGGCGTTGCCGCCGCCGTGCAGAGCGAGGTGCCGCTGCATCGCGGAGCGCGCATGTCGATCGGCGGCGATCTGCCGCTGGGCGCCGGCCTGTCGTCGTCCGCTGCCGTCGAACTTGCCGTAGCACTGGCGCTCTACCGGCTTGCGGGGATCGATCCCGACGCGCACCGCATCGCCGCGGCCGGATCGCGCGCCGAGCACGAATACGTCGGCATCCGCAGCGGCGTGATGGATCAGCTCGTCTGCGCGCTCGGCGTCGCGGGTGCGGCCCTCTTCATCGATTGCCGATCGCTCGAAACCACGCCGGTTGCGCTGCCCGCCGGAGCGGCAATTGCCGCGTGCGACACGCTGGTCAAGCACGCGCTCGCGTCGTCCGAGTACAACGCGCGGCGAGTTGCCTGTGAAGAGGGCGTCAGGATCTTGCGCGAGCGCGGCCACGACATCCGCGCGCTGCGCGATCTGAGCGTCGCAGCGTTCGAGGAAAACGCGCGGGAGTTGCCGTCGCCGATTCGCGAGCGCTGCCGGCACGTCGTTCATGAAAACGAACGCGTCGAGGCGATGGTCCGGGCGATCGCCGCCGGCGATCTGGTTCGCGCGGGCCGGCTGCTCGACGAATCGCATGCCTCGCTGCGCGATCTCTACCAGGTCAGTTCGCCGGAACTCGATGCCGTCGTCGAAGCGGCGCGGAGCGTCGAGGGCGTCTACGGTGCGCGAATGACCGGCGGAGGCTTCGGCGGCGCTGCCATTGCTTTGCTCGAACCGTCCGCCCTCCAGGCACTGGAGGGCAAACTCGAATCCGCATACTATCGGCCGCGCGGACTGCAATCCGCGGTCTTTCCCGTGACTGCCGTCGCAGGAGCAGCCGCGCTGGATGCGCCTTCTCGACGCGCCTAGGTGCAGGACGCGGGCGGCGGCATCCGCTAATGCCGCGATTGTGCCGCGCTCGACTCAACTGCCGCGCAACGTCGTCATCCTTTCGTTCGAAGGTCCGGATCGCTATTCGTTCGTCGGCGGCCTGGGCGTGCGGGCGACGGAGCTCGCTGCGGCGCTGGGGCGCGGCGGTTTTCGGACGAGCCTGTTCTTCATCGGCGATCCCGACAAGCCCGGAACCGAGCAGTGGCAGCCCAACGTGCGGCTCTACCGCTGGTGCCAATGGATTTCGAAGTTCCATCCCGGCGGCGTCTACGACGGCGAGAGCGGAAAGATCTCGGACTTCGCCGCGAGCGCGCCGCCATACATCGTTTCGGAGATCGTGCAAGCGGCCCGCGAGCGCAACGAACGCGTTCTGGTATTGGCCGAGGATTGGCAAGTGGTTCCGGCGGTGCTGCACCTGCATCGCGAACTGCTCGAGGCCGGCCTTCGCGAGAGCGCGACGCTGGTGTGGAACGCGAACAATACGTACGGCTTTGAGACGATAGACTTTTCCGCACTGCAGGAAGCTGCCGTCATCACCGGCGTCAGCCGCTATATGAAGTTCGAGTTGGGCCTGCGCGGCGTGCAGGCGCTCGTGGTGCCGAACGGCATTCCCGAATCGCTGCCGGAGTGCGTCGACGACGATGCAATCGCCGTTCTCGCCGACGCCTTGGCCGGACGGCGGGCGCTGCTCAAAGTCGGCCGCTACGATCCCGACAAACGCTGGCTCCAGGCAATCGACGCAGTCGCGCAGCTGCGGGATCTGGGTGAGAAAGTGCAGCTGATCGTGCGCGGCGGCAAGGAGGCGTACCAAACCGTGGTCTTCGGGCGGGCGCTCGAACGCGGGCTGACCGTTGCCGATGCCGCGGTCGCGGAGTGCACGCCGGCGCAGCTGGCCCGTGCGCTAAAGAAAGAGCGCGCGGACGTCGTGAACCTGCGCAGCTTCTTGCCCAACGAGACGCTGTACGCATTGTACGGCGCGGTCGAAGCGGTCTTGGCCAACAGCGGCAAGGAGCCGTTCGGGCTGGTGGGCCTGGAAGTGATGGCGTGCCGCGGCATTCCGGTCTGCGGATCGACCGGTGAGGATTACGCGCGGCCGTTCGAAAACGCCCTCGTCTGCGATACCGGAGATCCGTCCGAACTGACGGCGGCCCTGCTCAGGCTCTTTCACGATCGCAAACTCGCCGCGAAGATCCGCAAACGCGCGCGCAAGACCGCGCGCCGGTACGCCTGGCCTCGCGTCTTCGAGATCCTCGACGCGAAACTGACGTCCGCGACGTAGCCGGCCGAATCAGGTCGCCACGAGCTCTTCGATGCGCGCGGCCATCGCGTCGACGTAGCGTACTGCCGTGTCGCCCGTCGTACCCTCGGCAATGACGTTGAACGCCGGCTCGGACGCGTCCGGAAGCACGAGCACCCAACCGTTGTCGCGCGTCACGCGCAATCCGTCGTAGAGCTCGATGTTGCCGTTTCGCTGCTCGTTGATGAGCGTGCGCATGATGCGCCCCTTGTGCTCCCACGGGCAGACGACGCTTCGCGAGGCCATTTTCCAATCGGGCAGCATGTCGACGAGCTCGCTGAGCTTGCGCGCCTCCTGCGCGAGAAGCTCGAGGACCTTTGCGGCGGCGTACAGCGCGTCGAGCGCCGGGTGCATCTCCGGAAAGACGAACTCGTACGACGCGCTCCCGGCAAACGCCAGCGACTTGCCCTGACGTTCCGCCAGCGCCATCAGCGTTCGGCGGTCGCTGCGCGTGCGCGTGACTTCGGCGCCGTAACTGCGTGCGATCTCCTCGATGGCGCGCGGCGCGGTGACCGGAACGGCGATGCGTGCGTCCGGATAGTTGCGCACCACGAGCAGCGTGAGCAGCGCGGAGAGCCGGTTGCCGGTGATGATTCGCCCGAGGTCGTCGACCAGCGAGAAGGTCTCCCCGTCGTGATCGACCAGAATTCCGAGATCGCGTTTGAGCGTGAGGACGATCTCGCGCAGGTCTTCGAGATGGCGCTCGCGCGCCTGTTCGTCGATGCGCACCCGGCTGTCGTCGAAGTAAGCGTTGAGTGCGATCGTGTCCACGTTCAGGCGGTTGAGCAGCCGCGGCAGAACGAGGGCGGCGTTGCCGTTCGCGTAATCGATCGCGGCGCGAAAGCCCGCGCGCGGCAGCGCCTTTGCCTGCAGCGCCTCCAGAAAGGCCGTGCTGTAGCTCTCCAGCACGCGCGTGGGAAAATCGAGCAGACCGACTTCGTCCATCGGCGTCCGCCGGAAGTCTTCGCGGAAAAAGAGGTTCTCGATCTTCCGTTCGGCCGCTTTATCGATGTTGATGCCGTTACGGTCGAAGAATTCGAAGAGCAGCGAATTTGCGTCCGATGGGGAGAGCCGAACGTGCACGCAGCCGTCGCCTTCCGCGCGTGTGGCAAACCGCGAGAGCGGCAGCGGAAACGAGCGGAGATCCTGGACGTGAATGCCGGTGCTGAGCAATCCGGAGATGATGCAGCGGTTCATGACGCGGCTGACCGGATGCGTGTCGCGGCTGGTCATGACGACTTGACCGGCGCGCAAATACGTGCCGAACGCCTGCCCCAGCTTCGTCGCATACTCCGGCGTAATCTCCAAGTTCGCCAGACCGCTCACGCCTGCTCCGCCGAAGAGCGATCCGGGCCACTTGATGCCGTAGATGAGCGACATCGAAACGATGGACCCCGAGCTGATCGTCTTATCCGGCCAAATCTTGAGGTTGGCGCGCACGGTCGCGCCGCTGCCGATGTTGCATCGCTCGCCGATCACCGTCCCCTCGCCGACTGCGGCGCGTTCCTTGACGATCGTGCGGTTGGCGATCGTGCAGTCGCGCAGCTGCGCGTCGGCGCCCACGTAGACGTCCTCCCACAGGATCGCGCGTTCGAGTTGCGCGCCCGCCGAAATCGTCGAATTGTCGCCGATGCTCGACGGGCCGGTGATGGACGCGCCGGGTCCGACGTGCACGTTGCGTCCGATGCGGACCGGTCCGGTAATCTGCGCGGTGGGATCGATGCGCGCACCTTCGGCCGCGAAGACGCCCTCGGAGATTTCGGTGCCGATCGGATCGGTTTTCACCGCGCCCGAGAGCGCGTCGTAGTTGGCTTGCTGATACTGCTGCAGGTTCCCGACATCGGTCCAGTAGTCGTCGATGACGTAGCCGCCGATTCGTTTACCCTCGTGCAGCATGCGCGGAAAGAGATCTTTGGAGAAGTCGTAGATGCCGCCGGCCTCCATGAGCTCGAAGATCTCGGGATTGAGCACGTAGATGCCGGTGTTGATCGTGTCCGAAAAGACTTCTCCCCACGACGGCTTCTCGAGAAATCGCGTTATCCGGCCGTGCTCGTCGGTGATCACCACGCCGAACTCCAACGGATTGGAGACCGCCTGCAGTGCGATCGTCGCGTCGTTCCCTTGGGCGCGGTGGTGCTGGATCAACGCCGTCAGGTCGAGATCGGTCATGGCGTCGCCGGAGATGATGACGAAGGCGTCGTCGCGCAGGCGATCTTCGGCGAGTTTGACCGCGCCGGCAGTTCCGAGCGGCGTGTCTTCGACGACGTACGAGAGCCGAACGCCCGCACGCGAACCGTCGCCGAAATAGCTCTCGATCTCGTCGGCCAGGTAGTGCAGCGTCGCCACGACCTCGGTGACGCCGTGGCGCGCGAGCAGCGCCACGATGTGATGCATCACGGGGCGGTTGGCGATCGGGGCGAGCGGCTTGGGCCGGCGCGAGGTCAGCGGGCGAAGCCGCGACCCTTCTCCGCCTGCCATGACGACGGCTTTCATGCGTGTTCCTTTCGCTGCCGCGATTCGCTTACCGCGCGCACGACCGCTGCAAACCCCGCGTCATCGCCGAGCGCTTCGAGCGCGACCGGAAGCTTGCGGCGCCAATTCGGATGCTCGGTCGTCGTTCCTGGAACGTTCACCGGTTCGCGGCAGAGCAGCGCGTCCTCCATTTGTACCAGGCGGATCCGCGCCTGCGTGCGCGCGAGCGCTCGATAGGCGGCGGCGACGAGTGCCGCGTCGCGGTCGCGCGGGCCCGTTCCCAGCAAGGCCTGCATCGCAGCGCGTTCGTCCGGCGCAAGCGTTTCCCAATAACCCAGCAGCGGCGGCAAGTCGTGCGTACCGGTGCTGGCCACCGCGTCGGCCGGATAGCGGGCGGGATCGACGAACGCGCCGCCGGGATCCCGCTCGAAATAAAGGAGGCGGCACGAAAAGATGCGCGCCCGCGCAACGCGTTCGCGGAAGCCGCGCGGCACGGTGCCGAGATCTTCGCCGACGATCAGGCAGCCGGCGCGCCGGCTTTCGGCTGCCAGCACGGTCAGCAGCGTCTCGCGCGGGTATTCCAGATACGCACCTTCGCTCGGCGGCGCGCCGTGCGGAATGACGAAGAGGCGCTGCAGCCCCATAACGTGATCGATGCGAAGCGCGCCCGCATGCCGCATGTTGCTGCGAACGACGGACGCGTAGCTCTCGAAGCCGCGCTCGCCGAGGCGGTGCGGATGCAGGGGAGGCAAGCCCCAGTCCTGTCCGGCGGCGTTCAATTCGTCGGGCGGCGCGCCGATCGACAACCCGAGTGCATAAGCGGCGCGATCGGACCAGACGTCGGCGCTGTTCGCGTCCACGCCGACCGCGAGATCGCGGTAGAGTCCGATCGTCATCGGGCGCGCGGCGGCAGCCGCGGCGCTCAATTGCATATCCGCCAGCCATTGCAAGAACTCGTAGTACTCAACGGCGCTTTCGTGTTCGCGGGCGAACGCGCGCACTGCCTCGCCGCGGGGTTCTGCGTACTCCAGCGGCCATTGCATCCAGCCGTGCACGGCGCTGCGGGCGTAGAAGTGCGCGTTCAACGCCTCATAAATCGCCGTCGAGCGCAGCGGTGCGCCGTGCTCCCGGCAGAACGCGCGAAAGGCGGCCTGCATGGGGTGGCCGTCCGCGCGGCGGAAGCGTTCGTGCAAGCGCACTAACGCGGCGCTCTTGAGCGCCCAGACGGCAGCGTAATCGACAAGCGACGACTCGCGCGCGCGGCGCAGCAGCGATGCATCGGCCTCCCAGTCGCCGCCGTTCAGCACCGCGTAGGCCGACGGCACGTCGATGTACTGCGCATTCAAAAAGAGGCGAGTGATCGGCGAGTAGGGGCTCGCGGAGCTCGGCTCGGTCAGGTTCAGCTGGTGCAGCGGGTTGAGTCCGACGATGCCCGCACCGCAACCGGCGGCCTCCGCCGCAAAACGGGCTAAGTCGCCGAAATCGCCGATGCCCCAGTTTGCGGCCGAACGCAGCGAGTAGAGTTGGAGCGCAAAACCCCACGTACGCCGCCGCTCGAGCTCGGGCGGAACGAATGCGGGCTCGCCGGCGAAGCCGTCGCGCGGTGCGGCGCGCTGCGCGCGAAGCTCGCGTGCGATGCGATGAGCTTGCCGTTCACCGGCCGCATCGTAGCCGAGGGCCGCGAGTATCGCGCGTTTGGTTTCGCGCGACACCGGCCGTTCACGTCCGAATGCATCCGTGTACGCGGGTTGGATTCCGGCGGCCCGCGCCAGCTCATCGATCATCGGACGGTTCGGACGGCAGGCGCGCGACCAGCAGCGCAAGCGTACGCGAGCGCAGCAGGTACTCCGAGCCGACGTCGAAGCGCACGCCCGACGCCAGTGCAACGGGCCGCGCCGTTTCGAAAACCAGTTCCCACGCCCCGAAACGCCCGGCGGGCGGCAAACGAAATGCAATGCTGCGGTCGTGCGCGTTCATGAGCAGCAAGAACGTGTCGTCGTACTCGGGGTAGCCGCTCAGGGAGACGAAGCGATCGCCGGTATCGCCGCCCAGCAGCGCACCCAAGGCGCGGCGCGAGGGATCGTGCCAGGCCTCCGGCGTCATCTCGTTTCCGCCCGGCTCGATCCAGCTGATGTCCTTGAGACCTTCTTCCGGCGTAATGGCACCGTGAAAAAACCGCGTGCGCCGGAAGACGGGATGGCGCTTGCGCAGAGCGATCAGCGCGCGAAGGAAATCGAGCAAGTCCGCGTCGTCTTCCTCGATTCCGGTCCACGAGAGCCAGCCGATGTCGTTGTCCTGGCAGTAGGCGTTGTTGTTGCCCAGCTGCGTATGCCCCAGTTCGTCGCCTGCAAGGATCATCGGCGTTCCTTGCGAGAGCAGAAGCGTTGCCAGCAAATTACGCTTTTGCTGCGCGCGCAACGCGCAGATCGCCGGATCGTCCGTGGGGCCCTCGACGCCGCAGTTCCAGCTGGAATTATTGTTCATGCCGTCGCGGTTCTCTTCGAGGTTGGCCTCGTTGTGTTTGCGATCGTAGCTGACCAAGTCGTGCAGCGTAAAGCCGTCGTGCGCGGTGACGAAGTTGATGCTGGCACGCGGACGCCGGCCGTCGCGGTCGAAGATATCGCTCGATCCCGTCAAACGCGATGCGAGCTCGGGGATGATCCCGTCGTTTCCTTGCCAGAACCGCCGGACGCCGTCGCGGTATTGATCGTTCCACTCCGACCATCCCGGCGGGAAGTTTCCGATTTGATAACCGTTGCGCGCCAAATCCCACGGTTCGGCGATCAGCTTGACCCGCGAAAGGATGGGATCTTGCTGCAGCGAGGTCATGAACGAACTGGACCACCAATCGAATTCCAAGTCGCGCCGCGCGATCGCGGGCGCAAGATCGAAGCGGAATCCGTCGACGTGCATCTCGGTCACCCAATAGCGCAGCGAGTCGGTCACCATCTGCATGACGCGCGGATGCTTGAGGTTGAGAGTATTGCCGCAGCCCGTGTAGTCGACGTAGAAACGCGCGTCTTGCTGGAGCCGGTAGTACGACTTGTTGTCGATGCCGCGAAAGCAAAGCGTCGGTCCCAGCTCGCTGCCTTCGGCGGTGTGGTTGTAGACGACGTCGAGGATGATCTCGATGCCCGCCTGGTGCAGGCGCTTGACCATCGTCTTGAACTCGCCCAGCCACTTGCCGCTCATGTACCGCGGATCGGGCGCGAAAAAGCCGATCGAGTTGTAGCCCCAATAGTTGCGAAGGCGCTTTTCGACCAGGCGCCGATCGTCGACGAACGCGTGAATCGGCATCAGTTCGACTGCGCTCACGCCCAGCGAGACCAGGTGTTCCAGGACCGGCGGCGATGCCAGGCCCGCGAACGTGCCGCGAAGCTCCGGCGGAACGCCGGGGTGTTTCATCGTGAATCCGCGGACGTGCAGCTCGTACACGATCGTGTCGGGCCAGCGCGTGTGCAGCTGGCGATCGTTCCCCCACGTGAACGCCGTATCCACCACGACGCACTTGGGCATCGCCGCGGCGTTGTCGCGCCGGTCGAACGAAAGATCCGCGCGCGCCGAACCGACGCGGTAGCCGAAATTCGCGTCGGTCCAGCGTAGCGCTCCGAGGAGCCGCTTCGCATACGGGTCGAGCAGGAGCTTGTGATGGTTGAAGCGATGCCCGTTCGGCGGATCGTACGGTCCGTAGACGCGGTATCCGTAAACGTCGCCCGACGAAGCCTCCGGCAGATAGCCGTGCCACACCTGATCCGTGTATTCGGGCAAAACGACGCGCCGCAGTTCGCGATTGCCGCGGCGGTCGAACAGGCAGAGCTCGATCTTCTCCGCGTGCTCGGAAAAGATCGCAAAGTTGACGCCGCTGCCGTCCCAGGTCGCGCCCAGCGGATAGGGGCGCCCGGGCAAGACGGCAGCGCGCGCCGCCTTCATGCGGGCTCCGGAACCAAGATCAGCGCTGCCAGCGGCGGAAGCGTCAAGACGACCGACTGCGCAAACCCGTGCGACGGTACGTCGTGCACGCGAACGCGCCCCAAATTTCCCAATCCGCTTCCGCCGTACGCCAGCGCATCGGTGTTGATCGCTTCACGGTATGCCGCCGCCTGCGGGACGCCCAGGCGGAAATCGGTGCGCACGACCGGCGTGAAATTGCAGATCGCGATGGCCGTCGACTCGGTCCCGCTGCCTTGGCGCATAAACGCAATGAGGCTGGCGGCCGAATCTTGCGCAATCCAAGCAAAGCCTTCCGGAACCGCGTCGCGTTCGTACAGCGCGGGCGTCCGCGCATACAGCGTATTGAGATCGCGAACCAGGCGCTGCATGCCCGCGTGCTGCGCGTCGCCGAGCAGGTGCCAGTCCAGACTTCGTTCGTGGCCCCACTCACGGCGCTGCGCGAACTCGTTGCCCATGAAGAGCAGCTTCTTACCGGGGTGCGCGTACATGTACGCGTAGAGCAGGCGCACGTTCGCGAACTGCTGCCACGGGTCGCCCGGCATCCGCGAGAGGATCGAACCCTTGCCGTGCACGACCTCGTCGTGCGAGAGCGGCAGCACGTAGTTTTCGCTGAACGCGTAGATCAGCGAAAACGTGAGCTGGTCGTGGTGGAAGCGGCGGTGAACCGGATTGCGGTGCATGTACGCCAGCGTGTCGTGCATCCAGCCCATGTTCCATTTGAAGCCGAAGCCGAGGCCGCCGGCGTAGGTGGGCGCCGAGACCTTCGGCCATGCAGTGGACTCTTCGGCGATCGTGATTGCGTGCGGATAGGCTCCGTACACGCCTTCGTTCATTTGCTTGAGGAAACCGATGGCTTCCAAATTCTCCCGGCCGCCGAAAGCGTTCGGGATCCATTCGCCCGACGGACGGCTGTAATCCAAATAGAGCATCGACGCTACCGCGTCGACCCGCAACCCATCTGCGCCGTATTGACCGATCCAGAACAGCGCGTTCGAAACCAAATAGCTGGCTACTTCGCGGCGGCCATAGTTGTAGACGTACGTCTGCCAATCGGGATGCCAGCCTTGGCGCGGATCCGCATGCTCGTACAGGTGCGATCCGTCGAAGTAGGCCAAGCCGTGTTCGTCGCTGGGGAAATGTCCCGGCACCCAATCGAGAAGCACGCCCAAACCCAGTTCGTGCGCGCGCTCGATGAAAAAGCGGAAATCGTCAGGCGTGCCGTAGCGGCTCGTCGGCGCGTAAAGGCCGATTGGCTGGTATCCCCACGAACCGTCGAACGGGTATTCCGAAACCGGCAGCAGCTCGACGTGCGTGAATCCCATCCACTTCACGTACGGAAGCAAATCCTCCGCGAGCTCGCGATAGCTCAAGGCGCGCTCGCCCTCCTCGGGCTTGCGCTTCCACGATCCCAAATGCACTTCGTAGATCGCGATCGGCGCCTCGTGGTGCTGCGCGATACGCATTTGCGCTGCGCGTTCGCCTTCGGACGGACCCGGCGGCAGCGGCGCCACGATCGAAGCGGTTTTCGGCCGAAGCTCCGAGCGGAACGCAAACGGATCGGCTTTGAGCGGCAAGAGCGTGCCGTCTGCGCTCCACAGCGCGTACTTGTAGCGATCGCCCTCGCGCGCGTGCGGCACGAAAACTTCCCAGACGCCGCAGTCCCAGCGCTTCTCCATCGGATGCGCGTGCGGGTCCCAACCGTTGAAATCGCCGACGACGGCGGCAGCGTTCGCGTTGGGTGCCCAGACGGCAAAGCCGATACCGTCACTCTGTCCGCGCGTGAGGCGATGCGCGCCCAGCTTGCGGTACGCTTCGCGATGCGTGCCCTCGCCGAGCAGATACGCGTCGAGGTCGCCGAGGATCCGGGCCGCCGTCATCGCCGCGCTATTCTCCGCAGTACCAGAAGACACTCCACGCGGGCGCTTGCTCAGCGTTTGCAGCGTCGGGGTGCGTTGCAAAAACGAGGCGTCCGCTTGCGCCCGCCCGACGTGGCACTTCGACACTGCCTAAATTGGCAAACAGCTGCAGCGTTGGGCCGCCGCCGAACTGCCATGAGCCGCTCAGCGCGGCGTCCGTCGCGGTGAATCGGCCCTGCGGCGACCAATCGCGCGATAGAAGCGGCGCGATCGTTTCGTGCCGTAGACGCAGCAGACGCGTATGGAAATCGAACATCTCGCGGTGCGCCGGCATCTCGATCTCTTCCCAGCGAAGCTTGCTGCGCTCCAAAGCCGCGGCGGAGGCGGGATCGACGATTGAAGCCAGCGTTTGCGGATCGTCGAATCCGGCCAGGTGCGCAAATTCCGCTCGCCGCCCCTCGCGCACGCGTTTGGCGAGGTTGGGTTCGAAATCGCAGAAGAACAGAAACGGCGTGGACGCGTTCCATTCCTGCCCCATGAACAGGAGCGGAATTCCAGGAGCCAAGAGAACGACGGCCAGCGCGGCGCGCACAGCATCGCCGCCGGCGAGGTGACCGATGCGTTCGCCCAGCGGGCGGTTTCCGATCTGGTCGTGATTCTGCAGGTAGCTGATGCGATGTCCGCCTTCCGTCGCCAGCGCGGAGCCCAGCCGGTCGAGCGGCGCGTCCAAAAACGCTGCATAGTACCCGCTTCTATCGCCGGTAATGCGCACGTGCAGCGCATCGTGCACTTCGTCACCCCATCGTCCGTCAAAGGACGCGGCCAGCGCCGGCACTTCGTCCTTGACGTCCTCGGCAATCAGATAGACCGGTCGCCCTGCCGCGGCGCGCGCTTCGTCGAGCAGTTCGCGCACGACGTGCCGGGGACGCGTGTCGACGATCGCGGGAACGGCATCCAGACGTAATCCGTCAAAGCCGTATTCGGCGAGCCAGTAGCATGCATTGTCGATCGCATACCGGCGGACGGGATCGTTCGCGGGGGCGCTGTAGTCGATGCCGTCTCCCCACGGCGTGCGGATCGCCGAACTGAAGAACTGCGGAGCATAGCGCGGCAGGTAGTTGCCTTGCGGTCCGAAGTGGTTGTAAACGACGTCGAGGATCACGGCGATGCCCCGCTCGTGCGCGGCGGCGATGAACGTTTTAAGATCCTCCGGGCGGCCGTACTGCCGCGCGGGCGCATAATGGTGCACGCCGTCATATCCCCAATTGCGTTCGCCGGCGGCCTGCGAGAGCGGCATCAACTCGATCGCGCGCACGCCGAGATCGGCCAAGTGTTTGAGGTGCAGCGCGGCCGAAGCATACGTTCCTTCGGGCGTAAACGCACCGACGTGCAGCTCGTAGACGTTGAGTTCTTCGCGAGGCGGAAGCTCGAACGCACTTTCGGGCCAGTCGAAAGCGTCCGGATCGATCACCTCGCTGGGGCGCTCTGCTCCCTCGGGTTGGAAGCGCGATGCGGGATCGGCGACGCGCAGATCCCCGTCGATCTCGTACAAGTAGCGGCTGCCGGCAGCCGCTTCCGCGCTCGTTATTTCGAACCAGCCCGCGCTGTCGCGTTCCATGGGGATGCTCTGCTCGCCGGTCCCGACCAAAACCGTGTTGACGCTGCGCGCCGCAGGCGCCCACAAACGAAAGCGCACTCCGCCTTCGACGATGTGCGCTCCCCATGCGCCGTCGTAGCGGCGCTTCACGTCAATCCTTTCACGCGGCTGCTACGTTACGGCGCTGTGTAACGTGCGCCTTTCGGGTACATGACGGCGTGGCTAAGAATACCGAGCAGCAGGAGGCCGCCCCTCAGGAGACGCCCGGCAACGTCGTTCAACTCACGAAAGACGAGGAGCGCGAGGTCCGGTCGCGTGCCTCGATCCGGGCGGCCGTGGTCTTCGAAGCGGTCCGCCGCGAAGGCGAAGTCGAGCTCACGCGCGCCGCGGCAGCGCTCGGATTCTCCGGCTTGGCGGCCGGACTCTCGATGGGATTCTCGCTCGTGGGGTCCGGCATTCTGCAGGCGTACCTTCCGGACGCTCCCTGGCGGCCGCTGGTCGTGAATCTGGGCTACACGTTCGGGTTCGTCATCGTCGTGCTCGGACGTCAGCAGCTCTTCACCGAAAACACCGTAACCGCAATCCTGCCGGTGCTCGACGATCCCGACAAGTTCAAGAAACTCGGTCAGATGCTGCGCTTGTGGGGCATCGTGCTGCTTTCGAATCTGGTCGGCGCGGGCGCGTTCGCGTTCGCGATGGCGCATACCGCGACGTTCGATCCGCAGGTCAAATCCGCGTTCTTGAAGATCGGTCTGCAAACGCTGCATCCCACGTTCTGGGAGATCGTCTGGCGCGGCATCTTGGCAGGCTGGCTGATCGCGCTGATGGTGTGGCTGCTGCCGTCGGGCCACCAGCAGCGGCTGTGGGTGATCGTCTTGATCACGTGGCTGGTCGGCGCGGCCGGCCTGAGCCATATCATCGCCGGTTCGGTCGAAGCGCTCTATGCCGTTTCCGCCGGCGCCTGGCCGTGGACGTCGTACCTGGTCGACTTCCTGTTGCCGGTCTTCATCGGCAACTGCATCGGCGGCGTCGGCTTGGTCGCGATGCTGAACTTCGGTCAAGTGTTGCCCGAAGCCGAACAAAATTAGAACGCGAACAGGTATGCTGCGTTTAGGGTGTGCGCCGTCTGCGGCCGCGTTTGATACACATCCTCCACAGTCAAGCGCGCCGCGGGAAAAGCGCGGTAGCTCAACGACAGCGTGGCCGATCGCAAAAATCCGTTAGGTCCGTTCGCGCCGTCGTACCGTGCGGTCCCAATCCACCGGCTGCCGAACGTCCATTCTTCCTGCAAGTAGCCGCCGCTCGATGCTGCCGGCGCCCCGGTACCGAATGGGCTGCTGTCTTCTCCGGTCTGCAGCAGCAGCGATGCCTGCGATTTGCCGTCGATGCTCGTAAATGCGGCGCCCCGCCGAACGAACCGGTCGGGGACGCTTCCAAGTGTCCGAGTCCCGGTATAAAGATAGGCCCAGAACGACAGCGAGCTGGGGCCTAGGCGCGCCGTGAACATGCTGTCGGTTCCCGTTGCCGGCAGGCCCGACTGCGGATCGTGACCTTCGAGTGCGAGAGCGTTGATGGAAGCGTAACGAGTCCCGTACCCCACGTTCAAACCTAGTCCATCATTGAACAGATTGAACGGATTCCGGCCCACGGTTTGATCGAAGACCGCGTAGTGGTTCTCCGTCGGGCGCATCGTCTCGGGATCGTCCGGCAGCGGAAGCGTGAATTGCCCGGCTTGGACGTCGAAAACCGGCGCGCCGCTGCCGCGCCAAAAGCTGCCCGGATCGCTCGCGTACTCGAGGTATGCGTCGCGCGTTTTTCCGATGTTGCCGCCGTCGATCCAATACTGTTCGAAACGGTAAGCCAAGTGGTTTCCCAGAGAACTAAACGTCAAGAATTCCACTTCATCGACGATCGCTTTGGGGAGTCCAGTTGGATCCGTTGCGCTGCTGTACGCGAGATTGATCTTGGTCGCAAGCGGCAGCGTGCCGTGAACAGGCACGCGCGCCGGCCAACGATACCCTGCATCGCGAAAGGTTTTGCCGAAGCCGTTCAGCTCGGGGACGATCGTGTGGCAGGTCTCACACGAAACGCCGTAGCGATGCGCAAAGACCGGGATTGCTTGCGCCGGCGCTCCGCTCGCAGCCGCGAGCGGCGCGAGGAGCGCGATGATCTGTGCGTAAGGCCGACCTAACTTTGGCATTAGGTGTTCCTTACAAACCCCTGAGACAGCCTCCTTTCTTGAGCGCGACTCGTCTTCGCGCACCTTGCAACGTTCTTAATGTAGGGGTATAGTGGTGGGAAGTGGTGCTAAGTGGTGACCAAGGGAGGACAGCTTGCACGCGGACCCGCCGCGCTTCGTCGGTATGGTGGAGCATGCCCTTGACGAGAAGGGCAGGCTCATCGTTCCCGCGCGCTTCCGCGAGCGGCTAGGCACCGGCTTTATCTTAACGATAGGCGCATCCGACCCGTGCTTGCTGCTCTACCCGGAACCGACCTGGAAGGGCATCTGCGACGCGCTCCAGTCCGCCGCGACTAAGGACGACCGTTTTCGGCGGTTCGTCCGAAACGTGTTCGCGCACACGGAAGAGGTCGCGTGCGACGGACAAGGGCGTCTGCTGATTCCGCCGGCGCTGCGCGCGCACGCCGGCATCGAGCGGGACGTCACGTCCGTCGGTGCACTCGCGCGCGTCGAGATTTGGGCCCGGAACCGCTTTCCTGAGTTTGCGGCGCCCGCGGATGCTTCGGATATCGCCGCCGAGCTGGGTCTGTACTGATGAGCGAGTGGTGGATGCATGGATCCGCATATCCCGGTTCTGTTGGATGCCTCGCTGGAGTTTTTGGCGATCCGTCCGGATGGGATTTATGTCGATGCGACGTTCGGCGCGGGCGGCCACAGCCGGGCGATTCTGCAGCGTTTGAATGGCGGCCGCCTCATTGCGCTCGATGCCGATCCCTCGGCCGCGCAGCGCGCGCAGGCGCTCGCCGGCACGTCTTTCACCTTCGTGCAATCCAACTTCCGTCAGCTCTGCGCCGTGCTGGATCGCCTTGGGGTCGAGCGGATCGACGGCGTGCTTTTCGACCTGGGGGTCTCGTCCATGCAGTTTGACGATCCGTCGCGGGGTTTTTCGTTCCGGGAATCGGCTCCGCTGGACATGCGAATGGATCCGCGCGTAGGGCGCAGCGCGTACGACATCTTGAATACACTCAGCGAGGCCGAGCTGGCGGACATCTTCTTTAACTACGGTCAAGAGCGCGCCGCGCGCCGGATTGCGCGCGTCATCGTGGAGCGGCGCGCAGCCGGAACGCTGCCGCATACGACGATGGAGTTCGCGCAGATGATCAGCGGCCTGCTTCACCGGCCGGGTCATCGCGAGCGCCTGCATCCCGCCACGCGCGTCTTTCAGGCGTTACGCATTGCGGTCAACGACGAACTGGGGGCGCTGCGCGAAGGGTTGGATGCAGCCGTGGGCCGCTTGCGCACCGCCGGCCGGATCGTCGCCATCAGCTTTCATTCGCTGGAAGACCGGATCGTCAAACACCAGCTGCGCCAGGACGAACGGCTCGAGGTCCTCACGCGCAAACCGTTGGCGCCCGGCGAAGAAGAGCTCGCGCGCAATCCGCGCGCGCGCAGCGCCAAACTCCGCGCCGCAAAGCGCAAGGCGTCGTAGCGATGTCCGCACACGCCGCCCCGCATCCGCAAAGACAGCCGCGCATCTCCAACGCGCGCACGGCCAAACGTGCCGCACAGCAGCGGATCGCGCGCAAGTCTCGGGCACGGTACTCGCTGCTGACCAGTTTCTGCGGCGTCTTGTGCGTGCTGCTGGCCTGTGCCATGCTCTACGTGACGCTGACCGCGAAGTTGACCAGTTTGAGCTATGCGGTCGCGCGCGCCGAGCGCGACCGCGCGCAGCTGCAGGCGCAATCCGCGCGCCTGGACGGCCAGCTCGCGGCCCTCGAGGCCGACGACCGCCTCGCGGCAGTGGCCGCCCGGCTGCATATGAGCGATCCCGCACAGTTTGCGGTTGTCACGCTGCCGCACCCCGCCATGCGGCGCGACGAACCCCCGCGCCTGGCCTTGCTCGCCGGGCTCGCCGGATTGTTGCGCGCGAAATAGGGAGCGCCCGTGCATAAGCGCACCTTCGCACGCGTGTGTCCACGGCGGGCGAAATTCGTCTTTTACGCGCTGCTGGCTATGGGCGTCTTCCTCTCCTGGCGGCTCGTCGACGTGCAGCTGGTCAAGGGTCCGGTCTATGCAAAGGAAGCGCTCGAGCAGCGCAGCGATACCGTCGAAGTCTTCGCGCGGCGCGGCAGCATCTTGGATCGCGAGG
>DASRDE010000199.1:0-15194 GCA_035652755.1 Vulcanimicrobiaceae bacterium | reverse complement strand
CCGGTGAAACTGTACATCACGGCCTCTGTGTACGTGCCGTCGCCCCTCGGTTTCAATTCGAAGATCGTGCCGTTGCCGGTCGACCCTCCGAAGATCGTCGTGCCGAAGAGATCGCCTTTTGCGTCCGCGATCACGCCGGAGCTCGGACCCGCGCCGTCGCCCGGGGCGCCGAATGAATGCAGCACGGTCTCCGTCGCATTGGCCGGAACCTGCGCGCCCGCAACGGTTTGTGTATCGGATACGGCACCCGGCGGCAGCGGCGCCGGCGAGTGCGCGGAGCACGCGTTCAGAAACAGCGAGGATCCCAGCGCTAAGGAAACAGCAACACGACGCATGGCGGCCTCCGGTACAAGGCTTTACCGCTGCGTAGACTCCAGGCCTTCGGTTGGTTCATCCCGACGCATAGACTTTCGGACTACCGCGCGGTACGATTCGCAGATGCGAAACGCGTTGTTGATTCTGCTGGCTGCAGCTCTAGCGGCCTGTGCCTCGCCCGGTATGCCATCCGCGGGCGCCGTCGATTCCGGCGCGCTCGCGCAAGTTAAGGGCTTTCCGCCGCCTTCGCCGCCGGTGATCGGCGGCTGCCAAGTCTTTCCGTCGGACAATTGGTGGAACACGGACATATCGAAGTATCCCGTCGATCCGAACTCCGGCGCATACCTCAAATCGATGAACGCGTATACGACGAATCTCCATCCGGATTTCGGCCACAGCAAGTACTACGGCATTCCTTACGTCGTCGTGCCCGGTTCGCAGCCGTTCGTTCCGGTCACCTTCGATATTAAAGATCAGAGCGATCCCGGCCCATATCCCATCCCGTCGAATGCGCCAATCGAGGCGGGGAGCGATCGTCACGTGCTCGTGCTCGACAGCGGAAATTGCGAGCTGTACGAGATGTGGCGTGCCAAGTACGTCGGGCCGGGATGGCACGCGGGATCGGGCGCCATTTTCCACTTGAACTCCGACAAGCTGCGCCCGGACTATTGGACGTCGGCCGACGCGGCGGGGTTACCGATTTTGCCGGGGCTTGCGCGCTGGGACGAAACGCAGACGGGCGTCATCAGCCATGCGCTGCGCTTTACCGTTCACGCGACGCAGGCAGGGTTCATTCACCCCGCAACCCACTTTGCGAGCAACAGTTTGAATCCCGCGCTTCCGCCCATGGGTCTGCGCGTGCGGCTCAAGGCATCGTACGACATCTCGCACTTCACGGGCAACTCGCACACCATTCTGCAGGCGCTCAAAACGTACGGCATGTTCGTGGCTGACAACGGATCCGATTGGTATATCACGGGCGACACCGACACCCGTTGGAACGACAACGATTTGAATCAGCTCAAATCGGTCCCGGGCTCAGCCTTCGAAGTCGTTCAGACGGGTCCGATCGTTCATTAATCCTAGTACGCGATCGATATGCCGGCGGCGTCATTGAGCGGCGGCTTGGAGTACGTGGTCAGTGCGAACGTCGTGGGGTCCAGCCGCTGCACGCCCGACGAATCGATGAGCCACACGTCCCCCGTCGTGGGATCGACGGTGAGCGCCGACGGCGCGCTGCTCAGCGGAATGGTAGCGAGCACGCCGCCGGAGAGGGTTGAAACGACGGAGACCGTCGTCCCCGTTGCCGCGTAGACCCGCTGCAGATTCGGATCGAGTACTGCGTCGTCCGGGAAACCGTTCAGTGCGATCGTTTTGATCACGCTCCCGCTCGCCGCGTCGACAAACGCCAGGGAAGATGAGGAGCCTGAGGTGTATCCGAGCGCGTAGAGCGAGCTGCCGTCCGAAGACAGCGCTACCGAAAGCGGGTGCGATCCGATCGAAAAGTGCGCCGTAACCGTGAGGCTGTGCGCGTTCAACACGGCGATCTGCGTACCGTCGGCGTTATAGATGAATCCCCGCCGCGAGACGGCTGCGGGATGATTGGTCGACGCAGAAACGATCGGCGTGGACCCGGTTGCCTCGATCGCGCCCGTTAAAGCGTTCATACGGTACGTATGCGACTGCGTTCCGGCGTAGAGCAGACCGCCGTCGGGACCTATCGCCAGGGCACCGACGACTTCGCCTGCGGGCACCTTGAACCACGTCCTGCCGTAGGTAGGTGCGTCGATGCGGGCAATCGCGTTGGATTCCGGCTGGCCGAGCGGAACGTAGAGATGATCGAGCGCGGGGCCTACGACCGTGTTTGCATGGCCGAAGTTCAAATCGAACTTCTGCACGACCGCATGCGTCGCGGGATCGAGTACCGCGATTTGGTTTTTCGACTGCGGCATGCCGTAAGAGATTTGCACCCAGGCGAGCGTCGAATGCGGCGCGCCGGGATGCGCCTCGGAGTAGGATACGCTGCCGGGAATCGCTGTCGGCGAGCCCGGAGAAGCGCAGGCGGAAAGCACCGCGGCCAGAAGGGCGAGCGTCGGACGGAGCATCGAGCGCACGTGCAGATACCTCGCGAGTTGTAAGCGCTGTTCTCTCAATTCCGCAGCAGGGCGAGCGCTCTGTCAATGGGTCGTTGAGGGAAGCGCACGCTAGGCTGCCTTACGGCTAGGCGTGCGTGATCGGACACGACGTAAGCTGTGCGCGGTGCTCGTAGCAGTACTCCACCAACGGATGCATGACGGTGCCCGGCGGCAGCCGGTAATCCGGCAGCGGCAGCGGCAGCGGAATATGACGAAGGCCCAAGCGGAACGGATCTTGCGCCGGCGGATACCGAAGCGGCCAGGGGACGATGCCCGTCTCGGTCGTGCCGTCTTCGTACTCCGCCCAATACCGCACGTAGTAGTAGTCGTATCCGCCGTCATGCCATGGCGAGCCCGGCAGCGGTTCGAGGATGCCTTGCTGCCGTGGGCCGCTCTGAACGTCTTGAGCGACGTTGAACGAGTAGTGCCGTTGCGCTTCTGCCGGAACCGGCGACCGCACTGCGCCCACGACCGGATCGGAATGTTCCCGCAGCTGCGCGATCGTCTTTTCGAACTGCTGCTCGTCGCGCGTGACGTCGACGGCGTCGGCCGTGCGCCGCGGAGGAACCGCCGCGGGCAGCCGCGCGTGCGTCACGTCCACATGCGGCACGGACGGGTACGCTCGTTCGGGGCGCAGGGCTTGCTCGGGCTGCACGGGCGCTGTGCGGGGTTGCGGGACGGGCGCCGGCGCCGGTCGCGGCGGCATGGGGCGCGTTCGGTGCGTGATGCGCAAGGCGCTCGACCGCGCAACGAAGATGATGCGATCGGGCTGCCACTGCGCCGGTGCGGCGGCTCCGAAGAGGCGCACGAGCAGCGGGCCGGCGACGAAGTGCACCACGATCGAGATCAGCAGGCAAACGACGAGCAGCCGGGAGACGCGGTGGCGCACTACATGGGCATTCGACGCACCGGGGACAAAAATTGCACGCCTGACGCTTCCAATATATGCCGGCCGGCGCCGTGCAGGATGAAATCGACGAAAGCCGCAGCCGCGGCCCGGTGGGGCGCGTGCGGCATTTGGGCGATCGCGTACAGAATTTGGCTCGAAAGGCGGGCGTCGCGCGGCAATTCGATCGCGCGCAGATCGCGCCCGGGGATTTCGGTCGAATAGAAGAAGCCCGCGTCGGCCTCGCCGCTCTCAACGCGGACTGCTAAATCTTCTTCCGGGAAGACTTGCAGCTTCGCACGCACGCGACGGGCCGGCGAAGGATCGCGGTAATGCGCCCCGAGGAGCGCGAGCACGCGCAGCGTTCGTTCGCCTTTCGGGTCGACGGCGGGATCGGTGCTCGCGACGGTCACTCCGGGCTGCGCCAGAACGTCCAAGATCGATCGCTTACCGGCGGCTGCGCTTTCGAGCAGCGTTCGATTGCGGGATCGGTTCGAAAACGCGACGACCATGCGCGCCGAACCGAACACCGTGGATGGCGCCAGCCCCCGCATCAATGCCGGATCCGCGCTGATGAACACGTCCGGTGCGCGCAATCCCGCAGCGATGAGATGCGCGAGCGCCTTGCTGCCCTTTCCCTCGCCCGAAAATTGCACCCCGGTATCGCGAGCGAGCGCGACGGCGACCGGCCCCTCCATGACGCGGACCAAGCTGCCGGCGTATGCGACGGAAACCGTGCTGCCGGAGCTGGGCACGAAGGCCGCGGCCAGCGCCAGGAGCAACGTCGCCTTGAGCATGGCCCAGCGTTGCGCCATGTATGAGCCCGTTCCCTAGCGAACATCGGGGCATCCAAACAACGCGCACCAGGAGAGCTTTGACGCACGTGCAGGAGATGAACGAAACGCCCGCTTCGAACGGAAAGGCGCCCGACGGCGACCGCGACGCCGCGGTAACGCGGACCCTCATCTGGATCGGCGTAGCCGGGCTCTCGGCGGCACTTGCCTTCACTGTGGTCCGCGCAATGGTAACGCGTCAGCCGGCGGACCCGACGAGCCAGCGCATTCAGCAACTCATCGACGAGGCCAATCAGCTGCTCAAAACGCTTGACGATCAAAAACACACCGGATAATCCGGACGCTGCCCTAGGCGTCGGCGCTCAAGTCGAGCTCGGCTTTACCGACCTTCTCGCAAACGGTCAAGCAGTTGGACGCACCGGCGGCATGGTCGTCTTCTGCTTCGGTCCGCTGCCCCAAGAGCGCGCGCGCGTTCGCATCACGACGCGCAAGCAGCGCTACAGCGTGGCCGAACTGGTCGCCATTACGCGGCCGTCGCCGTTTCGCGCCCAGCCGTTTTGTCCGGTCTTCGGCATCTGCGGAGGGTGTCAGGTCCAGCACCTGAGCTATCCGGCGCAACTCGGATGGAAACGCGACGTCGTCAAGAACGCGCTCGAACGCATCGGCGGCTTGAGCGGCGTCCAAGTTCGCGATCCTGTCGGCATGATCAACCCTCGCCAGTACCGCAACAAGATGTCGCTCGTGGTCGGTAACGGGCGGTTCCTGGGGTTTTACAAGCAGCGCTCGCACGAGCTCGTGCCCATTGAGGGCTGTCCGATCGTCCTGCCTGCGCTCAACGCGCATATCGAACGGCTCAATGCGGATCTGCGGCAGCCGCGCTACGCGGCCGCGTTCGCGCAAACGCGTCACATCGTGGAGCGCACCGCCCGCGCCACGGACCAAACGGTGGTCACGTTCACGACCGCGCAACCTTCGGCGGAGCTGGCGCAGCATGCCGAGCCGCTCATGCACTCGCTTCCCGGCGCGGTCGGTTTGACGAACTCTTTCGACCTTTCCAGCCAGAACGCCATCGTCGGACGCAAGCACCGCGTCCTAGCCGGCGAGCCGCAAATCGAAGAAGTGATCGCCGGGGTGCGGTACCGTGTTTCGGCCGGCTCGTTCTTCCAAGTCAACGTGGAGATCGTCGGACGGATCTTCGAGTTCATGGGCGCAGGCTTGACCGTTCCGCGCAGCATCGTGGACCTGTACTGCGGCGCGGGGACGTTCTCGCTCTACTTTGCCAAGATGGGCAGCCGCGTGCTCGGCGTCGAGGAGAATGCTCGAGCGATCGACGAGGCCGGCCAGAATGCCTCGCTCAATCAGCTGGGCGGCTCGGCGCGGTTTCTGTGCGGCCGCGTCGAGGAGCTCGTCCGCCGCAGCGAGGTGCGAACGGCGATGGCCCAGGCGAACATCGTCTTCATGGATCCTCCGCGCAAGGGCTGCGACGAAGTTACGCTCCATGCCGTGACGCAAAGCGGCGTGCCGAACATCTGGTATCTCTCCTGCGATCCGGCCACGCTGGCCCGGGATTTGAAGTTTCTTGCGGCCAAAGGATACCGGCTGGGCGTGGTTCAGCCGTTCGACATGTTTCCGCAGACCGGACACATCGAGACGCTGGTCACACTCTACCGGCAGTCGGCGATGGCCGAGCAGATCGTCGCGCAGGCGTTCAAAGACGTCCCCGCGCCGAACTGGCCCGCCGACGGTTTTTTGCAAGAGGAGTATCCGGAGTTTGTCATCCGATAGCATCGACGTCCGTTACGTCGCCAAACTCGCACGCATCGCGCTGACCGACGAAGAAGTCGAGCGGTTCGGCGCGCAACTGCGCGATCTGCTCGGACACGTCAACGTGCTTTCCGAACTGGATACGGCGTCGGTCGCGGCAACGGCCCAAGTCGTGGAATCGCGCAACGTCGAGCGTGAAGACGTTCCCGGCGAGTGTCTCGATCGCGAAACGGTGCTCGCGATGGCGCCCGCGCGGCAGGGCGCGTTCTTTCGCGTGCCGCGCATTATCGCCGAGGCCGAATGATGCACACGCCCTTCAAGTGGACCGCAGCCCGGACCGCGAGCGCGGTCAACGGCGGCGAGATCAGCGCCCTCGAAGTGACCGAAGCGATCCTGCAGCGCGTCGAAACGCTCGACGAGCGTGTCGGGGCGTATTTGACCAAACTCCCCGAACTGGCACGGGAGTGCGCGGCGCGCGCGGATCGCAGGGTGCGCGATGGCGAGCGGCTTCCGCTGGCGGGCGTGCCGCTTGCGGTCAAGGACAATATGTGTCTGACGGGGACGCGCACGACGTGCGGCTCGAAGATTCTCGAGCACTGGATTTCGCCGTACACGGCGACAGCCGTACAGCGCATGATCGACGCCGGCGCGGTGCCGATCGGCAAGACGAACATGGACGAGTTCGCCATGGGCAGCTCGTGCGAAAACAGCGCGCTGGGCGTGACTCGGAACCCGTACGATCTGCAGCGCGTTCCGGGCGGCAGCTCCGGCGGTTCGGCCGCTGCGGTCGCCTCGTATCAAGCGGCGATCGGTTTGGGCAGCGACACCGGCGGATCCATTCGCGAGCCGGGCGCGTTCTGCAACGTCGTCGGCTTCAAACCGACCTATGGGCGCGTCTCACGTTACGGCCTGGTCGCGTTCGCATCGAGTTTGGATCAGATCGGTCCGCTCACGCGTACGGTCGAAGATGCGGCGCTCGCATACGACGCCATTGCGGGCCACGATCCGATGGACTCGACGAGCATCTCCCGCGCCGTCGAGCCGGCGGCGCGCGCGCTTCGCGACGATCTGCGCGGCCTGCGCGTCGGCATCGTCAAGGAGTTCGTGACCGAGAAGCTCGGTGCGGAGATCGACGCGCTGTACCGCCGCGCGTACGGCGAACTGGAACGCCTGGGCGCCGAGCTCGTCGAGGTGTCGCTGCCGACGGCGGATTATGGGCTGGCGACGTACTACCTGATTGCGCCGGCCGAGTGCAGCAGCAACCTGGCGCGCTTCGACGGCGTGCGGTACGGTTTGCGCGTCGAGGGAGCCGACGTCGGCGAGATGTACGAGAAGACGCGCGCGGCCGGTTTCGGAGCCGAAGTCAAACGCCGCGTGCTCATCGGCACCTACGCGCTCTCCAGCGGGTATTATGACGCCTACTACGTCAAGGCGCAAAAGGCGCGAACGCTCTTTTCGCGCGATTTTTCGGCCGCCTTCGAGCGGTGCGACCTGATTGCGAGCCCCGCAGCCAGCTCGCCGGCGTTTCCGTTCAATGCCAAGAGCGATCCCTACAGCATGTACATGATGGACTATTACACGATTCCGATGTCGCTCGCCGGCCTGCCGGCGCTCTCCGTGCCGTGCGGATGGATCGACGATATGCCGATGGGGTTGCAGCTTGCCGCACCGCTCTTCGCCGAGCAGCTCTTGCTCGGCGCCGCGCATGCCTACGAACGCGCCACCTCGTATGCCGGCCGGCGCGAACCCTTGGAGGCCGCGGTCTGATGGCGCACGCGGCGGCGACGCGTACGGCCGGTACGACGAAATATGAAGCCGTGATCGGCATCGAGTGCCATGTCGAGCTCAAGACGCGGACCAAGATGTTCTGTGCTTGCGCCAACGAGTTCGGCGGAGAGCCGAACACGAAGGTGTGTCCGGTCTGCCTGGCGCTGCCCGGCGCGCTGCCGGTGCCCAATCGCGAGGCAATCCTGCACATGATCGCCGCGGGCTTGGCGTTCGGTGCGTCAATTCCGGCCTTCTCGAAATTCGACCGCAAGAACTACTTCTATCCCGACATGCCCAAAGATTATCAGATTTCGCAGTACGACATGCCGCTCACGCAGGGCGGAATCGTTCGATACTGGCTCGACGACGGCACGATCAAAGAATGCCGCTTGACGCGCATTCATCTCGAAGAGGACACCGGGAAATCCACGCACGCCGGAAGCGGCGACGGCCGCATAGCGGGCAGCAGCTACTCGCTGATCGATTTCAACCGCGCGGGGGTGCCGCTGATGGAGTGCGTCTCCGAACCCGATCTCCGCAGCGCGGACGAAGCGGTGGGGTATCTGGAGGCGCTCAAGCGCACGTTCGTGCAGTTGGGCGTGAGCGACGTCAAGATGGAGGAAGGCTCGCTGCGCTGCGACGCCAACGTCTCGATTCGGCCAGCCGGCTCGAACGAGTACGGCACGAAAACGGAGATCAAGAACATGAACTCCTTTCGTTCGGTTCATCGCGCGATCGAAAACGAGATCGCGCGTCAGATCGCGATACTCGAATCGGGCGGACGCATCGTGCAGGAGACCCGCGGATGGGATGAAGTTGCCGGCGAAACGCATTCGATGCGCAGCAAGGAGCAGGCGCACGACTATCGCTACTTCCCCGACCCCGACCTGGTACCGCTGGAGATCGACGCCGCCTTGGTGGAGCGCGTGCGCGGCTCGCTTCCGCAACTGCCCGTCGCGCGCTTCGAGCGGTATACGCGCGAGTACGGCTTGGACGTTAAGCCCGCGACGCAGCTGATCGACCATCTGCCCCTAGCCCAGTACTTCGAACAGTGCGTGGCCGCAAGCGGCAACGCGCAACAGAGCATGAATTTTGTGCTGGGCGATCTCTCGCGTCTGGCCAACGAAACGGGAACCGCCGTCTACGACTCACCCGCACGGCCGGAGGACGTGGCCGAGCTGATCGGCTTGCTCGAAAGCAAGACGATCAACTCGAAGATTGCCAAGGATCTCGTCGCGCGCATCTGGCAGGGTGAGGGCTCGCCGAAAGCGATCGTCGAGCGCGAGGGTCTGGCGCAGACCAGCGACGCGGGCGCGGTCGAAAAATTCGTGACCGACGCCATCGCCGCGAACCCCGACGCCGTTGCCAGCTATAAAGCCGGAAAGACGAACGCGCTCGGCTTCTTGACCGGACAAATCATGAAGGCGTCGCGCGGGAAAGCCAATCCCGCGCTGGTTCAGGAGCTGCTGCGCAAGCATCTGTCGTAGGGTCGCCCCCGGCGCAGTCGAAGCAGCAAGCGCGCATGACCGACGTAGCAGACGCGCGGACGCTCGAAACGCTCGATTTCGCCGGCGTGCGGGACCGCGTCGTTGCCAACACGCGAACCGAACGCGGGCGAAGCTATGCCCAAGCGCTGTCTCCGCTCGCGGATTTCGAGCGCGTGCGCAGGGAGCTTGCGGCGACAGCGCTCGTTCGCGAGCTGATCGCTGCGGTCGATTTCCACATTTTGCCGGCCGTCGAAACCGAGGAGTTCACGCAGCGGGCTGCAGTGGGAAATGCGCTTGGCGCAACCGAGATTCGCGCCGTGGGAGATGCGATCGGGGCCGCGGCTGCCGCCTATAACAAGACCCGCGAACAGCCCGCGCAGGTGCTCGAGCCGATCACCGCCGGGTACCGTCCGCTCAAAGAGTTGCAGCGCGCGATCGCCGATGCGATCGACGAGCGCGGCGTCGTGCTGGAAAGAGCCTCGCCCGCACTCGGACGAATCCGCAAGAACCTGCAGCACGCGCAAGCCGAGGCTCGCGACCGCGTCGGCGCGCTTCTGCGCTCCGCAAAGTACGCCAAGGCCATTCAGGACGCAGTGGTGACGATTCGGGAAGGCCGGTACGTCGTGCCGATCAAGGCCGAGTTCTCGGGTGAAGTGCCCGGAATCGTTCACGACACCAGTTCGAGCGGACAGACGCTCTTCGTCGAGCCGTTGGCCGCGCTCGAGGCCAACAATCGCATCCGCACGCTTCGGCTCGACGAGGAACGCGAGATCGCGCGGATCCTGTCCGAACTCTCCAGGCAGATCGGCGCGCACGCCGCGCAGATCGCGGCGAACGTGGAGATGCTCGCGCAGCTCGACGTGCTGGCCGCCAAGGCCCATGTCGCGGCGGCTATGGATGCGCGGACGCCGGAGCTGGCCGGCGAGCCGCTCGTGTGCATCGCGCAGGGACGTCACCCGCTGCTGGGCGAGCGCGCCGTTCCGCAGTCGCTCGAAATCGACGATGCGACCCGGCTCATCGTCATCAGCGGTCCGAATATGGGCGGAAAGACTGTCGCGCTCAAGATGGTCGGGCTTTTTATCTGCATGGCGTACTGCGGCATGGAGCTTCCGGCCGGCGAGGGTACGACAATCGGTCGCTTCACGCGGATCTTCGCGGACATCGGCGACGAGCAGTCGATCGCGGAAAATACGTCGACGTTCTCCGCGCATTTGCGGCGCATGCGCGACATCATCGAATCGGCCGACGAACGCTCTTTGGTGCTGGTCGACGAAATCGGCGGCGGCACCGAGCCCAGCAGCGGCGCAGCCATCGCCATTGCGATGCTCGAGCGGCTCTTGGCGGTTCGCGCGGCGGGCATCGTCACGACGCACGCGACCGAGCTCAAACTCTTCGCGCATCAAACGCCGGGCGTGGCGAATGCCAGCGTGCGTTTCGATCCGAATACTTTCGCGCCGACGTACCACTTGGATATCGGCATGCCCGGGCAGTCGCTGGCATTCGCGCTGGCCAGTGCTCTGGGCGTACCGCGCGAACTGGTGACGCGCGCGGAAGAGCTGCTCGGCAACCGCGAACGCGACTACGAAACTGCGCTGGCCGAACTCTCCTCGCTGGGTGCGCGCTTGCAGTCCGAGCGCGAAAGCCTCGAACGGGAGCGCAGCCACGTCGATCGGCTCCAGGAAAACCTGCGCTCGCGCACCGAGGCCCTCGACCGCGAACGCCGCGAATTCGCGGAGAAAGCCGAGGCGCGCATGCAGGAGGCGCTTCGCGAATTCAGCGCCGAGCTCGCGCGCCGCGCGGCCGAAAACGCGCAGGTACGGCCGAAGATCAGCGCCTCGCAAAGCGCGCTGCTGCAGCGCACCGTCGAGGAGATGCACCGTTCGCTCGGGATCTCGCCGCAGCGGTCCGAGCCCGCGAGCGGCCCGTTGAACGCGGGTGACCGGGTGCGCGTGCTCTCATTTGGACAAGACGCGACGGTGATCGCGGACAACGGAGATTCCGTACTCGTTGCAATGGGCGCCATGAAAACGGTCGTTCCAAAAACGGACGTCGCCGCGGCCGGCGTTCAATTGGGGAGGCCGCGAGCCAAAGCGGACAGCGGGGGGCAGGCCAAGTTGGAAGCCTCGGCGCGCACGATGCCGGAGCTCGACGTACGCGGAAAACGCTACGTCGAAGCCGAGCCCATCGTCGACCAGTGGATCGACGAGGCCCTGCTTGCGGGCAACTCCCCGCTGCGATTGATTCACGGTAAGGGTACCGGGCAGCTCGGGCGCGGTTTACAGGAGTTTCTGCGCGCGCACTCCGGCGTCAAGAACGTGCGCTACGGCGATGAGAACGAAGGCGGCGGCGGCGTGACGATTTTCGAACTGCGCTAAGCGGCTCTCGAAGACTCCGCCGCGACCCGGACGCGGCGGAGCAGCGCGGCACGTATGAGCGCGACGCCGGGAGCGACGAGCGCCCAATACCGCCTGAAGCGGGCGCGGCTTACGGGATCCGTCGTTTGAACGCGGGTCTCCGTGAAGACTTCACTGCAGCGGTCACCTCGGTCGCGCGTCCCCAGTGAAAGCGCGATCTTCGCATATCCCGGCTCGTCGAAGTCTTTGAACTCCGGCGCTGGGACTGCTCGAAAGGCGGGCGCCGGTTGCCACGGTTGGGTCGCCGTGACGAGCACGAGTTCGCGCGCGGAACTCTCGGGCGCGAGCGTCCAACCCAGCGCCGCGAGTTGATCGACCAATCCTTCGGGCGCCGCGTTCTCCGCGTATTTGGTGCCCATGAGGCGTGCGCGCGTCTCGAACAGCGCATGAACCAATGCCGGCAGCCGCCGAAAATCCAGATCGCATAGCGCGTCAAAAGCCGCGTCTGCGGGTGCGTGCACGGTACAGCTGTGACGCACGCAGACTTCGTAGTCGGGCATCATGCGGTCCAGCAGCATGTCCGGCGCTCCTTGGCGGCTCGGCGATCCGTAACGCGCCCACTGGAGCGAGGCATATGCAGCGTATCCGGCGGCCGCGCCTGCAACGATGCCCGCCGCGCTGCGCGAAAGGCGCCGCAGAGCACCGCCGGCGGGACGGCAATCGGCGGCGGCTGCCGCACGAACCGCGGAAAACCATCGCCGGTGCGTAGACTCGTTCGAACTGAAGAGGTTTCCGATCAACAGCTCCCGAGCCGGGCGCACGCCGGTGAGCGCCAAGATTCGTTCGAGGGCACGCACGGAGTGCGTTCCCATGAACGTGCGATACATGAGGGCGGGCATCCCCATCGTGACGATGATTCTCGCAGATTTTCCGCGGAGCAGCGGCTTCGGAAGACCGCCCGGCCCTTGGCCCAGTGCGATGCCGGGCCGAAAGGTCTGCTCCAGGAAACCCTTGAGGAGTGCCGGCATGTCCCCGAGCCAAAGCGGAAAGATGAAGACCAGGTGGTCGGCCCATTGGAGATCGCTCTGCGCCTGACGGATCGATTCGGGCACGGCGCCCTTTTCAAAATCCGCCGCGGATCGAATCAACGGAAACTCCGAACGAGCCACCGTGATGCACCGCACGGCGCCTCGAGCGTCCCGAACCGCGTCGGCGTAAGCGTCCGCCAGCGCGTGGTTGAGCCGTTCGAGCGCGGGATCGGGATGCCCGTCGACGATCAGAATCTTCCTCATACAGGTACTGTAGAGCTGCGCCGTGACGGAAGCAGGAACGGATTGAGACGCTGGCGAGAACCGGGGCAGGCGGTGTTAGAAGTGAAGACCCGAAATCCGAAAGACGACGCCGCAGCCCGCGAGCCCGTCGTTGCATTGCGTTAGATACGAGCCGCCTGAAAGGGTCGTGCCGACGAGCGATCCGGCGGAATCCGGAACGAGCGTCGTCCATCCCGGATCGTCGCCTTCGACGGGCTGCTTGAATGCGTAGACGACGCGGTAGATGTATTGCGAACCGGCGGGAGTCAGCTCGAAGACGACCCCGCAGCTGCATTTCGGATCGCTGCCGTTCGATCTCGTCGTGCCGTAGAGCGATCCGCCCGGTGCGATGAGGATCTGACCGGACGGCAATGACGTACCGGCCCGAAATGCGTGGATGATTCGCTCCGAGTATCCGGATCCGGCCGGCGTCAGTTTAAAAACGGTGCCGGCACTGTGGTCGCCGTACCACGTCGTTCCGTAGACGTTGCCGGTTCCGTTGTCGACCGATAGCGTTCCGAACGGCAAGAACCCGTCCGTAAAGCCGCCGCTGAATGCGTAAATGATGCTTTCGGAGTAACCGCCGCCAGGTCGCGGTACGAGTTTGAAAACGGTGCCGCAGCCGCCGGCGCACGCGCGCAGGTTTCCGCCGTTTTGCGTCGTGCCGTAGAGCGCACCGTGCGCGTCGAACGTCAAGCCGGATTGCGGAAGCGATCCTCCGCTCCCGCCCGGAAAGCTGTAGAGCACCGACTCAGCATAGCCGGACGGCGTGGGAGTCAGTTCGAAAACCGCCCCTTGGTTCGCCGTCCCCCCTTGCTGCGTAACCCCAAACACGTCGCCGTTCGCGTCGAGAACGGGAGTGCCGACCGGACCGGATGCATCCGGCGGCGGATTGAAAAGGTAGATCGTACTCTTCTTGAAGCCGCCTCCGGACGGAGTCAGCTTGTACACCGTCCCGCAACCGCCGAAGCAGCGATCGGAACCGCCGAACGTGTCTCCGTAGAGCGCGCCCTGCGCATCCTGCACGACACCCGAAACACCTCGCCGGCCGTCCAGGCCGCCGCGGAAGCTATAGATCACGCGCTCGGTATAGCCGGTGCCGTTTGGAGTCAGTTCGAAAACCGTACCCGAGCTGGACTTGCTCTCGCCGCCGAAAATCGTCGCGCCGTAGAGGACTCCGGATTTGCCGGCGATGACGCCGTAGGGAGGCCCGGCGCCGTCGTTTGCGCCTCCGAAACTGTGCAGAACCGACTCCGAACCCGCTTGAGCGTAGATGTTTTCCGGCTTCATTGCCGTCGAGAGATATCCGGAGCATGCTGCCAGGCTTGCGGCCATCGTCATCAACGGAAGCAAGCGGATTCGCATGGCGATAGTATAGCACGCGACAACGAAGGGGAGGCGCGCGAACGTTTGGAACCTGACCCGGCCGATGGCCACGACCACAAACGTTCAGGAACTCCTCGACGGCTTCGACCACGTTGAAACGCGCGCCGAATTCGAGGCACGGACTCGCGAAGGCAAGCCGCTGACGGTCAAGCTCGGCCTGGATCCCACGAGTGCGGATTTGCACCTGGGCCACGCGGTCGTGCTGCGGAAGTTACAGCAGTTCGTCGACGCGGGGCACGACGTGGTGCTGCTGATTGGCGACTTCACCGCGCGAATCGGCGATCCGTCCGGACGCAACGAACTGCGGCCTCCGCTGACTGCCGAGCAGATCGACGCGAACATGCGGACCTACGCCGAGCAAGCGCACAAAGTGCTCGACATGGAGCGCGTGCGGCTGGAGTACAACTCCAAGTGGCTTTCGCCGCTCTCGATGGCCGACTTGCTTCGGTTGCTGTCGAAGATCACCGTCGCACAGATGCTCGAGCGTGAGGATTTTCGCAACCGCTACGCCGGCGGCACGCCGATCGCGCTGCACGAGTTTTTGTATCCGGTCGCGCAAGCCTACGACAGCGTGGCGCTGCGTGCGGACGTCGAACTGGGCGGAAACGACCAGCTCTTCAATCTGCTCATGGGCCGGCACTATCAGCGCGAGCTCGGGCAGCGCGAGCAAATCTGCATGACGGTGCCCTTGCTCGAAGGCTTGGACGGCGTCGAGAAGATGTCCAAGTCCAAGGGCAACTACGTGGGATTGACCGAGCCCGCGGAGCAGCAATTCGGAAAGATGATGCGCATCAGCGACGACATGCTGCCGACGTACGCGCGTTTGGCGGCGTTTCGGAGCGCTGCGGACGTAGAGGCGCTCACGGCGGCGCTGCGCGACGGTCGCGCGCACCCGATGGACGAGAAGAAGCGCCTCGCGCAAGAGGTCGTGGCGCGCTACCACGGTGCGGACGCGGCAAAATCGGCCCGGGAGTATTTCGAGCGTACGGTCCAGCG
>DASRDE010000198.1:0-2295 GCA_035652755.1 Vulcanimicrobiaceae bacterium | reverse complement strand
AAGCAGCGCCCCTTCGCGGTCGGCGGCGTATTCCTGATCGCGCGTGAACCCGAGGAACGTGTATTTGCTCGCGAGATCGGCCGCGCCCACGGCGTTTTGGCCCTTCTGCGTCTGGTTGACGAACCAATGGCCGATGTTCGAGATCAGGTTGCGCCGCTCGGCCTGTTTGTTGCGGGCGGTGACGTGCCCCAGCACGAGATGCGCCGTCTCGTGTCCCAGCACGTTTGCCAGTTCGTCGACGTTGTCGACGCCCCGCAGCAGGCCCTCGTTGACGAACACGTAGCCGCCGGGTGCGGAAAACGCGTTCATGTCGTTCCCGCGAATCACGTAAAAACGCTCCGGAAACCAATGCGGCTGCGCCGCCGCGCTGATGCGGGCTCCTACGTGCGCAAGCACCGCGCGGTACGGCGAATTGGTCACGATCTCGCCCTTGCGCGCATAGTCGTCGTAGACTTGCCTTCCGAGCTTCGCGTCGTCGGCGTGCGAATCGGCCAGCGCCGGCGCACTCAGCGCAAGAATCGCCAGCGCGAGGATCTTACAACGTAGCGCCGAGCCCGTGCAAGACCATGCCCAACTGACGCGCGAGCACTTCCAATTCGTGAAGTTCCTGACTATCGAAGGCATCGTACACTCCATCGAGGGTGGGGTGATATTTCCGGCCGCAGGCTAGAAATCCGTACAGCCGCTTTCCGACCAGCATGGGAAACGCCACGTCCGCGTTCGCCCATTCCGTGCGCTGGCGCAGCGAAGCGCGCGCGCCCTTTGACAGATACTGCGCCACGATCGGATCGGCGGCGGCGATCGGTTGCGGGCGGACCGCGTCGGTGTACATGTCAGGTTTGGGATAGTAACTGCCGTTTCCGTCGCCCAAGAACACATCCACGAACACGCATCCGGCAGCGGCACGTACTTTGCGGGCGACATTGTACTCGTCCAATTCGCGCAGCTCTTCGAAGGCGAAGAGGCGCTCGCCAATGTCACGGAGCCGTTCCAAGCGCTGTTTGCGGTCGGGCAGGACGAAATCGTCGATGAAACGCAGCGTCGGCTCTTCGAGCAGCCTGAAGAACATCAGCAGCAGCGCTCCTACGATCGCGTCGGGCGCCCATTCGTGATGCGTCAGCCACGTGCCGAGATCCGGGCGTACACCCGCGGCATAGCCGATCAGGTGCACGAGCGCAAAACGATGCAAGAGCGCGTGACTGAGTGCAAAGATCAGCAAGGCGGCCGCCGTTGCCACCGTCAGCGCTAAAACACGGCGCAACACGGGGTCGACGTCGACGTCGAAGAGTTGCCGGGCGAACAGCGCGATCGTCAACCCCGCCGGAAAGAACAGTACGGTCAGCGCGTCCGCATAGATGAACGACGCTTGAACACCGCCTGCCGCGGGAGTAAATCGCGCGGTAAAGTCGAGCACGGTTCCCAAAGCGAGCAAGATGCACGTAAGCGCGACGAGCGTCAGCTGCAGGCGCATTTTCTTGGCGGAGCAGAACACGCCGATCGCAGCCGCGGCAATGCAGGCCAGCCGCAGGGCGACGTCGCCGGCGATATATGCGTTATACGTGCCCACCACGAGGGGGCCGTTTTGAAGACAGACCCACCCGTTGTGGTACATCTCGCAGTTCTGGATATGCGTGATGCCCCGGCTCAAACCAATCGCCGCCAAAACGGCCGCGGCGTAGGGTGCAGCGTTATAGATGGTCGTGCGAGCCGCGCGCAGGTCGCCTTCCCCGAAGTTCGCGCAGAAACGCATCAGACACATGAGGCCCGCCGGCACGCCAACGTATTTTACCGCCATCGCCGCCCACTCGATGCCGCCGTGACCGTACGACGTCTGCCAGAAGACGTCGAACGAGGAGAGCACCAGCGCCCACATCAGCAAGCGCGTATCGCGGCTGCCGCGCGTCACGGCCGCGCAGAAGACCGCCAACCCCACCATGAGCAGGCGCGCAAGTAATTCGACCGGCAGATCCCACCGCAGCGCGTCCAGCGTTTCGTCGTGCAGCCCTACGCGGACCATGCCTGCCAGATCGGCAGCGGCAAACGCGATGGAGATCGCTCCGAGCGTTGCTATCGCCAGCCGGTGCACGCGTACGAGCCGCGGCGCGCGAAGGGCCGCGATGACGCTGAACGCTTGAGCGGCCACCGTTTAGGGTCTTTGAGACTTGACCAAGTGCTCGAACTCGTCGAGCGACGCGTTGCAGGCGTAGACGTGATAGACCGCGCTGCGATACTGCGCACTGGACGGGTCGGAGTCCGCCGACAAACAGCTGCCGCTGCGTTTGACCGTGTATTTTC
>DASRDE010000197.1:0-11388 GCA_035652755.1 Vulcanimicrobiaceae bacterium | reverse complement strand
CCGGGGTCGCAAAAAGATCTTCGCCCGCATCGATGCGCTGCACTTCGTGTCCCACTCCGCCAAGATGCCGGCGATCGAGCAGGCGAAGCACGCCGTCTTTGCCGCCCATCACCGCCAGCAGCGGCGTGCGGCTGCGCGCTTGGCGCGGCAGCATGGCCGGCGAGGTGCTGCCGAGGTCGGTGTCGCCCGAATCGAGCTGCGCGAACGTCGACGGCGTATAGTAATCTGCAAGCGCGGAGCCGTCGCGATCGAGCGCCACGATCGAATCGCCGTAATTGCGGCCGCCGCTCGATGCGTCGAAGCGTCCGTTTCCGGTAGCCGCGTACACGCGTCCGTTCATCGACGGATCCGGATCGGCGACGACGCCGCCGCGCGACCAAATTCCCGATCCGCTTTGCGAGCACGACGATCCGGTCGGCAAACGGCGATCGTTCGAGCACAGCGTGTTAAACACGTGCGTTGCCCCGTCGCTCAGCCGCACCGTCACGACGTGACCGGCATAGGGCGGCGCGTCTCCGAAGTAGCCCGAAGTCGCGGCATAGAGATACCCGTTGGCCAGGTTCAGAGCGGATGCGTCTTTCTCGGTTTGCGGCATCGTCGTGATGCGCACCGGAAAGCCGCGCGAGCGGTCCTCTTTTCCGGTGCGGGCGTCCAAGCGGTGAACGAAGCCGTCCACGCCGGGCGCGTAGATCCACTTGCGGCTCGGGTCCGCAACCGGAACCGACGTCGTGATGCCCGGGCCGTGCGTATCGAATCGCCATTCGACGTGCCCGTCCCGCGCGTTCAGCGCGACCGTCGTGCCGCTCTTGGTCGTAATGTAGAGCGTGCCGGAAACAAGAATAGGCGCTGCATCCGCCACATCGCCGAGCGGCGCCCGCCACGCCGGATGCAGCCGTGCCGCGTGCGCGGCATCCAGCTCGCCGTTCCCTACCGCGCCCGTGCGCGCCGCATCGGCGCCGAACGTCGGCCACTCTCCGGCGAAGAGCTGCACGGCCAGAAGCAACGCGGCAAAGGCGGTCATACGGCCATCGTACCGCAACCGGACAAGCTTGCCCGATTGAAGCAAGCAAGGTAAAGCTCTATACTGAGCTCCCTCGCACCAAAAGGAAGGGGCAACGCTATGGCTCGCAAGACGATCGATTGCCGGGAATTTCCAAGCGACACGATGTGCACGGTTGCGATCGCAGCCGATACCGACGACGAGGTGGTCGAGGTTGCCGTTCAGCACGCCGTCGCCAAGCACGGTCATCAGGACTCGCCCGAGCTGCGCACGCAGATTCGGAGCAGCATCAAAGAGACCGTCGCGACCTAGCCTGCAACCGGGCCCGGCCGGCCACGAATTGTAGCGCAAGAACCAGGATGCCCGCGGCGGCCCCGGCTGCTACGCTGCGACCATGACCGACAACCAACGAGACGAATTCTACGATGCGCTGCGCGCCCGCGATCCGCGCTACGCGCAGCGCTTTTTCTACGGCGTCAAGACTACGGGCGTTTTCTGCAAGCCGACGTGCGCGAGCCGCGCGCCGCTGCGCAAAAACGTCGAGTTCTTCGATTCGCCGCAGGCCGCGCAGTCCGCATCGTATCGCGCATGTAAGCGGTGCAAGCCGGATCAAGCGGCGCCGCGGGTCGACGAACGCCTGCTGAGCGTCTGCCGGGCGATCGAAGAAGCGGAGGAGTCGCCGTCGCTCGCGCAGCTCGCGCTGGTCGCCGGCATGAGCCCGTTTCATCTGCAGCGCCGTTTCAAAGCTGCGCTCGGCGTCTCTCCGCGTCAGTACGCGGCAACGGTGAAACGCGATCGCCTTCGCGCCGCCCTCAAGACGACCGGTTCCGTGACCGGCGCAATTTATCAAGCCGGATTCGGTTCGGCCTCGCAGGCATATTCAAACGGCGGCGGCGCCTTGGGCATGCGTCCGGCTCAGTTTCGCGGCGGCGCGGAAGGTGCGGCGATCGTCTATGCGATCGTGAGCTCGCCGATCGGCCGCATCCTGATGGCGGCGACGCCGCGGGGCTTCTGCCGGGTCGATATCGCCAAGAGCGATGCCGAACTGGAACGCCGCCTGCGCGCCGAGTTTCCCAAAGCGCAGATCCGCCGCGAAGACGACGCGCTGCAATCCGCGGCGTCGCTGCTGGTCGCGTACCTGTCGGGCGCTGCGCCGTGGCCCGCGCTGCCGGTGGACGTGCGCGCCACCGCGTTTCAATCGCGCGTGTGGGAAGCGCTGCGCCGCATCGCGCCCGGTTCGACGACGACGTATGCGGAACTGGCGCGCATCATTGGGTCGCCGTCGGCAGCGCGCGCGGTCGCGCGGGCCTGCGCGTCGAATCAAGCCGCACTGCTGATCCCGTGTCACCGCGTCGTGCCGCAAAGCGGCGGCGTGGGCGGATACCGCTGGAATCCGCAGCGCAAACGGCGTCTGCTCGAACTCGAACGTGCGCACGGCTGAAACGATCGAAGGCGGCGCCGCGGCGATCGAAGCGGCGCTCTTCGCGAACGGCTATGCGCACGTTGCCCGCGTTCTGCATCCGGATGACTGCGATGCGCTGCGCGCCATGTACGACGAGGGCGATCGCTTTCGCTCGCATATCGTGATGGAGCGGCACGGCTTCGGCCAAGGGAACTACAAGTATTTCGCCTATCCGCTTCCGCCCGCGGTCGAGAGCCTTCGCGACCGCTGGTATACGGCGCTCGCGCCCATCGCCAACCGCTGGAACGAGGCGCTCGGCGTCAAAGCGCGGTACCCGCAAACGCAGCAGCAATTTCTGCAGCTCTGCGCACAGGGCGAGCAATCCAGGCCGACGGCGTTGGTGCTGCGCTACGGACCGGGCGACTTCAACTGCCTGCACGAAGACGTCTACGGAGAGATCGCCTTCCCGTTTCAAATGACGGTATTCTTGAGCCGGTCGAGCGAGTACGACGGCGGCGAGTTCGTACTGGTCGAGCAGCGGCCGCGCCGCCAGAGCCGCCCGATTGTCTTTCGCCCCGAACAAGGCGATGCGCTCGTCATTCCGAATCGCTATCGCCCAGTGGAAGGGAAGCACGGTTACTACCGTACGCGGTTCCGGCATGGCGTCAGCGAGGTGCGCGCGGGCTTGCGCTACACGCTCGGCATCATCTTCCACGACGCCAAGTGACGCTGGGCGTCCGCCGGCCGCGGGCCGCGGACGCGCTCATCTGCGCCGGGTTCGGCCTTGCCTCGTTTGCGCTGCTCGCATATAACTACTGGATCCCGCGCGCCAAGATCTTCGACGAGGTCTATTTCGCGCGCGCGGCCGAAGAGTACCTGACCCGCCAGTACATCTACGAAAATACCCATCCGCCGCTGACCAAGCTGCTGATCACGCTCTCGACGATGCTCTTCGGCGGCATGCACGGCGGCGATACGTCGGTCGGGTGGCGCTTTCTCGACGTCGTCTTCGGCGCGCTCGCCGTTCCGCTGCTCTACGTCACGGCGCGATCCATGACCAACTCGCGCGCACTCGGCGCCTTCGCTGCGTTCTTGTTCATGTTCGACGGCATGCACTTCGTGCAATCCCGGATTGCAACGCCGGAAAGTTTCGTCGTCTTTTTTTCACTGGCCACGCTGCTCGCGTTTTACCGCTACTGGATGTGGCGCGTCCGCGAGGAAGTGCCCAGCCCGCCCTCGGTACAAAGGCGTCTTGCCGCCGCGGCCGTCTGCGCCGCTGTCTCCGCGGTGGCCGTCTTCCTGCGCTTTCCGCACGAAACGCTTGCCGCCCAAGCGGTCGCGGGCATCGCGATCCTTGCCGGTCTGTACTCCGTCTACCGCGTTGCGGCCGAGCCGCAGGTCCTGCGCGAGCCGTCCTTCCGCTGGCTCGTGGCGTGGTCGGTGTCCATCGCGTGTCTTGTGACCAGCAAATGGTACGGCGTTATGGCGTTCGGCGTGGCGCTGGTCATCGTCTTGTACGAGCGCCGGCGCTTTCGCGTCGACCTGGTCGCCTCAATGGTGGTCGCCGTGACCGCTGCGATCTATTTTGCGGCCTACACGCCGCAGTTCGTCGGTCTGCGCGATCTGCCGACGTCCGATCCGCGCGCATACACGCTCAGCGACGTGGTGACGATGCAGTACAACGCGTTCGAGTATCACAAGAACCTGCGCGCCACGCATCCGTACGCCTCGCAATGGTGGCAGTGGCCGCTCGATCTGCGCCCGATCCTATACTCGGCCGACTACGGGCGCACCGGCAACGTTTCGACCGCGGCGATGATCTACACGCTGCCCAATCCGCTCATTCTATGGGTTGGGCTATTGACGGTTCCGCTGGTGGCGTACTGGGGCGCCCGCGAGCGCAATCGCACCTACATGCTCGTCACGTTGACCTACGCCGCGCAATGGCTGCCGTGGATCGGCTCGCCGCGAATCGCGTTCGCCTATCATTTCTACGTGAACATTCCGCTGATCTGCATCTGTACTGCTTTGGTGGTCGAGCGGGCGCTGCGCCGCGCGCAGGGGCAACCGCGGGTAGAGAAGACCGTTCGCGCCGTCGCCGCCTGCTATGCGGTTGCCGTCGCCGCAACCTTTGCATACTTCTATCCGATTCTTGCCGGAGTGGCGATTGCGTCGTCCGCGTGGCTCTCGCGCATATGGCTCAAGTCCTGGATGTAAATGGCCAAACTCTATTTTCGTTACTCCGCGATGAATGCGGGTAAATCGACGGCGCTGCTGCAGGTGGCGCACAATTACGAAGAGCACGGCCGCACCGTCCGCATCTTTACCGCCTCGATCGATCATCGCCACGGAAGCGGCTACATCACCTCGCGGCTGGGGCCGAAGCGCGCGGTCGGCACGTTCGACGAGAGCACCGATTTCTACGCGCTGTTCTCAGCCCCCGATTCGAGCGCCCTCGACTGCGTGCTCGTCGACGAGGCGCAGTTCTTGCGGCCCGAACAAGTACGCCAACTCCATCGCGTGGCGCACGTGCTGCACATCCCCGTGATTTGCTACGGGATCCGCAGCGATTTCTTGGGCGAGCCTTTTCCGGGTTCGGCCTACCTGCTCACGCTGGCCGACAGCCTGGAAGAGATCAAGAACATCTGCAAGTGCGGCAAGAAAGCCACGATGAACCCGCGCATCGACGAGCGCGGCGCGCGCATCTTTGCGGGCGAACAGATTGCGATTGAGGGGGACGTGCGCTACGAGCCGATGTGCGCGCAGTGCTTCTATGCGGCGGCTTCGACCACGTCGGGAGCGTAGGTCCGGTTCGGCGCGGCTCCGCCGCCGGTAATGTGCAGCACGATCGTCTCCGCGCGCGGGATCTCCCCGCGGTCGAGCGCGCCCTGCAATCCGGCCAGGGCAACGGCCGCCGCAGGCTCGAGCGTTACGCCTTCGAGGTGCTCGAAGAGCGCGCGTGCCGCAACCGCAGCCGCATTGTCGGCGACGCAGACGTCGCCGCGGCTTTCCGTCAGCACGTCGTACAGACCGCCGCGAATCGCGTAGGGCGGCGTCTGCGTGCTCAGCACGCTTGCCGACAGCGAACGCAGGCGCGCGCGAAGCGCTTCGGGACGATCGCCGTACGAAATCAGCGTGCCGCTGCGGCGTTTCCACGACTCGTACACCGGTGCCGACGGCGCGTTCTGCACGAGCAGCAACTTGGGGAGCGCGTCGCCGAAGCGTCCGTCCTCGCGCAATCGCAACGCCGCTTCGTGCGCGGCAATCGCGCCCGCGCCGCTTCCGATCGCCGCTGCAAAGTACCCCGGTAATCGCCCCAGTTGCTCGGCTGCGGCCAGCATCGTCGTTCCGATGCCGTCCCTGCGCGCCACGTTTGCCGCGCCGCCTTCAAAAGCGTGTCTCGGGTTCGCCGAGGCGATCGATTTTGCGCACGCGATCGCGTCGTCGTACGAAGCGTCACCCGGAACGCAGAACACGCGAACGCACGAGTTGAGCGGCCGCGAAAAACGGAGCTTCGATAGCGCCTGTTCGGGCACGACGATGACAGCGTGCACGCCCGCATCGGAAGCCGCACGCGCAAGCGCCGCTGCGGTATTTCCCGCCGATGCCGCGACTAGCGTACGGTTCGTCGCCGGAAAGCGTGCGAGCACCGCCGCGCTCTCGAGGTCCTTGAACGTTGCCGTCGGCAGCAGCGCGCCGCGCTGCGGCCAAAAGCCGTTGAACGCCAGCCACAGATTCGGTGCCTGCAGCGCTTCGCAGAGCGCGGCGCTTTGGAAAACCGCCGTTCGCGGGCACGGCGGCAGCCCGCCCGCACGCACGGGAAGCCACTTCTGATACCGCGCGATGCCTTCAGCGTCCGGGTCGGGCTGAAAATGCGCGGTTTCATAGACCGTTCGCAGTAAGGCGGGCGCGTGAGCGTTGGGACAAGCCGTGATCAGGCCGTCGTCGCTCCATTCGGAGCCGCAGCCCATGCATCGCAGGCGGTACATCTCCTTTTAGCGTTCGGCCCGAGCGCGCCCCGAATTGAGGCTCCCGGCCGCCCGCTTTGATGCGAAGCGGGCAACTGCGGGAAAAAGGAGGCATGGGGAATGCCGTCCATCAGGTCCGGGCCTACGTCGTGGAGGCGCTTGCTTCGGCGCGCTTGCTGCTGCCGGCGATTGCGGAATTTGCCCGGGGACGCGCGCACGGGGCGCCCGAAACGCAGTGGGCGATCGAACGCGTGCAGCGCACGCTCTCCGGGCATCAGGAAGAACTGACCGAACACCTGACGCGTCTGGGCGGGCATGCACTGCTGGCCGGCTTGAACGGCGCATCGCCGGACGGCCAATCCATTGCGAGCGTGCGCGATCTCTACTCGCGGCTGATTGCTGCGCACGAGCGGATGTTGATGCTAGAGACCAATAGCCGCGCGCTCGGATTCTCTTCGACCGCTGCGCTGGCGCGCCGCCACCGTGAGGAAGTCGATACGCTGCTGATGCGTCTGCGCGACGCGCTGCCCGCCACGGTAAAGGGCGAGATCGAAAAAGAACCGATCTTTTGATCCGGGTCGGAACCAGCGGCTGGGTCTATGCCGATTGGCGCGGACGCTTCTATCCCAAAGGCGTACCCCAGCGCGCGTGGCTTTCGTATTACGCCGAGCGTTTCGATACCGTTGAACTCAACGCGACCACGTACCGTTTGCCCAAGGAGCACCAGGTCGAGATTTGGTGCCGCACGGTTCCCGCGCGGTTCGTCTATACGGTCAAGCTCAGCCGCCTGATCACGCACCGCAAAGTCATCACGCCCAAGGTTGACACGTTTATTGAAAACTACATGAACCGCGCGGCGTGCTTCGAACGGGGAAAAGTCGCGCAAATCCTCGTGCAGTTTCCGCCGTACTTGGAGCGCGACGACGCGCACCTGCGGACGTTCTTGGCAAAACTGCCCGCGCATCACCGGTACGTCGTCGAATTCCGGCACCGCTCGTGGCACACGGCGGCCGTCGAGGAGATCTTGCGCGACCGCGGCGCGGCGCTCTGCATTCACGACTATCCCGGTTTCAAGATGAACGACGTCGTCACGAACCCCGAGCTCGCGTATGTGCGCTTGCACGGTTACGAAGGATTGTACGTCGGTTCGTATCCGGATCGTGCGCTGCGGCGGTGGGCAAAGCGCATCCGGCTGCTTGCCGAGCTGGCAAGAGACGTTTTCGTCTATTTCAACAACGATACGGCCGCCGCGGCGCCGCGCGATGCGGCCCGGCTCAGAGAATTTGTAACTTAAATTGTCGCCGCACTGACTTTTAGCGCTTAGCATCCAGGACAGCGGGGCAAGCTCTTGCGGTATGGCAGCGGCCGTGAAGCACCCCTGGTTCTTCGAAACCGACACGCCCGCCAACGCTCTCGCGGGGCGGCGGCTACTGGAGCAGTATCTCGCCGATCACGGCTCGGGCGATCTTTTCGCCGCTTCGATCGTGTATGGCGAACTGCTCTCGAACGTCGTCAAACACGCACCTCCCGGCGGCGTGCGCGTGTGGCTCGAGCGCGAAAGCGGTGGGTATACGCTCTGCATGCGCGATTCCGGGCACGGCTTCGATCGCAAGGCGCTCTCGAAGACGCCCGACGGGAACGCCGAGTCCGGGCGCGGTCTTTTCATCATCCGCAGGATGTGCCGCGGTCTGTCGTTTAAACGCACGGCCGGCGGATTTGTCGTGCGCGCGCTCTTGCCGGCCTAAGTGCCTGCAGCCTCACCGCCCTCGCTGCAATTTCAGGCGGTAACGTCCGCAATCGCCGCAAAGATGGCGTCGACCCAAGCGGTCGGGGCGTCCGTCGCGATCGTTCGTGACGGGAAGATCGTGTACGTTCGCGAGTTCGGAAAACGCTCTCTCGCGGGCCCTCCAGCCGACGCGGGCACGAAATTTGAAATCGGATCGCTGACCAAGCAATTCACCGCCGCCGCGATTCTTCAGTTGAAAGAGCGCGGTAAGCTTGCGCTCGAGGACCGCGTCGCCAAGTACATCCCGGCTTTTCCGCACGCCTCGGAGATTACGCTCCGGCACCTCTTGAATCAAACGAGCGGCCTGCCCGATTTCGTCGAAACCAACCACTTCGTGAAGATCTCGCACGAGTCGCAAGGAACGTTTGCGAAGATCGAGCGGATGGCCGCGGGTCCGCTGCATTTCGCGCCCGGCTCGCAGTGGGAATACAGCAACACCAACTACGTCGTGCTAGGCCGGATCGTCGAGATCGTTTCCGGCTTGCGCTATCGCGACTACGTGCGTCTGCATCTATTCGCGCCTGCGGGCATGCACGCCAGTGCGTTTCTTGCCGACGAGCCGCGTCTGAGCAACGCCGCGCGCGGTTACTGGCGCGGCATGAGCGGGAAAGGCCTGCTCTCGCCGGCTCCCGCGATGCCCGAATCCTGGACCTGGTCTGCGGGCGACGTCGTTTCCACAGCCGCCGACATCGCACGCTGGGACTTGGCGCTGCAATCCGGCCGCATTATCAGCGCGTTCGGCTACGCGTTGATGACGCGCCCGGCCACGCTTGCCGGCGGCAAAAAGGACGACTACGGTTTTCATTGGTGGACCGATCCGTATCGAGGGCATCGCTTGCTCTCGGGGCTCGGCGACACGTATGGGCAGTCGTCGTGCAACGACGTGTTTCCCGCCGAGCATCTCGACGTCGTGGTTTTGGAAAATATCGCCGTGACGCCCGACGGCCGTTCCGACGCCGCGGCGGGCATCGCACAGGCGATATTCGACGCCCTCGTGCCGCGGTAACCGCGCGCTAACGGGTCACGCAAATCGGCGGGAAAGCCCGCAAGAATCGGATAATCGCCCCCCATGAGGCCGGCTACTTGGCGTGCTATGCTCTTGACGTTGTGCGCTGCCGGTACGCTGCTGGTTGTCGCGGCGTTTTTCGATCAAGCGGGGCTCGGCGGGGCGCGCGCCTGGTACGGCGTGTGGGGCGGCTACTTTACCGGCTCCTCGCGACCGTATCATCTAACGTTTCGCGGCATCGATCCCGGCGGCCCGGCCGATCGCGCGGGAATGCGGGAAGGCGACGCGGTCGACATCCGCGATCATACGCTTGTCGAGCGCTTCTCCTTTTTAGGACAGGCGGTGCAGGGACGGCCCATTCTCCTGCGCATCACGCGCGGCTCCGCAAACGTGCAAGCGACGATTACGCCCGGTCCGTTCGCCTTTAGCCGCTTTTGGAGCTACGTGTTGACCGAGTCGGGTTCCATCTGGCTTTTGCTGTTTGCAGCAGTCATCTTGTGGCGCCGGCCGTACGCCAACGGGAACCTGCTGCTGTGCTCGGTGTTGATTGGCGCGGCGATCGGCTCCGTGGCGGCATTGCTCTATTTCGCCTTCCCGGTGGCTTGGCCGTACGCCGCTCTGACCATTGCCGGCCAATCCTATCCGCTGGCAATTGCCTTGTGGGCAACGCTTGCCGCCGGCTTTGCGCGTCCGCTGGACACAACCAGACGCATGACGTTCGCGCTCTGTTACGTATTCGTGGGGTTGACGATCGTCGTCGGAAGCGGTACGCCGGACGGCATCTTGGGCATCGCACCGCTGATCGGTGCTGCGACGATGTGGTTCGATCCGTCGCGATTGATGGGTGCCGGATTCGCATTGCTCACCGATCTTGCGGTCCTTACGGCGATGGTTTGCAGCGCTCAGGCAATTTTCGCCTCCCAAGGGATGCAGCGCCAGCGCGCGGCGTGGCTGCTCGTCCCGCTTGCGGTGTTCTTCATCGGGTCACAGTCGTTGACCGTTTCGTTTAACTTTTTTTCGTACGCCGCGGCGATCGTCACGGGGCGGACCTTCAGTTTCGTGCAATTCTTGACTCCGCTCGTGCTCACGTATGCCGCTTTGAACCGCCGGCTCATCGACGTCGGATTCGTGCTCAACCGCACCGTCGTTTTTGCGACCGTTTCGACGATCGTGATCGGGGTTTTCGTCCTGGTCGAATGGGCCGTCGGCGCGTGGCTCGTCAATGCAAGCCACACGACGAGCGCGATCGTGGGCATGGCGGTCGCGCTCCTGCTTGGTTTGTCGCTCCGGTATATTCATCGTTACGTCGACCGTTCGGTCGACCAGGTGTTTTTCCGGAAGCGCCACGATGACGAGCTGGCGATCCGGCAATTCGCGTACGAGTCGTCGTACATCAACGACGCAAGGACGCTGCTCGAGCGTGCCGCGCAAACCGTGCGCGCACACACGACTGCAGATTCCGTCGATATCCTGGTGCAGAACGGATCGGCGGGATATTTGTCAGGACTCTTCAGCGGCTCGGACGTCAGCGAAAACGACCCGGCGATCGTCACCCTGAGCGCCTGGAACAAACCGCTCGACCTGCACCGCATCAGCGAATCGCAGGTAACGGGTGACCTCGCCTTCCCGATGGCCTCGCGCGGCCGGCTTCTCGGCGTGCTTCTTTGCGGATCCAAACGCGATGGCGAAACGTACGCGCCGGACGAAACCGACGCGCTGCTTTCGCTCGCGCGCGGCGTGGGCGCGGCGCTCGACGTGCTGAACGGTAAGGGACAAAGCGGCCCGGACACGATGACCGAGCTGCTGGAATCAATGCGTATGCTGACTGAAGCGACGCGCTCGCTGCCCGACGCTATCGCCGAACGCCTGCGCGGCGCTTCGACGTAGCGCGAAACGGCGCCGTAACGAGCTGGAGCGGACCTTCAGGACGTTCCGGCGAAGAATTCGGCCCGTGAGAACGTCGCGGGCTTTTTTTTGGATACTGGTGCTCGTGGCCGTCGCGGCCGTTTCGTGGTACGTCGCCACGCATCGCGCCAGTCCGGTCGGCGAACGGGTAACGGTGTACTACACCAAACCCGACGGGTCCACCGAAGCGGCATGGACCGTTTCGATGCGTCCGCAGCAGCCGGGCGAGAGTAACGCCGAGCATCTGCGCAACGCGGTTCTTTATGCTGCGACGCAAGCGCTGGCGGGTCCGCCGGGCGGCGTTGCGGCGATTCGCTTCCC
>DASRDE010000196.1:0-9946 GCA_035652755.1 Vulcanimicrobiaceae bacterium | reverse complement strand
CGAGGGCGGCGTACTGGTATTGGGCAGCGCGACGCCGTCGCTGGAAAGTTATCGCGATGCAGTCGCGGGCCGGATCGAACTTCTCACGCTGCGCACCCGCGCGACCGCACAGGAGTTGCCCGCGGTGAGCGTCGTCGACATGGGACGTGAGTTCGAGGGCGGGAATCGCCGGATCTTCAGCGCGGCGCTAATGCAGGCCCTCGACGAGCGGCTTGGCCGCGGCGAGAAAACGGTGCTCTTCGTCAACCGGCGCGGGAGCGCGGGATTCATCCTCTGCCGCGCCTGCGGCTTTGTGCCGCAGTGCCGGCGCTGCAGCGTGGCGCTGACCGCCCACCGCTCCGACGGCGTGCTGCGCTGCCATTACTGCGATGCGAGCGAACCGATTCCATCGCGCTGTCCGAGATGCGGCGCCGAAGCCATTCGCGAATTCGGCGCCGGAACGCAGCGCGTCGAACAGGACGTACGCCGCCTCTTTCCGGGCGCGCGCGTCGTGCGCATGGACAGCGATACGACAACGCGGGTGGGCGATCACGCGCGGCTCCTCGACGAGTTCGGCAGCAGCGGCGACGTGCTGGTCGGAACGCAAATGGTTGCAAAGGGACTGGACTTTCCGCAAGTAACGCTCGTCGGCGTCGTCGCGGCGGATATCGGCCTGCATGCGCCCGACTTTCGCGCGGCCGAGCGCAGCTTCGATCTCATCGCGCAGGTTTGCGGCCGCAGCGGGCGAGCGCGGCCGGGCCAGGCGATCGTCCAGACGTATGCGCCCGCGCACCGCGCGATCGTCTTTGCCGCGGCGCACGACTACGACGGCTTTGCGGCCTCGGAACTGGAAGAGCGCAATGCGCTGGGCTATCCGCCGGCGCGCGCCCTAGTCTACGTCGGCGTCATCGCCCGGCGGCGCGAGGCGGCGCTGGGACAAGCGCGCCGGTACGCGGAGCTGCTCGCGAACGAGGCAATCGAGGTGCTCGGGCCCGCTCCCTATCCGATAGCGCGGATGAACGACGAATGGCGATTTCGGCTGGCACTTCGCGGCGACGCCCTCGAGCCGCTGCGTGCCGCGATCCGCGATGCGGTCCTGCCGGCTGCGCGTGCCGATCGCAGCTCCCGCATCGTGCTGAACGTCGATCCGTAGACAGATCCGCAAACCGCGGGTATCATGGCGGGCGATGCCTGAGTCGTTCCACGTTTCGAGCGCCGCGCAACTCTGGCCGCTGGTCTGGGCGGCCGCCGGTGCGGGGGCGGGCGCCGTCGTCTACGCCATCATCGTTCAGCCGCTGCGCCGCGTGAGCGTGCGCAACGGATGGCACGCCTTGCGCGAGGTCACGTCGATTATCGGCGGCGTCGTCATTTTTTGGGGAGCCCTCGCCGGCCTGTATCTGGGTATCGACCACACCCGGCTCTCCCCGCGCAGCGAATCGTTTCTCGACCGCGCGATGACTGCGGCGTTCATCCTTTCGATGGCCTGGGTCGCCGCGCGTCTGAGCTCGGCGTGGCTGACGTCCTTCAGCCGAAGGACCGATCACAAGCTGTTCTCGGTCTCGCTCTACTCGACGATCCTGCAGATCGCGATTCTGCTGCTAGGCCTGCTCACGGTATTTAGTTCGCTCGGCATTGCCGTGGCGCCGATTCTGACGACCCTGGGTTTGGGCGGTTTAGCGGTAGCGCTGGCGCTCAACGACACGCTCTCCAACTTGTTTGCAGGTTTGCAGATCGTCGCGGCGCGTCAGATTCGCGTCGGCGATTACGTGAAATTCGATTTTGCAGAAGGAGAAGTGGTCGATATCGACTGGCACAACACGACGATTCGCGACGCGCAGAACAACCAAATCGTCGTTCCCAACGCCAAAGTCAACACCAACCCGTTTACGAACTATTCGATCGGAGACTCGCAGCAAGTCGTGGCGGTTCCCGCAACGGTGGCGTGGAAAGGCTCGTCCGAGCAGTTGCTACAGATCGCGCGCGAGGCGGCGCGCGAAGCCGTCGAGGATGCGGGCGGCAAACCCGACGAGCAGCGCTGCAGCGCCGCGATCACCGCGATCAACGAAACGAGCCTGCAGGTGACGGCCTATCTTTACGTCGCCGGCGTCGCGCACCGGCCGCTGGCGGTGAGCGCGTATCTGCGCCGGCTGCACGATGCCGCCGCTACCGATACCCGACCCGCAGCGGCGCCCCCGGCACGATGAGCTGCGAGAGCAGCAGTCCGGCAACGATAAGGATTGCGGCAATGACCGCATTGGCCGCTAGCGTCGCGGCGTCTTCGTAGTTGTGCGCCGAAACGATCCACAGTACGCTCTGGTAACTGAGCGCGCCGGGAACTAGCACGTGAATGGCCGGAACGAGCAGCACCGGCTGCGGAACGCGCAGGAATCGCGCGCCGCCGTTTGCGACCAGACCGCAGACCAGCGCGGCGATGAACGGCGCCACCTGATGGGCGGCCGCGTTGCGCAGCGCGTACGTCGTTCCGAGCGCGACCACGCACGAGAGAAAGACCCAGGCAAAGTCGCGCAGCCGCGCATCCAAGTCCACCGATAATCCCGCGGACAGCAGGACCACCGCCGCGGCCCAGTATCCGGCCGGAATCGGATGCGGACGAACTTCCGCAGTCTGCGTGAACGCCGTTCCGGCGACCGCTAATCCTAAGAACGCGCCGCATCCCAGTGAAAGCAGAATCGCCAAGACGCGGCCCAGGCGCGCGGTGCCCGCGATAAGATCCTGATTTGCCAGTTCGTTGAGCGCGAGGGTGAGCGAGTAGCCCGGCAGCAAGACGACGACGCCCGCAACGATGGAAACGTAGAGGTTCACGGGCGAGATCCAGTGCGAGTACGCTGCAACCGCGATCGTAGCGACGAAGGCCGCGATCACCTCGAAGAGATGATTGACGATGCCGCTGCGGCCCGCCAGAAAAGAGAGCACGCCGGTCGCAGCGCCGATGAACGCGGCCACGACGATCTCGTTCACGCCGCCCCCCAACAACACCGCGACGCCGACCGCAACGCCCGAAAGACCCAGAACCGTAATCAGGCCCGGCGGAGGGGGGCAGAGGGCGTCGATCTCACGCAGCTGTTCGACGGCCTGGGTAAGCGCGATCGTGCCGGCCTGCAGCCCGTCGAAGAGTTCGTTCAAAAATGCGAGCTTGCGCAGATTCACGCGGCCCGGATCCAGGCGCAGCATCACGATCTGCTGCGCGTACCTCGGACCGATCGCGATCATCACGTCGGTCGGGTGCGAAAGAATCTCCACTTGGAGTCCGAGCACGCCGGCCGCGGAGAGTATCGTGCGCTCCAACTGATCGGAGGCGACGCCCGCGCGATGCAGCTCCCGCGCGAGCTGCGTGACGAATACCGCTTTCGGATCGTCGCCCAAATAGACAGAAGCCGCCATGTGCGGCGGCTTCTGCTTACTTTGCGGCGTTCTTCTTGGCCGCCCGAGCCAAGCGCGACTTCTTTCGCGCGGCTTTGTTCGGATGAATGATGCCCTTTTGCGCGGCCTTGTCGAATTGCGCTTCGACGGCGCTTGCCGCGGCGGCATCACCGGAAGCGGCGGCCTTCTTATAGACGGTCTTGAGCCGCGTCTTGACGTCGAGGTTGCGCTCGGAGCGCTTCTGCGTCTGCCGGACCCATTTCTCGGCAGCCTTGATGTTGGGCACTAGACGATACTCCTTGGCGAGGGCACGGGGCGCATTGTATCACAGGGGTGGCGCAGGGTCCAGCTCGTCTTCCGCCGCCAGGATGCGCCGGTAGCTCGAGTAGCGGCTGGGGGCAATACCGGCCCCGACCAGCGCGCGTACGCCGCACTCGGGCTCGTGCAGATGGGTGCAGTCGGAGAATTTGCAGCGGGTCGCGGCCTCGCGCATTTCGCGGAAGCCGCCGACCAATTCGTCGGGCCGGATCCGGCCCAGACCGAACTCCGAGACCCCGGGGCTATCTATAAGGAAGCCCTTCTCAAACCGGTGCAGCCGAGCCGCAGTGGTGGTCTGCTTGCCGAGGCCGTGCCGGGAGACGGCGCCGACCGTCGCAGAGCCGCCCAGCCAGCGAAAGATGGTACTCTTGCCGACGCCGGAGACGCCGCACAGCAGGGCACGGCGCTCTGCCAACTCGCTCTGCAGACGCTCCATGTTCTCCCCCGACTTGGGATTGGCGACGATGACGGTGTAGCCCAGGCCTTCGTATAGGCCGGCGAGTTCCTCGACCGTCCGGGTCTCCGCCAGGTCGGCCTTGGTGAAAACGACCAGCGCCTCCAAGCCTTCGAGCTCGGCAAAGGCGAGGAGCTGGTCGAGCGTCAGCAGGCGGGGCGGGGGGTTGGCCAGCGATGAGACTGCGGCCATCGCGTCGACGTTGGCGGCCATGGTTTTGGTGCGGCCTTGCATGCTGCGCCGCTGGAGTGTGAAGGAGCGCTCGTGCACCCGATCGACGAGTGTGCGGCCGTCTTCGAGCACGCGCACGTCGACGCGGTCGCCGGGAGCGAGCATCGTCCGCTTCCCGCTCGCGCGTTTAAGATCGGCGACGCGCGCCTCGCGTTCACCGTCGACGACGATCCATGCGGCATTTTTTCCGATCGAAACGACGAGCGCCGGGAACGTTCGGCTCACGCGCCTAACGAGAACGGCATTGTGGAGTGGGCACGCACGCTACGGATCGATGCCGCGCCAAGCGATGCTTTGGAGCAGCGGTTGCGCCGGAGCTTTGCGCACGAAGGCATCAAACTGAGCCTGCGCGGATCGCAAGCGCCCAGCCGCACGTACGCGCTGGTCGAGGGCCCGCCGGGCCTGGATCCCGCGGAAATCGATTGGAGCACATGCGGCGCGCGCGCATTCGACGAACCGGTCATTGCCCTTGCAATTGAACCCGCGCCCTCCGATGCCTTGCCGTTTCTTCAAAGCGCTCTTTCCGGCGAAGGCGCTCCCGCAGGCGTCCTGGGCTGTGAAATCGCCGGCGAGCGGATCGTCGTCGAATTCGCGCCGTCGGTTACGCCCGCTCCGCTGGTCATGCGCTTGATCGACGTCGAGCTGGCGCGCTTTGCGGGAAACCGCAAGGTCGAGCTCCTTTCTCCGCTTTCGCTAGAAACGTATACGCAGATCGCGGCCCAAGGGCTCTCGTGCGAGGAGATCGTTCCGCAGCGCGTTCTCGAAGCGCTGATCGGCGGCGCGCATGTGGGGTAACGTCTTCGGCTATGTCGGCCCCGCCGACGTCGCCGACATCCTGGCGACGAGCGTCCTGATCTATTACCTGCTGCTGATGATTCGCGGCACGCGCGCGGTGCAGATTCTCACGGGCGTGCTCGTGCTGGTGGCTCTGCTGGGTATCGCGAAGCTCTTTCACTTGCTCGTTCTGGGCACGATTCTGCAGCTGATCGTGGCCGGCGCACTGGTGTCGGTGCCGATCGTCTTCCAGCCCGAACTCAGGCGCGCGCTCGAACAGCTGGGCCGCGGCGGATTCTTCCGCATGGGCGGAAACCAAGAACGTCCGACGCGCGGTGACGATCGCGCGATGGCGACGATCGCGACGGCCGCATTTGCGCTTGCGACCAACCGCTACGGCGCACTCATCGTCATCGAACAGCAAACCGGCCTCAAGGAGTTTGCCGAAAGCGGTACTGCCCTCGACGCAGTGCTTTCGGCCGAGCTGCTGCTGTCGATCTTCTCGCCGCGGTCGCCGCTGCACGACGGAGCGGTCATCGTCAAGGACAAGTCGATCGAAGCCGCGGGCTGTTTTCTTCCGCTGGCCGAGCAGCTGCTCTCCCAGCGGCGCTTGGGAACGCGCCACCGCGCGGCGCTGGGCGTGTCGGAGCAGACCGATGCGGTCGTCGTGGTCGTTTCGGAAGAGACCGGAGCGATCTGCATCGCGCGCCATGGCACGCTTTCGCGGCCGATCGAAGACGAAACGCGGCTGTTCCGCATGCTGCTCGCATCGACGCGTCCGCCGCGCGAAGCACGCGCAAAATCGGACGACTTCATCACGCAGCTGCGCGCTCGGCTCTCGGCTCCGGTGCGCGGGCGCACGCGCAAGCACGCCAACGTCGAGCACTAGGGCGCAGACGGAATGGTCGCTGCCGTCCGCCGCAACTTCGGAATCAAACTGCTTTCGCTGGCGCTGGCCATCGTGGGGTGGGCCTACTTTCGTTTTGCGACCAATCCGATCGGCGGCGCGCGTTTCGATCAGCAGATCAGCGTCCCCGTCACCGCGGTGAACGTGCCGCCGGGCTACACCGCCGAGCTTCCGCTCAAGAACGTCGCGGTGAGCGTCTCTCCCCGGCGCGGCGAGCCCGCCGTCAAACCGGAAGAAGTGCGGGCCGTCGTCGATCTGGCCAACCGGGGCGCCGGGGTTTATAGCGTGCCGGTGCAGCTCGTCGCACCGAACGTGACGGTGCAGTCGCGCACGCCGGCATCACTCGCGGTGGCCGTCGAACGCCTAGGCACGCAGAGCCTGCCCATCGCCGTTCATTACACCGCGCAGGGCGCCGCGATCCCCGCAGGCGTCCGGCTTGTACCGCAGTCCGCCCAGGTCCGCGGCCCGCAGTCGGACCTCTCGCGCATTGCAGCCCTTCGGGTCGACGTTCCGCTTTCGGGATCGCCGGGAACGATGGATCAGATGATTCGTGCCGTACCGGTGGACGCGCGCGGCGAGGAGATCGCCGGCGTGCAGGTCACGCCGAACCTGGTGCGCGTGCGCGCGCAGCTGCTTCCGCCGGCGCAGGTGCGGCACTGATGGGCCGCCTGTTCGGAACCGACGGCATTCGCGGCGTCGCCAATACCGAGTTGACGCCGGAGCTGGCGTTCGCGGTCGGCCGCGCCGGCGCAACGGTGCTGGCGCACAGCAGCGAGCGCCATCGGCCCGTGATCGTCGGGCGCGATACCCGCATCTCCGGATCGATGCTCGAAGCGGCAATCGTCGCGGGCATTACGTCGGTCGGACGCGACGTGCTCAGCGTTGGTATCGTGCCGACGCCCGCAGTCGCAGCCATCGTCGTGCGCACTGGTGCGGCGGCCGGCGTGATGATCAGTGCGTCGCACAATCCGATTGCAGACAACGGCATAAAATTCTTCGGTGCCGACGGATTCAAGCTTTCGGACTCGCTCGAGGACGAGATCGAATCGCTGGTGGACGCTCCGGACGTGCCGCGCCCTTCCGGAACGGGGATCGGCGTCGCGGGCATAGCGCAGAATCTGGGCAAGCACTACTACGACTTGTTGTACGAAGACGCCGCCGATCTCTCCGGATTGACGGTCGTCGTCGACGCCGCGTACGGTGCGGCTTACGCTATCGCGCCCTATGCGCTGCGTAAACTCGGCGCGCGCGTCATCGAAATGCACTGCGAGAACGACGGCACGCGGATCAACGTCGACTGCGGCGCAACACACCTGGAGCCGCTGCGGCAGCGCGTGCGCGAATCGATCGAACAAGGGCAGCCAGCGGTAGGCGCGGCGTTCGACGGCGATGCGGACCGCGCGATGTTCGTCGACGAAACGGGTCAGGCACTGAACGGCGACCACGTCATGATGTTGCTTGCACGCGACATGCACGCGCGCGGAACGCTTCGGAACGGCGCGGTGGTCGCGACCGTCATGAGCAACATCGGTTTAGAGAAAGCGCTGCAGAGCAGCGGTATCGCGCTGCTCCGCGCGCCGGTCGGAGATCGGTACGTCCTCGAACGCATGCGCGAGGGCGGCTACGTGCTTGGCGGCGAGCAATCCGGACACATCATCAATTTACTGCGCAATACGACCGGCGACGGACCGATGACGGCGATCTCGGTATTCTCGACGATGGTACGAAGCGGCCGATCGCTGCACGAACTTACCGCAGACCTCGTGACGTATCCTCAGGTGCTCGTTAACGTGAAAACCGCGTACAAAGACGTTCTCGAAGATTCAGCCGTGCAAGCGGCCGTCCGCGATGCGGAGCTAAACTTAACCGGAAATGGACGATTGCTGATACGTCCGTCGGGTACGGAGCCGCTGATTCGCGTTATGGTCGAGGGCGACGACCGGCACCGCATCGAGCGTATTGCGAAGACGCTTGCCGAGCGTATTGGACAGGCGAGCACAGCTCTGGAGGCTGCCCGCCGATAATCCCAGGTATCCGGCTGCCGGGCCGGGGCACTGACGCGGGAGGGAATCCCCCGTTAGGGCAAAACACAGGGCGCCAAGCGTCGCCGGACTCTTCGAGCCGGCCGCTACGAGCCTGCCAAGATCACTGAGTCCGTCCCGCCGGGACGGAGCGGGGGATATGCCGGTAGGGGTGAATGGGCCGGTCGGCCCTAGGGCGATCTTTCACGTCCGAACCCGTCAACTAACCCCGCAAGTGCTTTGAAAGAGGAGCAGTTTTTGCGTTATCTTCTCGCTACCGTCGCGTTGGCGTTTTCTATTGCCGGGTCGGGCGCGTATGCGCTGGCCGGCCCCGCGGACGGAGCCCAAGGCGGGGCACCCTTGACGACCGCCGCGTCCACGTCTGCCGCCGGCACGCCGGCTGCGGCTCCCGCGGCTACCGCTGCCGCGCCAACCGCTGCCTCACCGGCCGCCGCCAACTCCGAACCGGGCGTTCCGGTCGAGAGCCCGGACGTCGCCGAATGGACCGCCCAGCTGATTCACGAGCAGCAAGCGCAAGCGGCGCATAAAGCAGCCGCGAGCCCTGTGCGCAGCCTCGGAAAGTTCGCCAGCCGCATCTTCCTGCGCACGTCGCGCATCGCCAAAAACCTCACCCGCGACGCGCTGCGCTTCCTGGGCACGCCCTACGTCTTCGGCGGTACGTCCTCGTCCGGCTTCGATTGCTCGGGCTTCGTCCAACACGTCTTCGCAATGCTGGGCGTGGCCGTACCGCGCACGGCGGACGCTCAGTACTACGCAGGACGCCGCACCAAGGGCGGTATGCGGGCCGGCGACCTGGTCTTTTTCCAGACCTACGAACCGGGACCGTCGCACGTCGGAATATATTTGGGCAACGGCAAGTTCGTGCACGCCAGCAGCTCGCACGGCGTGATGGTCAGCAGCCTTTCGGACTCGTACTGGGCCGAACGCTATCTGGGCGCCAAGCGCGTCCTGGCTACCCGATAGCGATCGCTACCGAACCCGCGCGCGCACAAGACGAACAGCAGCGCGCCGCCCTCGGCTATTTCCTGTGGCCGGCCGCGATCTACGAGTACTTCGTCGATCGCGAGCCGGCTTCGCATTGGTACCGCACCCAAGTCCGGCAAGCCGTGCGCTTCGGCGCCTCATGGGCGATCATCGGCGTATGCGCGCTCCTGTGGCCGCTGATTCTCTCGCTGCTCGTCGTAAATCCGACCGCCACCATCGTTTTTTACGCCCTGGGCCTGGCCGGCGATTGTGCCGTTTTCGTCCTTTGGCTGCGCCGTGCGCTCGGGTATAGTAAGCGGGCGCGGCGCGGCGAAACGTTCAGCATCGGCCGCTTCGCGGCATAGCCGATGGGGTGTAGCCAAGTGGTAAGGCAGCGGACTTTGACTCCGCCATGCGTTGGTTCGAATCCAGCCACCCCAGCATAGAAAAAGTCAGCCTTCACGGCTGACTTTTTTATGCTGGCTGTCTTCGAACACAACACGTGTGCGGATTCAGAAGTCGCGCTGCCCCCAAGGGGCAGCGGATAGCGACCACGATGGGAGCATGCCGTCATAGGCACGGATGCCGTAAGTACACGGCTAGCGACCACGATGGGAGCATGCCGTCACAGGCACGGATGCCGTAAGTACACGGCCTTTGACTCCGCCATGCCGGTGCGACGCGTTAAGCCGTTACGAGTTCCTCATGATAGAAATACGGATCGAGCACTGAAACTTCGGTAATCGCGTCGACGGGCAGGCCGTTCGTCTGTGCGGCTTGACGGATCGCGGCTTCGTTGGGTCCGTCATAGATGCAGTACGTTTTGGTCTTGTCGTTGGAGACGTACGAATGCACCCACGTTACGCCGTTTTGCGCGTTGTTCCCGACGACGGTTTG
>DASRDE010000195.1:0-3984 GCA_035652755.1 Vulcanimicrobiaceae bacterium | reverse complement strand
CCACGGAACGAGCGCGAGGGACGAAGCCGCGGTTAGCGCGATCCAGGTTATTAGCACGGGATCGAGCGCACGCGAGCGACCGATGACCGCCGAGCGCCGGCGTGGTGCGCGTTCTTCGGCAATTTGGTCCGCGACGCAACGGCCGACGAGCGCGAGGCAGATAATTGCATAAGCGACGATAGGCGCGAGGATGTGAGCGAGGACCGCTCCCGTCGCTAACAACGCGACCGCGGAAACCGCGAAACGCGGCACCGGCGATTTGCGTTCGCGATTGACGTCTGCACGCTCGATGCGATCGAGGTTTGCGCCGCCTTCATCCGGCATTGCCGCGCGAGATTTGGATTCGGCAGCGGCTTCGAACCCGAAACGCAGGAAGCTAATCCCCACGACCACGCCGAAGCCCGTCAAGAAACCAATTGGGAAATCCCCGTCCATGGTTTTGCGTACCCTCCTTCTGTATTAGCCATGGTAATACAAACCCGGAGTCTGTGTCAAGCAGCCTAATACAAACCTTTACGGGAGCCGAATGACGTGCAATCCCTTAATCGCGAGCCGCTGTCGCCGGCAGGCGTAGCGCTCTTGTCGACAGGGGTCGCGCGGCCAATTTGAATTCGAATTGTGAGTCGGAGTATAAAGTACTCCGCTTTAAGAAAGCACCGTGAAATGGTCGGGCTCTCGTTTTTCCTGGCGTTTCTTGCCTTCGGATGGTGGGCTGCGCGGTTAGGCTATTGCGCTCCCAAGTACGTGCTGGTCGGTCAACTATATCGGTTGACTGCGCGCCAACTGGTTCGGTATACTGGTCGTGGAGGGCTCGACATTGCCGGTTATCTGGATCCCAAACGTCACGACCCTCGAGCCAGCAAAGCGGCCGCAGGCACTGGTCGACGTTACTGTCCTGCTTACACGCTTAACGGACGCCTACGGGCAGAGCGCGGTTGCCGATCTGCTTGGGATCGATAAGTCCGCCGTCAGCCACTGGCTCGCCGGGAAGCGCGAAATTAGTCCCACGATGCGTGCGCGAATCTTGGAGGTACACAACGTGCTCGCGCGCGCCCACCAGGTCTTTCCGCCCGCATTGGTTGGCCGGTGGTTGGTCGGCCACGAGCCCCTGCTCGGCGGTGCGCGCCCCATCGACGTGCTGGGCCTGCGCGGTGCCACCCCCGTCGTCGACGCGCTTGATGCGATCGCTGCCGGCGGGGCAGCTTGAGCCGACTTTACCGCGTCTTTCCATATGTAGCCAGCGCAAATCCGGAAGAGCCCGGCGGCGCCGTGTACCGGGCACCCGGCGGGAAAAACCGCGCGGACGCGCCGGACGGCTCCTATCGCTGCCTGTATGCCGGTGACACGCCCGAAGGGTGTATTGCAGAATATTTTGGCCGCTTCGACACGTGGGATCGTCACCTGATCGAAGCGGCGCCGGCGACACCGATGCTTCCGAATTCGCGCTTCGCCCTGGTGTCCTTCGAACTTCCGGATGACGTAGGGCTTTGCGATCTGGACGATGCTCGAACGCTCCTCGCGCAAAATTTGCGTCCATCGGACGTTGTGACCCGAAACCGAGACGTCTCGCAAGCTTGGTCGTGGCGTATTCACGAGTCCGGGATCTATGGCGGCGTGCGTTGGTGGTCGTACTATGACCCGATTTGGCACAGCTATGCGATTTGGGATCTATCGCGCCTAACGATCGTCGACGCCCCAAGTCTGCTCCGAGTTGGTGATGCCTTTGTTGAGCGCGCCGCGGCGACGATCGTGCGCCGCTTGTTCGTCGCCTAATGCAATATGTTGCAAGAGCCGGAGCTTTCCCCGGCGCCAACGAGGCCTGGTCTTGACGGTGTTCATGGTAGGCGTCGGGGCATCGCAAAGCCCTGAAAGCGCGCCCGAGAACTTCAGCAGGGCAACCGTTTCGTCTCGCGCAAACCCGGATGAGCCTCAAGCACGGCACGAACGCTAGCACAAACGTGCGGAATTGAGCTTTAAAATGCGTTACTTCAAGGTCTTCGGCCTCTTGGTGCTGTTGACGTCGAGCGCAGCATCCGCCCAGCAAAGCACTTCGCTCGAGTATACCGCATTTGACCAACGACAATTCAGTAAACTGCGCGCGACGGTGGGAACCTGGGATTGCACGGACGTTCCGGCAAGCAAGAAACCCGATGTCGTGGTGACCACGCAAGAGGGGAATTTCTTCGTTTCGCGCGAGACGGGCGATACTCCAGAGACGTATTACACGCGATGGAGCCACGGCTACAAAACGTACTATGCCGTTACCCTTTACAGGGATGGCGGAACAACCGTAGCAACGACGCCTTCCATGGACCCGAACAACGCAACGTGGCAGATCTCCTGGCCGGCAAAGGACACGAACGGAAAACCCATTCCTCCGCAGACCGTGCGCACGTCCGGCAATACGATGGTCTGGACCAGCACGTTCTACGACGGCAAAGGTAAAATCCAGCACTTTAAGAGCACGTGCGTCAGACGTTAGCAAGACCGCGCAGTTAAGGACGAACCTCGCACTCTCGCTAGTGTAGTTTGTACCGGCGGCGCGGTTGACGGCGCGGAACCGGTGTGCTAGCGTGGCTTTCGATTATGTCCAAAGACTGCGTTAGGATCGTCGATGTAAGGGAGCGTGCCGTTCCACTGTCGCGATACGCGGATGCGACGGTGCGTTCAGGCGGCTTAACTACGAGCGTGGTTGCGATTGAATCGAACGTCACGCGGTCGGGGAAACGGGTGACCGGGTACGGCTTCTCGTCGATGGGACGATTCGCTCAGAGCGGTTTATTGCGGGAGCGGTTTATACCCCGGCTCTTAGGTTGCGATCCCACGATGCTACTGGATCGCTCCGGGCAAAACATCGATCCCTTTCGCGCGTGGCAAGCTATGATGGCCGGCGAAAAGGCCGGCGGCCATGGCGAACGCTGCGTCGCGGTCGGCACGCTGGATATGGCGCTTTGGGATTTGGCTGCAAAAATTGCCGGCGTTCCGCTCTATGAATACTTGTCTTCCCTAGTGGGCTTAGCTCCGTCGCGCACGGTACGCGTGTATGCGAGCGGAGGCTATTTGCATCCGGCAGACGATCTTTTGAAGCTCAAAGATGAGGTTCGCGCGGCGGTGGAACTTGGGTTTGAGAACTTTAAGATGAAGATTGGCCAGGAGACGTTAGAAAACGATTCGCGACGCATCGAGGCAGCGGCTTCGGTTCTTTCCGACGCGCGCCGTCTCGCCGTCGACGCAATGAACGCCTATGACGCACCGCGCGCGCGAAGCGCCGCGCAAACGCTGCAACGGTACGACCTGTGGTGGTTTGAGGATTTCTGCGACCCGTTGGACTTCGAACTACAGGCGGAAGTAGCAGACATGTACCCGGGGCCGATCGCGGCGGGTGAAGCCTTGTTCTCTTCTGCCGAGGCAAAATTGCTTGCCGCGCATGGCGGATTGCGCAAGGACCGCGACATCCTACTATTCGATCCCGTGCATTGCTACGGCATACCGGGCTATCTTGAAATCATTCGCGTGATGCTCGATCGCGGTTGGAAACGCGAGTCGTTCTGGCCCCATGGGGGACATATCTACTGCCTTCATCTCGTCAGTGCTCTCGGACTGGGCGGAGCGGAGGTCAACCCGTTTTCCTTTGCACCCTTCGGCGGGCTACCGGATGGCACGACCGTCGATCGCGGGCGAGTCCACGTACCGCAATTGCCCGGCATCGGCTTCGAAGGAAAAGCGGACGCGCTTGCGCTGTTTGAGTCGATTTAGCGCGCGGGCTTTATCTCATGCGAGTCCTTCGACTGCGCTAGGGCACGCGTCCGTGTGCCTTATGCTCCGCTCAGGATGACACAAATTGCGGCACGCCAGTCCTTCGACTGCGCTAGGGCACGCGTTCGCGTGCCTTAGGCTCCGCTCAGGATGACACTTAAATCTGGTTGCGGGGGTAGGCTGTCGCCGTCGCCGTCGAGAGCATCTTCATTGCGCTTCGTTCGTCGA
>DASRDE010000194.1:0-5105 GCA_035652755.1 Vulcanimicrobiaceae bacterium | reverse complement strand
CGCGCGCGGCCGCGTCGCCGAACAGGCGGTTCAACGCTTTGACCGCATCATTTGGCGACATAACTACGCCGTTGTAGCCGGGGATCGGTCGTAAACTAAATCTCGCTATCTTGCCGTCGGCGTCCATCTCCAGCGTCAGGTTTGCATGAAACCCCGGCAGCTCGTTAGCATCCAGGCTCGCTTGATAGCTTGCTTCGGCGGACCTAGCCGAGATCTTGAAACCGCCTGTCGCACGGCAGAGTCGCGTAAGATTGAACGCCCGCATGCCCGGCGGTGCCGCTTTAATCGCCTCGGTGTCCAGATGTTCTCTGAAAAACAGTTCAAAGTCGCGTTCTTCCCCCGACGCGCAGATCGAAAGGGCCTTCATTGCAAGCGAATCTGCTGCTTGAGCCCCAAAGGCACGGGCACCCGCGAATAACAGTGAGCTCACGAGGAGCAAGCCGCTCAATGCATATCTCATCATGTCACCATCCTATTCGGCACGTGGCCGCCGAAACGTCCAAACACCCGCCTGTCATACCCAGGCGCGCACAAGTGGACGCGGGTCAAGGCGCCGCGTGTCGATCTCAGGCTAGGCCATTCGACGTCCAAAGTGAGGGGGCCGACTGGAGTCCCCATCCTCTGGAGAACCGCCATGAACATCGCCCGAATCGTCGCCCGTATTCTCGTCGGTCTGCTCTTTGCGTTCGCCGGCATCGATGCTTTCTTCATCACCACGCCGCCGGCGCTGCCGGGATTGGCCGGAACCTTCAATCAGGTGGCCTTTCAATCGCACTGGTACGTGTTCTTAGCCTGCGCGCAAATTGCGATCGGCGGGATGCTCCTCATTAATCGCTACGTGCCCGTCGCGCTCATCATGCTCGCGGCATTTCTCTACAACAGCTTCGGCTTCCACATCACCATGGCGCAAAGCGGGCTGTTCGCCCCGATCGTCGTTACGGCGCTGGGTCTGTTTATTGCATGGCCCTACCGCGCGCTCTTCGCGCCGGTTTTTGCGCCGAAAGCGCCGGCAATCGACGAATACCAAACTGGCGCGCCAACCGTTCAAGCCGTTTAGCCTTGCCGTGCCGGGCGCGAGAAGAGCCCCGCTTGCTATACAACGCGGGGCTCGGCTCACTGCAACCGCGCGATAGTTTGCCGGGTCGCAAGGCAGTGCGCATACGCGGGCATTCATTGCGGGGGATTCAGTCATGAAGCAACACCGGCTCGGAAAAGAATTAGAAGTCTCGGCGCTCGGCCTTGGGTGCATGGGGATGTCAGATTTTTACGGGACGCGCGACGATCGCGAGTCGATTGCGGCGATTCACCGCGCGATCGAACTGGGCATCACGTTCCTGGACACCGCCGACATGTACGGGATCGGGAAAAATGAAGAATTGGTCGGCCGCGCGATTGCCGATCGGCGCGATAAAGTGGTCTTGGCGACGAAATTCGGCAACGTGCGATCGGAAACCGGCCAGTTTTTGGGCGTCGATGGAAGCCCGGCCTACGTACGATCGGCATGCGAGGCGAGTTTGCGCCGTCTGAACGTGGATTACATCGACTTGTATTATCAGCATCGCGTGGATCCAAAGACGCCGATCGAAGAAACCGTGGGCACGATAAGCGAGCTCGTAAGCGAAGGGAAAGTGCGGTATTTGGGATTGTCGGAAGCCGCGCCGGAGACGATTCGCCGCGCGCACGCCGTTCATCCCATTGCGGCGTTGCAAACGGAGTATTCGCTGTGGACGCGCGATCCCGAGGAGAACGGCGTGCTGGAAACGGTGCGCGAACTGTTTATCGGCTTTGTGGCGTACAGCCCGCTAGGCCGCGGGTTCTTGAGCGGACGCTTTAAGTCACCGGAAGATTTCGACGCCGACGATACGCGCCGGAACCATCCGCGCTTCCAGGGCGCGAACTTCGAGAGGAATCTACAGCTCGTTGCCCAGGTCGAGACGATCGCGCGTGAGAAGGGCGTGACGCCGACGCAGATTGCGCTCGCGTGGCTGCTGCATCAGCGGGACGTAACGCCGATTCCAGGCACGAAGCACGAAAAGTACGTCGAGGAAAATGCGCGTTCGGTGGACGTGCAGCTCTCGGCCGAGGATTTGCGCAGGATCGACGAGGCATTTCCGGTCGGCGCGGCGTCGGGCGAGCGGTATCCGGAGCAGGCGATGGCGGCGGTGCACAGGTAGGCGGAGCCTAAGGCGACGGAATATCTCGTGTAGCGACTGGTTGTTACTTCGCGGCCACGCTGATCGTTACGCCATAGACCCCAGGCAGATCGCGCATTGTGCGAGTGGGTTCGCCGCCGCCGGGATAGCGCCAGAAACCTATGGCAGGATATCGAGCCCGCTTCGGAATGTACGTCAAGGTTAGAGTTCCGGCGTGGATCCAAAACACTTGCTCGTAGATTGACGCGTCGCTAAGCGTCGTACTGCCGACTATGGTGGCCTGCGAACCCGAGATTGCTAGGCGATAAATCCGATTTGGGGGCCTATCTCCCATGATGACGATATGTCGCCCATCCCATTGAACGCTGCCTTGAGCGTCGAAGCTGCGCTCGAGCGTCAGGTTTTTAAGTGTTGCCGCTCCGTTCGGAAGCTCGGCGAGACGAGGCTGATTAGCCGCGTTCTGACCATCCGCGAACAGGTTGCCCGTGTCGTCGTATCCACAGTTCCAAACGATATTTAGCGCCGGGTCGCTGTAAACTACCGGCGTTCCCTGGGCGTTTTTAAAGACGGCGATATTCCCCGAGCCGGAACTATACTGGTAATTGGCGACGGCAAGATTTCCCGTCGTGGGGTCCACGGAACAGCCCTCCGGGTTCCCATCCTCCTTTAGCGTTCGAATTGGGCTTGTACCACCGTGTGCATACTCGACGATATCGCGCGCTAGCAAGTCCGTTACGAACACGTCTCCCTTACCGTCCGAGCACAAGCCTTCCGGCAAGGAAAAACCCGTAAGCGTACCGGCCGGCCGTCCACCCGGGTACGTGAAAACGTAGATGTCGTTTGAGAGCTGATCGGAAACGTAGAGCAAGTCCTCACTCTTTGCTTGCGGCAACATCCACGAACCGGTGCGACCCATACTCGAGCGGTTTTGCGACACGGACTGCATCACGCCGACCGGCGGCTGCAATCTGCTGCACGCCGCGAGGAATGTCGCGAAGGCGCAGAGGCTAAAAGCGTAACAAGCCAAGGTTCTCATAGGCTCGGTCTCCTGGAAGACTGCCCTAATTGCATTCGGCGTCGCCAGGACGGTTCCACCGCGTTGCAGTCGTACGTGCCATCCGCCGGGGCGGCTCACCCGAAGCCGCGGTTAGAACCATGGCACTAGCGCCCAAGACCCGATCGGGGGTGCGATTCCCGTTGCCGGTTTTAAGAGCAACTTTCCGATGGTCTTTAACAGCCGTACGCGCTAGACTTGGCGCGCAATGATACCGCAAGAACCGCTGCGGCCGCAGCTCATGTGTTGCGCTCGGCTGGCACGATAGGTGAACCTACGCCAGGGCGTAACTTGAGGGTTCGCATGGCCGGGCATATCGGTATCGTCGTTTGCAGCGCGGAGGGCGCTGCCTTGTGCTATCGGACGATCTGCATCGAAGGAGAACGCTGGTTTGCCCCAGATGGGCACCCGGAAGTTTCGACGCATACCCAGCGCTACGCAAAGTACGACCGAATGCTTGAGAGGGACGACTGGCCGGCAATCGCGGAGCTCATGCTCGATTCGGCAAGAAAACTCGCGAAAATCGGTGCGAGTTTCTTGATCTGTCCCGATAACACGATCCACGAAGCCTTGCCGCTGATCGAGGCGGCATCGCCGCTTCCGTGGTTGAAAATCACCGATGCCGTTGCCGAGGACTCGGCGAAGAAGGGCTTCCGGCGAATAGGTCTGCTCGGGACGCGCTGGACGATTCAAGGCCGCAGCTATCCTGCAGCTTTCGCCGCACGGAGCGTTGAGTTGGTCCGTCCGAGCGATGAAGAGCGCGAAGAGGTCAACCGGATCATCATGCGCGAGCTCGTTTACGGCCATCGCAAGCCCGAGGCTATCGCCTATTGCCAACATGTCATCGAACGCATGAGGGATTCCGGCTGCGACGCCGTCGCGCTGGCTTGCACGGAGCTTCCGCTTATTTTGAGTGACGTGAACTCGCCCTTGCGGACACTCGACTCGACACGGATACTCGCTCGTGCCGCATTAGCGCGAGCCGGCCAAGACCTTGACTAATGGTCGTTGACGCCAGTGGTTGTCGAATGGTCGTCAAAAAAGGAAATCAGGTTGTGGTTTAAGAGACAAAGAAAAAACCGCGACCGCTAGTAGCGACGCGGTTTTCCAAATTGTGGAGATGGGGGGACTCGAACCCAGGCCCTTACATGCGAAGCAAGTTAGACCACTCCGGTATGCGGTAGAACAAGTGCTTTTCCAACCGTATTAAAGGGGCTGAGGCGGGGGCTAATGGGCTAAGAATGGGCTAATGTCGCCCGTGAGGCTTCACGGCTGCACCTGCGCCTCCCAGCCGTCATATTCGCCGTGAAAGCGGTGCGCTAACGAATCCATCAACTCACGCATTTTCTTGATACTCGCAATGGAAGGCACGTCGGTGACGTGAATCAGCACCGAATAGCGCGATTCGACTTCACCGTTCGGCAGGCGGCCCAACGGCTCACGAAGTTCAACTTGATAGCCTCCGCGGGTCAAGTGCTCCGCGATGTTTTGTGCATCGGCGAGACTTGGAATATACAGGTAGTTGATAATGTCGGTCGCCTTCGTTAGGTCGGACCCGTGTTCTCGAAGTCCACGAAGAATAGCTTCATCGCCCTGCTCTTCCGACGCGGTGTTCCCGAGCGGTTGGAAGGCGCTGCTCATGACCTGTCGCGTACCGCGAAAGCGGAGTACGAACACTACCATCACGATCGCTAAAACGACCATGATCAGGGCGATCCTCAACGCGATTCTCCTACGCGGCGTCCTTTAGGGTCGACGTTCTGTCCTCTTTACAAGAGGACAGAGAGCGCCATAGCCGTAGTTTTCCGAATGGAATCGCTCCCGTCCCGCTCGGCTAATCGCTTCCCTAACGCGGGAACCTCATACACAGACGATTCGAGTTACCTCGATGGTTCTTA
>DASRDE010000193.1:0-7695 GCA_035652755.1 Vulcanimicrobiaceae bacterium | reverse complement strand
CAGCAGCGGAAAGAGCGCGTAGAAGAAGCATTCGACCGAAATGCTCCAAGCCGGCCCGTTCACGCCGAAATGTACGTCTTGCGATGGGAACCAGGCTTGCACGAGCACCACTTGTGATGCGACCTCTGCGACGCGCAGGCGCGCGTCCGCGGCGCTCCAATGATCGCCGCCGATCCAGATCAGCACGCCGAGCGTCAGGAGCATCGCGCATAGGTGGACTGGGTAAATCCGCGCGAAGCGCGCGACCAGGTACCGCGCGACCGAGTGCCGGGTCAGTCCGCGTTCCACGACGGCGCCGTACGTATGCGTGAGAATGAATCCCGAGAGAACGTAAAAGAACGTGACGCCCGCGTAACCGAGCGAATAGTGCATGGCGATCCCGCGCGTCGCGGCAGCATGCCATGGAAATACGAGCAGGGCGGCACCGAACCGCAGGGCCGTCAGGGGGCGCAGCATCTGATCTGAATATCGGCCGAGGCGGCGCGCCGGCCGCAGCGGGCCCGGCTAGGGCGAAAAGCGCGGGGCGGCGACGCCCTCGAAGCGGTCCCGAAAGGCCGTGGCACCCAGGTTCGTATGCGCGGCCAGGCGCGAAAGGTAGGGCTCCTCCATGTCGGGCGGCTCGAGCCGGGTCATGTAGTTTCGCGCGACGCGGTAGGACTCAGTCGTAATATCCACCATGCGCACGCGAACGCGCCCCGTGGCCGGATCCTGCAGTTCGGAGAGCTGAACGGGAACCACGCGCCCGCCGGAAAGCGCTATGAGGGCACCGCTGCCGCCGGCGACCAAATAGCGAACGGCTCCGTACCCCAGCGTGCGCGTGTACTCGACGTCGAACGGAACCGGTTTGGCGCAGCGCAGCTCGTATCCGATGTCTTTATTGACGATCGTCGCCGCGACGCCGAGCTCTTCGAGGCGCTGACGCACTGCATCGCGGAGCAATGCGCCAAGGGGGATATCCGCCAGCCGAATGTGTCCGTACGCATCGCGCGGGGCGTGCTCGTACGATGCAAGTTGTTCTTGTGAAAGCCGCTCCGCGATGCCTTCGGCGACGACTGCGACGCCGTTCTCGTGCCCGGACGCCTTTCGCTTGACGATCGATCCGACGATCGTATCGACGACCGCATCCAGATCCAAGTTCTCTCCGGGAAACTCTTCCGGTATAACGGCGAGGGCCGCACCGGCAGCCTTGCACATCCCCAGCGCCAACGCTCCGGATTTTCGCCCCATGCTCACGACCAGGTACCACCGGGCCGTGGTTCGCGCATCCTCCATCAGGCTTTCGATGATGCCCGTGCCGACCGAGCGCGCGGTTTCGAAACCGAACGTCGGCGCGTTATCGGGAAGGGGCAGATCGTTGTCGATCGTCTTCGGTACCGTCGCCACGCCGATGCGTCCGTGCGTCAGTGCGGCGATTCGCGTGGCGCCGTAGGTCGTGTCGTCGCCCCCAATCGCGATCAGGTAACGCACGCCCAGCAGCGTGAGCGCCCGCACGCAGTTGGCGAGGATCGCTTCGTCCTTTGCCGGGTTGGTCCGCGACGTCCGCAGGATCGAACCGCCGGTGATATGGATGAGCGAAACGTCTTCGACGCTCAGCTCGGCGACGTGCGACGTGTCGCCGTTTGCGATGTGATAGTAGCCGTCGTACAAGCCGAGCACGCGCAGGCCGTTGTTCGCCGCTTCGATCGTCGCCGATGCGATAACGCCGTTGATTCCGGGCGCCGGTCCGCCGCCGACGAGAATGGCTGCCGTTTCACCGCTCATGCCCGGGCCGTTACGCGAGAACGCAAGACAAGTCATGCGCCGCGCACAACAGCACCCCATGCGCGCGTACGAAGCGGTATTGTTCGACCTCTATGGGACGCTGGTCGACGACGCGGGCGATGCCGCCGAAGGTGCTTTGGGCCTTGTGCAAAGTGCGAGCGGCGCAGCGTGGGGCATCGTCACGTCCTGTCCCGCGCGCTTGGCGCGCGCGCTGCTGGTTCGGGCCGGCTTTCCCGAACCGCCGCTGATGATCGCGGCGGAAGACGTCGCGCGTTCCAAGCCCTCACCGGACTGCTACCGGTTGGCGGCGGCCCGCCTCGGGGTCAGCGCGGGAAGCTGCTTGGTTTTCGAGGACAGCACGCACGGCGTCGCGGCCGCGCGCGCGGCCGGAATGGAGGTCGTGGACGTGCGGGAGGCCGCGTTGGGCGGCCTCCGGCTGTGCGTCGATCCGGTCAGCAAACGTCTATCGCTGCAGACCGGGGAGCGGGGCTAGCGCCAGCCGCCTTGGGCTTGGAGCTGGGCGCGCTGCTGCGGGGTCAGCACGTTGAGCACCTGCTGGCGCATCTGCGCGCGGGCGGCAGGGTCGGGCTTGCTGCCGCACGGGTGGGCAGCGCGATACTGCTGGTGGATCTGCTTGATTTGAGCCTTCTGCTGCGGGGTCAGGTTGAGTGCGGCGAAACGTGAGCGCTCTGCCCCGCCCCGGCCCTCGTGCTGCTGGCCGCAGCGCATTGAGGCTGCCGGAGCCATCGCGGGCGAGGCCGCCTGCTGCGCGAACGCGCCGGCCGGCAGGGTGATAGCCGCGACGAAAGCGGCCGGAAGAAGAACCGATCGAAGAATGGTCACAAAATACTCCTTAGAGGGATGGGCCCAGCGTACAGGCCTTCACCCCGGAATTCACTGAGAAAGCGATTAGAGAGTGCCGGCTTACACCGAGTACCAGACCATCACGACGGCAAAGCGCTACGACATCCTCGATATTACGGAAAGGGTCGAAGAGGTGCGCAAGCGTGCGGGCCTGACCGACGGCCTCATCCTGGTCAGCACGATGCATATTACGTCCAGCATCTTCGTCAACGACCACGAATCGGGGCTATGGCAAGACATTATGGCTTGGCTCGAAGATCTGGCTCCCGCAAAGCCGGATTACAAGCATCACCTCACCGGAGAAGACAACGCGGACGCGCACCTCAAGCGCATGCTGCTGGGGCACCAAGTGATCGTTCCGGTTACCGCAGGCAAATTGGATCTGGGAACGTGGGAGCGAATCCATTACGGCGAGTTCGACGGTTGCCGCCCGAAACGAATTCTCTTTAAAGCGCTAGGCGATACGGCGTAGCGCGCCGTGCGGCGCTACGGGCGAATTGCTGCCGCGCGTACGCCGGGAAGTGCGTGCTCCTCGAACTTCTCGAAATTGGCGGCGAATAAGCCCGCGAGTTTCTTGGCCTGCGCGTCGTAGGCCGCGCCGTCCGCCCACATCGAGCGCGGGTTGAGGACCTCGGCCGGTACGCCGGGCACGTCGCGCGGAATCGAAAGTCCGAAGAACGGTTCGGTGTCGAACTGCACGTCCGCGAGCCGGCCTTCGATCGCAGCGTTGACCATCGCGCGCGTGTGTGCAATCGACATACGCTTGCCGACGCCGTAAGGGCCGCCGCTCCAGCCGGTGTTCACCAGCCAGCACTGCACGCCGTGACGGTCGATGCGTTCGCCCAGCAAACGCGAGTACACGGTCGGATGGTGAACCATGAACGGCGCGCCGAAGCACGTGGAGAACGTCGCCTGCGGCTCGGTCACGCCTCGCTCGGTTCCGGCGACTTTGGCCGTGTAGCCCGAAAGAAAGTGATACATGGCCTGCTCTTTGGTCAGGCGCGCGATCGGCGGAAGCACGCCGAACGCATCCGCAGTCAGCATCACGATCGTGCGGGCGTGGCCGCCGCGGCTTCCCGGAACGATGTTGGGAATGAACTCAATCGGATAAGCCGAGCGCGTGTTCTCGGTCTTCGCATCGCTGTCCAAATGCAGTGCGCGCGTGGTCTCGTCGTACACGACGTTTTCGAGCACGCAGCCGAAGCGGTGCGATGCGGCCCATATCTCCGGTTCGGCATCCTTGGAGAGGCGAATCACCTTGGCGTAGCAGCCGCCTTCGAAGTTGAACACGCCGTCGGCCGACCAGCCGTGCTCGTCGTCGCCGATCAGCGGCCGGTGTGAATCGGCCGAGAGCGTCGTTTTTCCGGTTCCGGACAAACCGAAGAAGATTGCCACGTCTCCCTCGGGACCCACATTCGCCGAACAGTGCATCGGCAGCGTGTCGCGCAGCGGGAGCAAGTAGTTCATGACCGTGAAGACGGATTTCTTGATCTCGCCCGCATAGCGCGTTCCGCCGATGAGAATCATCCGCTTGGCGAAGTTCACCAAGATGAAGGTCGAAGAATTGGTACCGTCGCGCGCGGGATCGGCTGCGAACAGCGCTGCATCGACGACGGTGAACTCGGGTGTGAAATCCGCCGGCAGTTTTTCCGGAACGATGAAGAGATCGCGCGCGAACAGATTGTGCCACGCAAACTCGGTCACTACGCGAACGGGCAGACGGTAGCGCTCGTCCGCACCGACGTAACAATCCAAAGAGTAGATGTCCCGCTCGGCCAAGTACGCGCTGACCCGATCCCAGAGTGCATCGAAGACTGCCGCGTCGATAGCGCGGTTGGTCTCGCCCCAGTCGATGTGCGCTTCACTGGACGGTTCTCGAACGAAGAACTTGTCCTTGGGCGAACGGCCGGTGTGCGGGCGCGTATCGACGATCAACTGCCCGTCGTTACCCAGAATGCCTTCGCCGCGGCGCAACGCGTGCTCGACCAGCTCCGCAGAGGAGAGGTTCTCGTAGGTATGCGCCCCTTTGATTTTTTCCGGTACGGTGAGAATCGTCGGTAACCCCGTGAGCGAGAGTGCCAGTGAAGAAGCATTTTCCTTATCTGTGCCGCCGGAGCCCGCCTGCAGGGTGGGCACAGACGATAGTCCTAAAGGCCCGTATGCGACGTACGACCCTTCTCATCACGCTGTTGCTGCTCGCGGGCGCTTCGGCCGGCGCGGCCATTCCGTTCCGCTTCGGTGTCTTTACCCCGGGGCCGCTCGACGGTATTACCGACGTCCCCGGCGTTCGCGTGGGGATGCTGACGAAAGTCGAAGGGTCTTCGATTCGAACGGGGGCGACCGCCATTCTTCCCGACGGCGATCCATGGAATCACAAGCTGTCGGCGGCCGCGGTTGCATTCAACGGCAACGGCGAGATGACGGGAACGCACTGGATCAACGAGTCGGGCTACCTCGAGGAACCCATCGTGCTGACTGACACGCTCGACGTCCCCAGGGCCGCCGACGGCGTCGTCAGTTGGATGATCGAACACCATCCCGACGTCGGACGCGGCGACGACGTCCCGCTCCCTGTCGTTGCCGAGTGCGACGACCAACTGCTGACGGATATCCAAGCCCGCCCCGTAACGGCGGCAGACGTGGTCACGCTGCTCGATTCGGCGCGGCCGGGTCAGTTCGCGCGCGGAAGCGCCGGCGCCGGTACCGGCATGAACGGCTTCGGCTTCAAGGCCGGAATCGGATCCGCATCGCGCGTCCTTCCAGCCAAGCTCGGCGGCTATACCGTCGGCGTTCTCGTGAACGACAATACGGGATCGTCGCGCGATCAGTTGACGATCGACGGCGTGCACGTGGGTGCGAAGCTCAAGAATGAATACCGCATACGCTTTCCGCAGAAGGTCTCGCTGCACGGGCGGATGGCCTCCGGGAGTATCATCGTCGTGGTTGCGACCAATGCGCCGCTGGATTCGCGACAGCTGCGGGCGCTCGCACTTCGCGCAGCGCTGGGCATGGGAAGAACCGGACTGACCAGCGACGTCGGCAGCGGCGATCTCTTTCTCGCGTTCAGTACGAGCTACCAATTCACGCGCGTTGCCAACTTCGAAATCCGCGCCCCCTCTTCGCGCATCGTCGAAGACGAAGACACGCTCGACGCGCTGTATCGGGCGACTGCCGAAGCCACCGAAGGCGCGATCTACGACGCGCTCTTCAACGCGAAAACCACGGTCGGGCGCGGCGGGGTCACGGTCTTCGCTCTTCCCGTGGATCGCGTGCTGGGAATGCTTCGCGCGGCCGGAGTGGCCACGCTTCAAAGCGGCAAGTAGCATGCTCCGCGTACGAAGGATCAGACGCAGCGATCTGCCCCGCGTCGCACGTTTGGTGCGAGCGCTCGCCGCCGCTGTCGACGACCCCGCTCCACGTCTGTCGAAAGCGGCGCTGGAAACTGTGCTTTTCGGGCCGCGCGCATGGGCAGAAGGGCATGTCGCGGTCGCTGGGAGCACCATCGTCGGATATGCTGTCGTCAGCCGCTCGTTCGAACCGCATACCGCGAAAAAGCAGCTCCGCATCGCGGACCTGTTCGTCATCGAATCGCGGCGCGGGGCCGGAGCGGGGCGGCTGCTCTTCCGGCATCTTGCGTCGCGCGCGCGGCGTCTGGGCTGCCGGGAAATGGTGTGGGAAGTATGGCGCGAGAACGCGGCGGCCTACGCATTTTACGAGCGGCTGGGCGGGCGTCATGCCCCGGACGTTACCACGATGCGGTTCGCCCTCTGAGGTTACGCCCGCCCGCCGGCAGCGTTAGTTTGGCAGCGTGTTCGGAATCGTCGTAAAGCCGCTTGGGCCGCGCCCCGAGTAGGTGCCGATGTTGATGCCCCGGGGATAGGTCGCCGATCGAATGAACGAGTACGATCCGCTCACGTCCGAGTCGCCGTAGAAGAGGATCGACGAGTCGGCATTTAACCGCAGGCCGCCGCTGCAGTTGGCGTTCATTTCTCGCACCGTCGCCGTCTTCGGCGTGTACGGTTTCGGATAGATCGTCATCTCGGCTTCGTAGCCGCCCGCGCACAAATCGGGATCGGAAAGGGTGAGCAGCGCATCGGTCTTGGGATCGATCGCAACCCCCGATACGTAGCCGGTTTCCGGATTCAAGTTGAGCGCGCGGCAAGCGTTCGGGCCGCCCCCGTGCGGAATCTCGATGACGCCGGCGTTGTTGTTCGAGAAATAGCCGTTGAAGAAGATGTCGCTCTCATCGTCGATTGCGATGTACCCGGAAACGCCGAACAGCCCGCACGTGATCTCTTTGGCGGGCGGGGAGCCTTGCGGGTACGCCGTGATGTCGGCGTTCTTCTTCCTGATGTTGGAGACGTAGATCGTGCCGTCTTTGCCGATCGCAATGTCTGCGGCCTCGCCGAACGGATCGGCAAGCACGCGCTTTTTGTTCGTCGCCACGTCGTACACGACGACCTGAGACGGTATCGCGTTGGCGACCGCCACTTGGCTTCCGTTTGCCGCCATCGCGCCGCCATGCGCGACCGATTTGGCGATCTCGATCGGCGCTTTTCCGCCCTTGGGCCGGATCGGCCAGTATTCCAGCGCCCCGCTGTGATAATCGATCGTCAGCAGTGCGGGAGTCTGCAAGGCCTGCGGACGCACCGCGAGCGCTAAAGGCGCAGTAACCGGCGCGGAGTGCAGCGCATTTTGAACCGCCGGCGCCGTCGACGCCCCGCCGCAAGCTGCCGCCAGCGCGGCAACGGCCAATGCGGCAGCCGGCAAATACACAGAGCGAGAAATGGACACGATCGGCCCCTTTCTTTTCAAGCACAGCTCCGCGCTGGTATTGTACCACGCCCGCGCGGGCGTTCGCGCTATTTCAGACTTGAAGCAGCAAGGGCCAAGCGAACGACGCGCGCTGCGTGAAGCGGCGAGCCGGAAGCCTCGAAATCGCAAAGCGCGCGACCGATTTCCGCTGCCCGTGAGTTGGTGACGAACCACGGGGGCAGCGGGAGGAGCGCAGCCTCACCCGTGCGCCAACTGCGCGGAAACGGCGCAAACGGCGCGCGCACGACGCTCTTC
>DASRDE010000192.1:0-58943 GCA_035652755.1 Vulcanimicrobiaceae bacterium | reverse complement strand
GCCAGACCGAAATCCATGACCTTGACGTGCTTGCCGTCCTCGATGGTCATAATGTTCGACGGCTTAATGTCGCGATGGATCGTGCCCTCGTTATGCGCGTACTCGAGCGCTTCCAAAATATCGATGAGGTACGTCAACGCCTGCCGGTACGAAATGGAGCCGCCTTCCAAATCGCGCAGCGTCTTGCCGCGGACGAGCTCCATGATGATATAAGAGATGCCGGCTTCTTCGCCTACGTCGAAGACCTGCACGATGCGCGGATGGTTGAGCTTGGCCATCGCCTGCGCCTCGCGCAGAAAACGCTTGTTGACGTCGTCCGACCGGTCGATGAGGACTTTAATGGCGACTTCGCGCTGGAGCGTGCGGTCGAGCGCGCGATACGTGTCCGCGGTTCCGCCGCGTCCCACCAGTTCCAGAATCTCATAGCGCCCGCCCAGGACGCGCCCGATAAAGGTGTCCATTTAGAGGGCGCCGTGCCCCTCGCGGAGGTCTCGAACGGTTTTCAAGATCAGAAGGCGTTCCTGTAAAGCGTCATGCGATCGCCCTCGACGGCGACCACGTCGAAACGAACTCGGGCATTAGGGGCCACGATTTGCACCCAATCCGCCGCGAGCCTGCGCAGCGTGCGCCGTTTGCGCGCGTCCACTGCCGATACGGCCGAACCGAAGCGCCGTCCGCTGCGCGCCTTGACCTCGATAAAGACTATTGTCTCCCCTTCGCGGCAGACGATGTCGACTTCGCCGCCGGGCAGCCGCAGGTTGCGCGTGACGACCGACATCCCCGCCGCTTCGAGAAACTGCGCCGCGCGCGACTCTCCCGCGCGGCCCTTGCTGCCGTTATTGCCCGGCAAAGACCGCCTCGGGTATGGGTTCGTCGTCGGCTTCGGTAGAGAAGCCGAACGCGAGCTGGGCCTCGCGGACGCGCCACCACGCCGCTCGGTGGTACGGCGAGGGGCCGTACTGCTTGAGCGCGGCGATGTGCTCGGGAGTGCCATACCCTTTATGGTCGGCAAAGCCGTACCGGGGCTCAACCTCGTGCAGCTCGACCAAGAGCCGGTCGCGGTGGACCTTGGCCAAGATCGAGGCGGCCGCGACCACCGCGCAGCGGGCGTCGCCCTTGATGAGCGGCTCCTGGGGCCGATCGAATGACTTAATTCGCACTGCATCGGTAATCAAGTAGTCGGGCACGATCGGCAAGCTTGCGATCGCGCGCTCCATTGCCAAGACGCTGGCCCAGTAAATGTTGAGCCGGTCGATCTCCTCGACGCTGGCCTCTCCGACGGCCCAAGCAGTGCAGAGCGTGCGAATCTGCTCGGCGATCCGTGCGCGAAGATCCGGCCGCACCTGCTTGGAGTCGTTCAATCCGCGGATCATCATCGGATGCGCGGCGACGACGCACGCCGCCACGACGGGGCCGGCCAGCGGGCCGCGCCCGACTTCATCGATGCCGCCCACGAAGACGAAGCCTTTTTCGCGCGCCGCATTTTCGAACGCGTGGAGGCGGTGCAGCCTTCGGCGCTCGCGTTCGTACGCGTTCTTGGCTTTACGCTGTTTGGGCGTCATGCGAGGGCGCGCGCTCCAAGGTGATGCGTCCGAATTTTCCTTCGTTGAACTCTCTGATGTACGACTGGGCTGCGTTGTGCATGTCCGGTTCGCCGCCTCGCCGCATAAAACCGCGCGAACGCGCGAAGGTCTCGAGATCCGGCACGCGCGTACGCCCGTGCGTGGATTCGCTCAGCCAGCGATAAAACCGGGCCGCGACGTCCTCGGGATCGTACCGCTCGCGAGGAACCGCGCCTACGAGCGCCAGCTTCCACTGCGCATCCGGCGACGAGATCTTGGGGACGAGTATTCCCGGCGTGTCCATCAGCTCGAGCGACCGGCTCAATCTGAACCATTGCAGTGCCCGCGTCACGCCCGCGCGGTCTTCGGTCTTGGCTGCCGAACGGCGCAGTAAGCCGTTGATCACGGAGGACTTGCCGGAGTTCGGTACCCCGACCACCATCGCGCGGTGCGTCCCGCGCGTCTCGCCGGCGAGCTGCGCGAGCAAGTAGCTAGCAGTAGCGAGACCGGCCTGCGAGCGTCCGTCCACGGCGACGGCCGTCCGCCCGTTCTTGGCGAAAAATTTGAGCCAGCACGCCGTTTGGAGCGGATCCGCCAGGTCGTCGCGCGTGAGCACCAGCAGCCGCGCGCGCCGCGCGGCCAGCACGTCGAGCATTGGATTGGCGCCGATCTGCGGAACGCGTGCGTCGACGACCTCGACGACGACGTCGATCAATTTGAGGTGTTCGTCGATGCGCCGCATCGCCGCGGCCATGTGGCCGGGATACCACTGGACGACCTGCTCGAATTGCGCGTCCGGCTTCGCGGTCACAGCGCGCCCAGCCGCGGAAGCGGCCAAATGCCGGCGAGGGCTTTGCCGAGGACGTCGCTCCGGGGAACGAAACCCCAAAACCGCGAGTCGTCGCTGGCCGCGCGATTGTCGCCGAGCACGTACAGCGAATCGGCCGGAACCACGACCGGCGCGAAGCTGCGGGAATCGGGATAAGCGACGTACGGTTCGTTCAGCACCGCGCCGTTGCGGATGACGCGCCCGCGATCGATCTGCACCCGGTCGCCGGGCAGACCGATGATGCGCTTGATGAAGATCTCCGACGTGTCGCCTTCGTGACGGAACGCGATGATGTCGCCTCTGGCCGGCGCGTGCAGGCGATAGGCCATCGTATCGATCAGGACGATCTCGCCGGACGCGATGTGCGGCGCCATCGAGAGTCCCGAGACCTGCGGCGTCCGCATGAAGAAGGCGAGCACCAGCACCGCAAGCACGGCGACTTGCAGCGAGGTACCGGCTACCGAGCGCCAGTGCAGTTGCCGGAGCACGGGATCAGCTCTTCGCGCCTATCTCCACAAAATCTTCGCGTGATTGAACGGCCAGAAGATCAGGAACGCATGGCCCGTGAAGTGCGCAGGCTTTCCTTCGAGCGGTCCGGCGTCGAACGTCCCGGAGTCTTGCGCGAAGCCCCAGATGTGCGAATCCTCCGAATCGTTGCGATTGTCGCCCATCATGAAGTAGCAATGCGCCGGAATTCGATCGGGTGCCGACCAGAAGCGGCGCGGCGGAACGTTGGCGACGCTCGGATCGAGGGGAGCGTATCCCCCGCCGGCGTCTACGTAGATCCCGTAATTGCGAATCTGCAGCTTATACGCGGGCGGATCCGCGATGTACGGCTCGTTCAGCGCCTTGCCGTTGACGAAGACTCTCCCGCCGTCGATCCGCAGCGTGTCGCCGGGCCGCCCGATGAGGCGTTTGATGAAATCGTCGGGCGTCGGAATGGGCGGCGGAAAGACGATCACGTCTCCCTCCGCCGGCTTGCGGAAACGGTACTCGAACTTGTTCACGAGCAGGACGTCGCCGATCTGCAGGGTCGGGATCATCGATCCCGACGGAATATAGTACGTGCGCGCGACGAACGTGATCAGCAAAAACGCCGCGATGCCCGCATAGATGAACGGGTCCAAGTACTCGCGCGCAAAGTTGGTCGACTTGCCTTGCGAGCCGGCTTTTACGGGTTGAAGCGTCAGAACGATGCGGGCCGCCAAGAAAACGCCGACCAGCCCGAGCAGTTCGAACGGCGTCACAGCCAAAGCTCCCACGTCAGTTCAGCAGACGCAGCCGGCCAAGCGGCCAAAGCACCAGAAAGGCCCTGCCCGTGAAGGCGGCCGTTTCGGCGCTGTTCGAGAGCGGGCCTGAGGCAAAGCGCCCGCTCATCTGTGCGAAGCCCCAAATGTGCGAATCCTCTGAATCGTTGCGGTTGTCGCCCATGACGAAGTAAAAGCCGTTCGGTATCCGGTCCGGGTGCTGCCAATACCTTCGCGGAGGGATATTTGCTTGTGCCGGATCGAGCGCGGCATAACCGTCTCCATTGTCGACGTAGATGCCGTAATTCTTGACTGCCAGGCCGTACGCGGGCTTTTGCGCGATATACGGCTCGCGCTGCGCGACTCCGTTGACGTACACCGTACCGCGTTCGATCCGCAGCCTGTCGCCCGGAAGCGCGATGACGCGTTTGATGAAGTTGCTCGACGATTCGACCGGAGGACGGAACACGACGATATCGCCGCGGTGCGGCGGTGCCAGCCGGTACGCAAATTCGTTCACGAGCAGAACGTCGCGCTGTTCGAGCGTCGGAACCATCGATTCCGACGGAATGTAGAACGTCCGCACGACGAACGTGATCAGAAACAGCGCGATGAGGCCTGCGACGATAAATGCGTCCAGGTATTCGCGCACCGTCGCCGCGGCGGTGGAATCCGCGGGCGCGGTGCGGACGTGCGCGAAGGTTAGTGAAATCCGGGCCGCGGCGAAAACGCCGATGAGGCCGAGCAGCTGCAGCGGGGTCACGGCGCGTACGCCGGTTAGCGGGTCTTTTTCTCTCTGATGCGCGCCGCTTTGCCGACCTTCTCGCTCAAATAGTACAGACGGCTGCGGCGTACGATGCCGCGCTTGCTGACCTCGATCCGATCGACCCGCGGACTATGAACCAGGAACGTCTTCTCGACGCCGACTCCGTGCGCGACGCGGCGGACGGTTATCGATTCTTGCGCGCCGCCGCCTTTGCGGACCGTTACGACGCCTTCGAACATCTGCACGCGCTCTTTGCCGCCTTCGACGACCTTCGAATACACTTTGACGGTGTCGCCCGGCCGAAAGTCGGGGACGCTGGCCTTTCGCTGCTCCTGATTCAAGACATCGATGACGTTCATGACCGTTCCATTCAGAAAATAAGCCGGCGGCAGACTCCGCGGCAACCTTGGGATTTTAACATGGACCCCCCGCGCCCGCAACTGCGAGTGCGGGGCCCCCGGCGACCAGGCAGCTAGCCCTCGCCCTGCAGGTCGGGGCGGCGAGCGGCGGTACGGCGGCGCGACTGTTCGCGCCTCCATGCGGCGATCGCGGCATGGTCGCCGGAGAGCAGGACTTGCGGCACCTCCACCCCCCGAAAGACGGGCGGACGCGTGTAGCTGGGGTAATCGAGCAGGCCTCCTTCGAACGACTCGGCCTCGCGCGAAGCCGGCGCGATCGCGCCTTCGAGCAGCCGGACGGTCGCATCCATCATGACCAGCGCCGGCAGCTCGCCGCCCGTTAGAACGAAGTCGCCGATGGAGTACTCTTCGGTCGCATACAGCTCGTGCAAGCGTTCGTCGATGCCTTCGTAGTGGCCGCACACGAAGACCAGCCGATCGAAGTCCGCTGCAAAGCGCTTGGCAGCCGCTTGGGTGAATCGCTTGCCCGAAGCAGAGGGCACGACGACGAGGCGGCGTTCCTTCGGAGGCGCCTCCGCGGCGATCGCGTCCAGAATGCGCGCGAGCGGCTCGACGCGCATCACCATGCCTCCCCCGCCGCCGTAGGGTATGTCGTCGGCGCGTTCGCTGCCGCTCAATGCGTCGAGCACGTGCCGATAGCGTATGTCGACCCGACCGGCTTCGACGGCGCGCCCGACGATCGACAGGCCGACGAACGGCGCGAACACCTCGGGAAAGAGCGTGAGCACGTCGATCGTGAACATGGAGCGCGTGTTCAACTTTCGGCGGTTCGTTGCTCTTTTCGGCGCGCCGCGAACGCCGTACGACGCGGCGCTGCGCGATCTGGAGCAGGGCCGCCCCGAGCGCGCACTGGCGGTGTTCGAAGCGATGCTGCAGACAGAGACGTCGCCGCCGGCACGGGCGCAACTCGAAAACAAGCGCGGTGTCGCGCTCGTGCGTTTGGAACGTCGCGCAGAGGCGGCGTCCGCATTCGAAGCTGCGCTGGAGAACGCGCCGTTCTCACCCGCGCTCGTGAACTTGGGGAACTTGGCGTTCGAAGCCGGCGCGACGGATGCCGCCATGGACTTTTACCGCCGCGCCGTCGAGTGCGATCCGCAAAACGCCTCGGCGCACCGCCATCTCGCGCTGGCGTACCGGCGCAGCGGACGAGAGCCGGAAGCCTATGAGTCGTTTCGGCGCGCGCGCCGCTTGGAGGTGCGGCCCGCGGGGAAGCAAAGCAGGCGCGGATGGCCGATTCGACGCAGCCGCGATTGAGCGATGCCGTCCGCCTCTCCGACGAGCTGCTCGCGCTCATGCGCAGCGCGGCAAAAAAAGCCGTCGATTTGAACGAGCGATCCATCACGCCGCGCGCGCTGCTGCTGGCGATGCTCGACGACGTCGGGCTGGGCCCCCGTATCGGCGGCGTCGTAAATCGCGAAAAACTGCTCGCCGCGCAGACTCCGTCGACGCACGCCGAGCGCCTCCCCGACGATATCTTTGCCGCGGGCGACCCGGCAGCGGTAGAAAGGTACGACACGATCGCGTTCAAGACGCCCGACGGCGGATCGAGCGTTTGGCTCACGCGCGAAGCGTACGAGATCTTCGTCGAAGGCGCGCAGCGCGCCGACGAACGCTACCTGCCCAAACATCTGGCGTTCGGGTTCGCGGCCGAAGCGCGGCACGCGCCGGCCGTACTGGCCGAGATCGGCATCGACGGCGGTGCGCTGGCCGACGCAATCTACCGGTTGTGACTTATTTCACGAGGTCGGCGGACGTAATTTCTTCCAGGTATTCGAATAGCTGCGGCAGCGTAATTTTTTCCAGGGCCGTGCGCTCGAGGTTTCCGTCTCCGTCTTCGCCTTCGTCGCGCAGGTAGCAGCGCGATTCCACGCCGCTCTCGCCGTCGCTGATGAATGAAACCGCAAACCCCTTCCCGGGCATTTCGTCGTAGATCCGCATCGTCGCGGGATTCAGTATCTCGAGCGAATGCGATTGGCTGTTCGCATCGAAGATGGTAATCGTCAAATAGTCGCGGTTGACCACCTCGATCGATCCCACGACGAAGATGTTTTTGGCCGAAAAGAATTCGTGGCCGCGTTTGTTCCGGCTCGAGACTTCGTAGAAGACTCGGTGGGCGACGAAGCGGTTGAGGATCTTGCGGAGGGTCGCGAGGGACGCGAGCGTTTCAGTGCGGTTGCCTCGCGTGTAGATGATCTTCACGAACCGGGGGGTACTTCGACCGCGCCCGGGCGGCACCCCGCCGTAGGGCGGCGGCCCCGCGGCGGGAAAAGCCACGAACGTGCTTTCGATTCCCGATATGGCGATTCTGGGCGTCCTCGCGCTGCTGGTTTTCGGCGAAGAACGCCTGCCCGGGATCATGCGGCAGGCCGGGCGGATCATGCGCGAGGTGCAGAACAGCTCCCACGCCTTCATCCGCGAGATGGAGCGCGCCGCGGACCTGAACGAAACGCCGCCGCCCGTACCGCGCGAAGAGGCTCCGCTTGCGGAAGGCGACGGCGAACCGCCCAAAGAGGCGCTCTAGATGTTGAAGTTCTGGCGCAGCTCGGTGATGCGCTGCTGCAGCATCTGTTTGGCTTGGCCTTGCAGCCGGTCTTTTTGATCTTCCGGGAGCCGCTGGTAGACTAAATAGCCCGCGGCCGACAAGAGTCCGCCCAGGACGCCGACGAGCAGTGCTTTGCCCATCTCGTTCCCGCCGGAATTTTCCGTGTTTTCGTAGCTCACGCCGGCATTTTCGGCGTACGTGCCCTTATAACCGTTGCTCGTCGACCACTGTTCGTCCGGCGGCGTCGTGCGGAACGTCTCTGACATAATTCTCTCTTTCCTCCAGGCGTGGGCTGTTCGTCTCGCGCAGGATCATACCCCGGGCACGGGCCGGCGTTACGGTTCGGACTCCACCGAAACCTCGACGTGCTGCGGGTATTGGCGGGCGATCTGCTCTACCGCCAGCCGCGCCGTTTCGACGATCGCGACGACGCGTTCATCCTCCCGCGAGCGGGCGGGCCAGCGCAGCGCGAGATCGCCCGAACGCTGCGAGGCGTCCAAGGGCAGTTTTACGTGCGCTTCCAGTCCCAGACGAGCCGCCTGCAGAATGGCGGAAACTGCGGCGCAGACCAGGGAATATTCGTCGGAGCTGCTTTCGGCGAGCTCGACGTGGCCCTGGGCAAAAACAGAGGACAGCCTGTCGAGGCTGTCCCTGCGAAAAACGACGTTCAGCATGGCCTGTTAGGGCAGCTGAATTTTCGTGATCTTGACCTCGGCGAAACGCTGGCGGTGCCCGGTGAGCTTGCGAACGCGCTTCTTGGGCTTGTATTTAAAGACCAGAATCTTCTTCGCGCGGTCCTGGCGCAGCACCGTGCCCGTTACCGTCGCTCCGCTCACAGTCGGCGCACCCAGCGTAACCCGGTCGTTTCCGGCGCTAGCGAGTACGACCCGGTCGAACGTGACGTCGGCGCCGACCTCGCTCTCGAGCAGATCGCACTTAATGACGTCGCCTTCGCAGACCTTATACTGCTTGCCGCCGGTCTCGATGATCGCGTACATAACCTTGGAACCTTAGCAGAGGCCCCGCGGCCGTGTCAACGCGGCCGGTTGCAGGCCGGCGCGGCTTGACAGGATGGCCCAAAGAGCCGTATGCTCGCCATTGAAGTCTGCAAAATAGACTTATCTATTGTACGGAGCAAACCACCTTGGAAGCCAGCGAAGCACGCGAGCATTTGGAAATGGTCGACGCGATTATCCGGGCCGGGGAGTCGCCCGGCTGGGCCTCACGCCAGCTCGGCGTCACGCTCGTGCTCTTCGGCTTGGGCGCCGGACTGCTCGACCTGGCGCATCAGATCGGAAACGGTGCTCTGCCGATGTTTCTGTTCTACGGCGGCATCGCGGCGCTGGCCGCGGGGCTGGCCTATCTGGCCTGGTGGCTGCTCGTCGCCCGCGGGAGGGCGGAGCGGATATCGATGGCGCAGGTGCGCGCCGGGCGTGTCATGGGCGCAGTGTGGTGGAGCGTCACGATCGCCGCATTCTGCCAGCCGCATTTGTTCAGCTCGTGGTCGGCGGCGGCGATCTGGAGTTTGGGCGCGGCAATCGCCCAGCTCGTCAACGGTTTCTTCGGCGACCGCCGGGGGCTGGCTGGCGGCGCAATACTGCTGGCGTCGATGCTGGTTGCAAATTATGCGCCCGCAGTGACGGGCTACGCGCTTGCCGCCGGATTCTTTTTCGGCTATGCGGGCGTCGGCTTACTCTACCTCGCCGGCCCGGGCGCAGCGGACGACTGTGGATGACTTGCTGCTCTCGAAGATCCGTTTGGGCGTCATCGCCGAGTTGCTGACCGCAAAATGGGTCGCTTTCAGCGCGCTCCAGCGCGCCACCGGAACGACCAACGGAAATCTCGGCGCGCATCTGTCCAAGCTCGTCGAAGCCGGATACGTCGGCGAGGAGAAGATCTTCGTCAACCGGCGTCCTCAGACGCGGTACCGGCTGACCGAAACCGGACGCCAGGCATTCGTCGCGCACGTGCGTGAGATGCAAGCGCTGCTCGCGCAAGAGAGCGCATCGTGATCGCGCAGCTCGTCGACGTTCGCAAAAACTACGGCGCGCGCGCCGCACTCGACGGGGTGACGCTCGGCATTGCGCGCGGCGAACTCGTGGCGCTGCTCGGAGCCAACGGCGCGGGGAAAACGACGACCCTCGAGATTCTGCTCGGCCTGCGCCGCCAGGATTCCGGCACGGTCCGTCTGTCGGCCGCAAGCACCGGAGTCACGCCGCAGGAAACCGGGATGCCGCAAAACTTGCGCGTCAGTGAGATTCTCGAGTTCGTCGTTTCGCACTACAACACGAATCGCACGGCCGAAGTAGTCGAAGCATTCGGCCTGACGGCATCGGTAAAGCGGCAAACCGGAGCGCTTTCGGGCGGGCAGCTGCGGCGGCTCGCGTTGGCCCTTGCCTTTGCGGGCGAGCCGGAGCTCGTCGTGCTGGACGAGCCGACGACCGGTTTGGACGTCGAAGCCCGGCGAAGCGCATGGAGCTACGTGCGGTCGTACGTGCAGCGCGGCGGAACCGTGCTGTTGACGACGCATCACATGGAAGAAGCCGAAACGCTCGCCGATCGGATTCTGGTGATGAGCGCCGGACGGATCGTGCACGAGGGCACGCCCGCGCAGATTCGCCGCAGCGTCACCGCCAAGCGCGTTACCTATGAAGGCGCGCCGTTCGATCCGGGAGCGTACGGGATCGAAGCGGTCGTCGAATCCAGCGGATCGCGCGTGACCATTCTTACGCCGGAAACCGACGAGCTGGTGCGCGCGATGGTGATGAACGGTGTGAAGTTTGCGGAGCTGGCGGTCAGCGAGGCCAGTTTGGAAGACGCCGTGCTCGCGCTGACGGCAGGCGGGCAGTGATGCGCCAGACGCTCGTCTATGCGCGAATGCAGTGGCTGCAGCTCGTCCGCCTTCCGGGATTCCTGATCCCGACGCTCGGATTTCCCGCGCTCTTTTTTACGTTTTTCGATCTCGGATACGCGCGCGCGCACGCCTCCGTGGCTCCTTACCTCGTCCTGTCGTACGTCGCGTTCGCGATTATCGGCGTCACGCTCTTCCAATTCGGCGTCGGAATCGCCAACGAACGCGCGACGCCGTGGGAACGGTATCTGCGCACGCTCCCGGCTTCGGTTGCCGTGCGTTTCGCCGGGCGCATCCTGGTTGCGATCTGCTTTGCATTCATGGCGGCCGCACTCGTCGTCGCGGTCGCCTTGGCAACGACGCACGTGCATTTCACGTTCGCGCAAACGTTGCGCATCGCCGTATGCGCTTTGGCCGGGGGCGTCGTCTTTACGCTGTTCGGCATCGCGATCGGCTATTGGTGCACCCCGAAGTCCGCCATTCCGGTCGCCAACCTCTTGTATTTACTCCTCTCGTTTGCCGGCGGCCTTTGGGTGCCGCCGTCGGAGCTTCCCGCGTTCGCCGCTGCAGTCTCGCCGTTCACGCCGACACGGCAGTTTGCCGAATTGCTGTGGAGCGCACTCGGGACGCCGTCGCTGCAGGCCGTCACCGCGTTGGCGATTTTTGCGGCGATCTTCGGCGTGCTCGCGGCCGCCGGTTACCGCCGCGACGAACGGCAGAAGTACGCGTAATGGAAAGCAGCCTGCGCGCCTCGCCGTGGTGGTATCGCCGCCGGGATGCCGTCTTCGGATTGATTTACGGCGCCGGCTTCTTCGCGGGCGGCACGTATTCCGGAACGGTCTACCATGCGTACGTCCCGCTCTACGTCCAGGCCGCAGAGCGATTCGGAGGGACTGCGGGGCTGGTCGTCGTCGCGCTCATGTTTGCCCTGATGGCTACCTGTCTTGCCGTTCGCGTCTGGGGTTCGAGCTATCTGCATGCGCGAATCGTCTGGAGCGAAGACGCTCGAACGGATTCGCTCGTGGTCGCCGGTCCATTCCGGTTTACGCGCAACCCGCTCTATTTCGGGAACATGCTGATGGCCGCGAGTTTCGGTGGGTTTGCGCCGCTCTCGGGCTGGATCGTTCTGAACGCGCTCAACGCCGCGTTCGTCCTCGCGCTCATTCGCTGGGAAGAGCCGGGCCTTCGCGCGCGCTATGGTGCGCAATTCGAACGCTACTGCGCAACGGTGCCGCCGCTCTTTCCCCGGCTGGTTCCCGCAGCGCAGTCGGGAACGGCGCAGCCGTCGCTGGCCGAGGGATTAAAGTCCGAGATCTTCGTCGGGTCGCTCTTTGCCGGGATGATCGCGCTCTTCGTCCTGCCGCCGCTTGCCGGCTGGTGCACGTTCGGCGCGCTGTATATTGCCGGCATCACCGTGCAGCAGGCGGTCGCGCGTTCATCGGGGCGTGAGCAATAAGCGATCCACCGCGGCGGCGCGCACCGCGGCGTCCGAAAACGGCAAAGGCGCAAGTTCACCCCGCAGCCATGCCGCGCTCTGGTCCGTGTAGTGGCCGGAACCGGGTTCGCCCGATTCACCGCTGGGAATCGAGATGCCGCCGGCATCCCAATCGCCGGTCGTCCACACCGCGCGGAAACTCTGCGTGTCGCGCGCGTTTTGAACGTGAATCGTATAGCTGTCCCCGTCGCCGGGGAGCGTGATGCCGTTCAAGAAGCGCAGACCCAGCGGCGAAAAGGGATGTTTGATCGCGATTGGGTCGTACTCGCCCCACGACTGAAGAAGCGTCGTGCCCTTCGCGGCAACCGCTTCGCGCAGCGCGTCGATCAGAACGGCATCGCAGTCGTCGCGCGGACACCAGCCCCTCGGACGTTCGCGCATCACGCGCATGAGCAGTACGAGTTGCAGACCGGCGGAGATGGTTGGCCGTGCCGCACCCTGATAAGGACTCTGCGGTCCCGCGGCGGTCTTTGCCAGCAGTGCCGCGGCGCGGGCCGCGGTCTCACGCACGATCGCGGCGCCGCCCGACTGCGGGTCGAATCGCCCGTTCCACGCCGCAGCCGCGTCGAGGTAGCGGACCAACGCCGGATCGTTGCGCACGCCTTTACGCTGCGCCGCAGAGAGAATCTCGCGCGCGAGCTCGCGCTCGGGCAGCGAGAGCGTGTCGGCTTGAAGGCGCGTAAAGTCCGCGACTGAAAGACGCGGCTGCGCTCGCAGCAGCTGACGGATGCGCGCCGCGCGATACGGCGGATCGAAAAACGCCGTAAGGCGGTACGGGTAGCCCGCACCGTACATGCGGTTGTTCGCGGTAAAGACGAGCGCGCTGCGTGCCGGGTCGACATGCGGGAGGCGGTCGAACGGGATGAACGGATAGAACGCATCGCCGGCGGCATGCACGCGCATCCCCCACGAGGGATCGTTCGGCACCAGTCCCGCCAAATGATATGCGGCATTGCCGCGGGTGTCGGCAAGCACGAAGTTTTGCGGCGGTCCCGGATAGGCGCGCAGCGCCTGGAGCGCTTGCGCGATCGATTGCGCCCGGTCCAACCCCTCGAACGTGGTCAGCGCCGTTTTAGGCGAGCGATACGCGTTCCAATCGACCGCATACGCCGTGTCGCCGCTGGTTTTAACGACGAAACCGTGCCGCGTCGTATAGTACGTCATTCGGACGTCGGGACCGAACCGGACGTGAAACGTTTCCGTTCGCGCGCGCGCACCTCGCAGCGAGTCTCTGTACACGACTTCGGTGACGACGGTACCGTTCGTTGCGCCCCACGCGATCCGGTCGTTGTGCCCCAGGATCACGCCGGGAGTGCCTGCCAGCGAACCGCCGGCGACGTGAAAGCCGGGCGCGCTCATCTCGATCAGGTACCAAACGCCCGGAATCTGCAAGCGGAGGTGCGGATCGTTTGCCAGCAGCGCGGCGCCCGTGCGCGAATGGTCCGCTCCGGCCGCCCATTCGTTGCTGCCGATCGCCTCGCGTTCCGGCAGCGAGAACGCGGCGCCCCGATTCAAGCTCCGCAGCGGCGCGACCGGTGCGGGGCGATCGCCGCTTACCGGCGCGTCATACGCGGGATCGGTAATCGAGTAGAGATCCGCGGCCGCCGTTCCATTTTGCGCCGCCACTTGGTCGCGACGGATCACGTCGTCCCACGGATCGATCAAATCGAGCGCGGTTGCCATGCCGACCGCAAGAGAATCCTGCGGCCGCCACGGATCGGGTTTGTACAGCAGCAAGCGGAACTCAACGGGCAGCGGCTGAGATTGCATCGCAGCATTGACGCCGTCGCTAAAAGCCTGCACGAGCACGCGATCGCGCGTACTCAGCTGCGCCCACTGTGCGTTTACGATTCCGGCCACGTCCGAAGTGCGCGCGTTGACGTCTGCCGAGAGTGCAACCCTTCCGATGACTTCGCCCAGACGTCCGTAAACGAAACGGCGAAGCAGATCCATTTGAAAGAGGCGGTCGGACGCTTCGGCAAAACCCTGCGCGAAGAAGAGATCGCGATCGTCCCCTGCGCGGATGTGCGGAATACCGCGCGAATCGCGCAAGATTTGTACGGGCGCGCGCAGTCCGCGCACCGCGATCGTTCCGCTGCGCTGCGCCGCGGCGCGCATACCGATCGCCGCGTTGCAGCCCCAGACTACAGCGAGAATCAGCACGATCGCCAGCAGAGCACCCAGTACGCGCGCGACGGTGCCGCGCGCGCGTCTGCGCTCAGACGTCGACATAGACGTCGTCGCCTTCGATGCGCACGCCGAACGCCGGCACGCCGACGACGGCCGGAAGGGTCAGCGCGTCCCCGGTGCGCACGTCGAAGGTGGCGCCGTGACGCGGACACGTCACGATGTAGCCTTCGATCTGCCCCTGATCGAGCGGGCCGCCGTCGTGCGTGCAGACGTCTTCAATCGCGTAGATCGTTCCGTCGGGATTGCAGAGCAGGACTTCGACGCCGTCGACGACGGTGCGCAGTGTTCTGCCTACGGGTATTTGCGAAACTTTTGCTGCCGGAGCGTCAGCCATGCGGGCGGTCTATACGCTTCGCTCGTCGTTTCGGCCTATTGACCCTGGACGCTCGCGTGAGGCACGCTCGGATAGTCATGCCGCACATCCGCCGCGCCGCGCTCGCGCTGATGCTCCTGCTTGCCGCCGCGTGCAGCGCGGCGGGACAGACGCCCCAATTCGCAGGCTTGAAGAACGCGCGCACCGCGAAGGCGCAGCTATCCGCCGGTACGGTGTATGCGTGGGGCGCCGGCGCGAGCGGACAAATCGGCGGCGGCGCGACGATCGATCGGGACGTGCCGGCCAAGGCCGGCCCGGTGACGGCGGTCGCGATCGCCGGGGGCGGAGCGCATAGCCTGCTGCTCGACCGCAGCGGCGGCGTGTGGGCGTGGGGCTGGAATGCGATCGGACAGCTTGGTCTGGGCACGACGACCGGTCCGCAGCGTTGCCCCTTTTCCAAACCCCGCACCGCGTGCAGTACGGTGTTCGCTCGCGTTCCGGGACTGAATGCAATCGCGGCCGTCGCCGCTGGTGACGAGCATAGCGCTGCATTGGCAGCCGGCGGCACCGTATGGACCTGGGGCAACAATCAGTACGGCGAACTGGGCGACGGTACGGTGACGACGACCGGCTGCAACTGCATCGACTCGCCCGTGCAGGCGAACGTCCCGGCGGCCGTTACGCAAATCAGCGCCGGCGGACGGCATACGGCCGCGCTCGGGAGCGACGGTACCGTCTGGACGTGGGGTTGGAACCGGTACGGACAGCTCGGCGACGGCACGACCGCCGATAGCGATCTCCCCGTGCTCGTAAATGGTGTTTCCGCATCGGCGATCTCGGCGGGCTTCTATCACACGCTGGCGATAGGAACGGACGGCAACGTGTACGCGTGGGGGCGGAACACGTTGGGTCAACTCGGCAACGGCACGACGCACGACAGCGACCTCCCCGTGAAAGTCAGCGGTCTGTCCAACGCGATCGAAATCAGTGCGGGCGGCCAATTCAGCATGGCGCTCTTGGCGGACGGCACGCTTTGGACGTGGGGCGACAACGGCTACGGCGAATTGGGCGTCGGATCGAGCAAGCCGATGAGCACGGTTCCGGTTCAACTCTCCGGAATCGCCGGCGTGAAAGCCATTGCTGCCGGTCACAAGCACGCAGCCGCGGTCGACGCGTCGGGAAGCATATGGGCTTGGGGCCAAAACGCCGACGGCGAACTCGGCGACGGAACCACGACGGGCAGCAACGTTCCGGTCCGCAGCCGTTTGCACGGAGCTTCGATGCTCGGTGCGGGAGATCAATTCACGATCGCGCTACACTGAGATAACGCCGCTCCGGGTGAAGCTTCCGATCGCTGCGGCGTGGAGCCCTTGCGCGCGCAAAGCGTTTACGAATGCGGCGGCGCGATCGGGCGCGACGGCGACGAGCAGACCGCCGGACGTTTGGGCATCGCACAGCAGGAGGCGCATCCCTTCGTCCAATGCGCCGAACGTCACGCCGCGCCGAGCGGCGTTCTCCAAATTGGTTCGCGTGCCGCCGGGCACGGTTCCGGCGCGCGCGAGCTCGAGCGCACCGTCGAATACAGGCACCTCGCGCGCTTCGAGCACAGCGCCCAGGCCGTGAACCGTCATCTCGCTGAGGTGACCGATCAAACCAAAGCCCGTCACGTCCGTCGCCGCATGCGCACCGTACTCGATCATCGCTTCCGAGGCGCCGCGATTGAGGAGCTGCATGGATTGGATAGCGGGCTGGAGGTCTGCCTCGCTTATCCGATCCGCGCGGCGCGCCGTGGTCAGAACGCCGGTACCCAGCGGTTTAGTCAGGACGATCGCATCGCCCGGCTGCGCGGTATCGTTGCGCACGATGCGGTCCGGATGCACGATGCCGGTAACGGCTAAACCGTACTTGGGCTCGTCGTCCTTTACCGTGTGGCCGCCGATGACGCTGACGCCGGCTTCGCGCGCTTTTTCGGCGCCTCCGGCCAAAATCTCACCCAGAATCGAGGGATCGAGCGAGTCGGGGAAAGCCGCAATCGCCAGCGCGGTAAGCGGCGTCGCGCCCATGGCGTAAATGTCCGAGAGCGCATTGGCTGCCGCGATGCGCCCGAAGGTTCGCGGATCGTCGACGATCGGCGTGAAGAAATCCAGACTTTGAACCAGCGCCGAATCGGCGCTCAGGCGATAGACGCCCGCGTCATCTGCGGTGCTGGTTCCGACCAGCACGCTCGGATCGTCGATTGGAGGCAAATCGCGCAAGACTTGCGCGAGGACGGCAGCGTCCATCTTGGAAGCTCAACCCGCGCAGCTCGAAAGGTGCGTGAGCCGCAGAATATCGGCCTTGGTCATCGCCGTGGCTACTTCAACGTTAGCCGACGGCGCCTTCCATTTCCATCTTGACCAAGCGGTTGAGTTCGACGGCGTACTCCATCGGCAGCTCCTTGACGAAGAAGTCGAAGAAGCCGTTGACGATCATCGCGGTGGCGTCGGCCTCCGAGAGGCCGCGGCTCATGGCATAAAAGAGCTGCTCCTCGCCGATCTTGCTCACGCTGGCTTCGTGCTCGACCGTCGAGCGCTGTTCGTGAATCTTCATCGTCGGCTTGGTGTCGCTCGAAGACTCCTCGTCCATGATGAGGGCGTCGCATTTGACGCGCGTCTTGGCGCCGGTCGCTCCCGGGTGAATTTCCACCAGGCCGCGATAGGTGGTCTTGCCGCCGTGCGCGGTGACCGACTTGTTCGTGACCATCGAGGTCGTGTTGGGCGCGGCGTGAATGACCTTCGCCCCCGCATCCTGGTGCTGGCCTTCGCCCGCGAACGCCATCGAGAGAATCTCGCCGCGCGCGCCCTCACCCATCAGATAAATCGCCGGGTATTTCATCGTAAGCCGCGAGCCGATGTTGCCGTCGACCCATTCGACGGTCGCATTTTTGTGCGCATATGCGCGCTTTGTCACCAGGTTAAAAATGTTCCGGTACCAGTTTTGAATCGTCGTGTAGCGGATCGACGCGCCTTCGAGCGCGATGAGTTCGACGACCGCGCTGTGCAGCGAACTGGTCGAGAACTTGGGCGCCGTGCATCCCTCGATGTAATGGACCTTCGACCCCTTGTCGGCGATGATGAGCGTGCGTTCGAACTGGCCCATGTTTTCCGCGTTGATGCGGAAGTAGGCCTGGAGCGGCATCTTCACTTCGACGCCCGGCGGCACGTAAACGAAAGAACCGCCCGACCACACCGCAGAGTTGAGCGCGGCAAATTTGTTGTCGGCGGCGGGAATGATCGTCGAGAAATATTTCTGCACGATCTCGGGATGCAGCTTGACGGCGGTGTCCATGTCGCAGAACAGCACGCCGAGCTTGTCCAGCTCCGTGCTGATGCTGTGATACACGACCTCGGATTCGTACTGCGCCGAAACGCCGGCCAGGAACTTCCGCTCCGCTTCCGGGATGCCAAGACGGTCGAACGTGCGCTTGATGTCGTCGGGAACGTCGTCCCACGAGCGCTCCGTCTTGTCGGTCGACTTCACGAAATAGTGAATGTTCGCAAAATCGATCTCGGAGAGCAGCGCCGTATCGCCCCAGGCGGGCATGGGCTTACTCTGAAAGATCTCCAGCGCGCGCAAGCGGAAGTCGCGCATCCACTGGGGCTCGTCCTTCATCGCACTGATGCGCTCGACGATCCCCCGCGTCAGGCCCTTTTCGGACTTGAAGACGTAGTTTTCCGGATCGTGGAAGCCGTGCCGGTAGTCCTCCGGCAGCGGAGAGGTCTTCAGTTCGGTTGCCATGTTCGCGCGGTTTGCTCTTCCTTATCTAGCAGCTCTATCGCGGTTTACCCCGCCGCCGGCGGGGCTCGGCCTCGTTTCAGGCTACGCCGGGCCGGTACGATAGTCAAGATAGTTAAGTTCTATCTTCACTATCTAGAACCCCCGCGAGGGACGTCCAGGTGCGCCGCGAGGAAAATTTCCTTCTCCGTGCCTTTACAGGGGGGGTCTGAGGGGCTATCATAGTCGCCGGTCCCTTCGAGACCCGAGCCGGTCAAGGCCGTCTGCCCTTCGTGCAGCCAGGCCCACGGCGAGGGAACCGAGCAGCGGGAACCACGGTGAGGGGCAGGCGCGCCCTACGCGCCATCGCGGCGAAACGCTCGCGCACCGAAAAGCGCCGGCAAGAGTTCGCCGATAGGTCGGGGACGTGACTGCACTGCAGGCGCCAGCCGACGTAGTCCGGAGGTGGGATTTCCCCCAAGGTCGAGGAGAGAAAAAGAATTGAAGGCACTCGGTACGCACATCGTGTGCGAACTGTCGGGGTGTGACCCGGAGGCCCTCACGGACGTCGACAACGTCCATGCCATGATGATTCGCGCCGCCGAGGTGGCGAACGCGACGATTATGGAGAGCGCCTTTCACCGTTTCGAGCCCCAGGGCGTGTCGGGAACGGTCATCCTGGCAGAGTCGCATCTGTCGATACACACGTGGCCCGAAAAGGGCTACGCCGCCATGGATTTTTACACGTGCGGCGACCATACCGATCCCTGGAAGGCATGCGAGCATGCCGCCACGAGCCTCTCGGCGCGCAACATGCTCACGACCGAATTCAAGCGCGGGATCGAGGCGAGCAATGGAACGTATACGCACGTCGTGACGGCGACCGAGTCAGCGGGCAGACCGAAAACGGCGTAAAGATCTTCTCGAGAACCACCGTTAACAGCGCGTCAACAAACGCGCTGTTTTATTTCGGTAAAACGGCCGCTCCGATCCAATCGAGCAGACGATACAGAGTCTGTGAAGTCTGCAACATCTGCGCTCGGAACGGTCATCGCTCTTTGTGCTGCGGCAGTACTCGCAGGGTGTGGAGGGGGCGGCGGCGCCGGTTCGCCGCAATCGCTTAGCGGTCCGCTCCCGCCGCGAGCAACGTCGCAGCCGCAAATCACCGGCGGACCCGTCGGATATCTCCAAAGCAACGGCCCGCTGACCAGCAGCGGCAGCATCGCGGGCGGCTCGCAAAACGCGATCGTCGCCGTGATGTCCTCGGCATCGCAATCCGGCAAGTCGTTTTCACTTGACTCCTTGAACGTCAGTACGGCGGGTTCGTCCGGCAGCTCGCGCTTTGCGTGGAGTACGCGCCGCAGCGTCGCCGCCCCGCGCGTCGTTCATGGCGAAGCCTTTGCAGCCGACGACAGCGAACTGCTGAACAAGTTGTCGCAGCATGCCGTGTACGGCTCGCGTCCCATGGGCCGCGTCCACACGATGAGCGGCACGCTTCCGCAGCAGCCGGTCGTCGGATCGACGGCCGACATCTGGGTGCAGCAAGGCGCGAACACGACGTACAGCTCGCAGGTCCCGTCGACACTGGTTGCGCAAACGGCGCACGGCAATATTTGGCTCGACGACACCCTGCTGCATACCGATGCGCAAGCGGGCGCGGCGCAGATCGCGGCCGACTTCGAAAACGCGTACGCTTCCGACACGCAGCATTTCGCATCTCCGGACTATCCGGCGTCGGCTCCGGGACTCCAAGCCAATTATCAGACATGCGACAGCTCCGGCGGCGTGACGGGCTCGGGACCGGCGTACATCGACGAGCCAGCGGACCGCCGCATCAACGTCATGGTGGTCAACCCGAACGACCTGGGCGGTTACGGCGGCTATTTCAGCGGCGCGAATTTGATGAACCAGTCCGCGCTCAACTGCTTGAACGGTAACGGCACCAACTACCAATCGAACCAAGCGCCGTTCATTTTCGTCGGCTGGTTCGACTCGCAAGGCGGCAACTACGAGCTGCAGGAAGATCTCGTGCGCGGTACGGCACACGAATTTCAGCATCTGATCAACTTCGTCAACCATGCCATCCTGGCAGCGGGGGCGTCCACGCCCGGATTCAACGGCAACGAATCCGCCTACATCAACGAAGGCCTCTCGATGCTGGCGCAGGATCTGGCGGTGCAGCGCCTTTACGGCGCGCAGGGCGTCAAGTTCGACGTCGACGACGCCATGTCGCGCGCGTCCGCGTATTTGGCGGCGCCGGGCAACTTCTCGATTACTGCATTCACCGGCATCGACGGCTATTCGTACGGCGGCGGCGGAACGCCGCAGTACAACTGCTTCGGCGGCTGCTACGGAGGCGCATATTTGTTCCAGCGGTACTTGCGCGATCGTTTCGGCGGCGACAGCTACACGCACGCGATGGAAACCAGCGGTTCGGTCGGCGAGCAGAATCTCGGCTACGTGACGGGCGAAAGCGCGGGTTCGCTGCTGGACGACTTCGCGCTGGCAATGGCCGCCGATACGCTCGGCGTGCAGCCGACTTCGTCGCGCTTCGCCTTCGGCTCCCTTGGCTTGACGCAGACGTACACCGATCAATTCGGGGCGTCCAAATCGCCCGGCGGCGTGTACGCGGTACCCATCAACGGATCGTCGTCGACGGTTCAGGCGCCCGTCGGCGGATTCACCTTCGTATCGGTCGGTTCGGTTCCGAGTGCAGGTTTGCCGGTGAGCGTCACGGATCGGCAGTCCGTTTCCGGCTTCAGCTTGGCGGGGGGCCTCGCAGAGCACTAACGCGAACCTGCCAGCCCCATGCCCAAAACCGAGCGCTGGCAGTGGTACGTCGAAGAGTTCTTTCCGACGGAGCAGCATCATCACGCCATCGAGCGCGTGTACTATGCCGGGAAGACCCGGTACCAGAGCATCGGCGTGATCGAAACCGCCGTGCTCGGCAAGATGCTGATCCTGGACGGCGACACGCAGAGCTCCGAGCGCGACGAGAAGATCTATCACGAAGCGCTGGTGCATCCCGCGCTCGCCGCCGCGCGCGACCGATCGCAGATCCTCATCCTGGGCGGCGGCGAAGGCGCCACGCTGCGCGAAGTGCTGCGGCGCCCCGACGTCGAGCGGTGCACCATGGTGGACATCGACGGCGACGTCATCGAGCTCTCCAAGCAGTTTTTGCCCGAGTGGTCGCAGGGTGCGTTCGACGACCCGCGCGCGCGCGTCATCGTCGGAGACGCGCTGGAATTTCTCGCGCGCGACAAGGGAACGTACGGCGCCATCATCTCGGATCTGACCGAACCGCTGGAAGATTCGCCGAGCAATCCTCTGTTCTGCGATGCGGTCTTTCGCGACATTAAAGCGCGGCTGGCGGACGGCGGCGTTTACGTGCTGCAGGCGAGCACCGCCGGGTTTCACAATATGGCGCTGCACGCGAAAATGGCGCGCACGCTGCGCGACTACTACCGCCACGTCGCGTCGTTTTACACGCACGTGCCGGCGTTCGACAACGACTGGGCCTTTATCGCCTGCAGCGACGGCGTCGATTTGGCCGAGTTGGACGAAGCGGCGGTCGACCGGTACTGCGCCGGGTTACGCGGCGAGAACTACTTCTACGACGGGGTTACGCACCGCCGAATCTTCGCGCTCCCGCTCTATCTGCGCCGGGAGCTCGCCGCGTCGGGCGATCGGTTTTGAGCCGTTATAACGGCCGCACCGTGCTCGTCACGGGCGGAGGTTCCGGTCTCGGCCGCGCGATGGCTCAGGCCTTTGCCGCCGAAGGCGCGCATGTCTGCGTCATCGGACGCCGTCAGGAAGCACTCGACGAGACGGTGCAAACGATCGGCGCCGATCGTGCGTTCGGGCTGAGCTGCGACGTTCGCGATCCCGCGCGCGTGCAGGAAGTCATCGCGGAAGTCGCGCGGCGAACCGGCGGTCTGGACGTGCTGGTCAACAACGCTGCCGGGAATTTCATCGTGCCGTCGGAGCAGCTTTCGCCGAACGGCTTCAAGGCAGTGGTGGACATCGTTCTGGGCGGCACGTTTCACTGCTCGCGGTTTGCCTTTGAAGAGCTGCACAAACGGCGCGGCTGCATTCTGAACATCATCGCGGCGTACGCGTGGACCGGCGAACCCGGCGCCGTTCACTCCGCCAGCGCAAAAGCGGGCGTTCTGGCGATGACGCGTACGCTGGCGGCGGAATGGGGGCGCTTCGGCATTCGCGTCAATGCGATCGCTCCGGGTCCGATACACACCGAAGGCACGGACAAGAACTTGTGGAGCGTCGGCGAGCTCGACGAGGCCGCGAAGGCGCACGTCCCGCTGGGGCGCTTGGGCGAGCCGTCCGACGTTGCGCGCGCGGCCGTTTGGATCTGCTCGGACGAGGCCGAGTGGGTGAGCGGAGCGGCCCTGCCCGTCGACGGAGCTCATTGGCTGGGCGGCGGAACGCTGAACTTCCGCGCCGCATACGACCGCGCGGCGGCCGCGCAGGCGAGGCAAAAGCAATAGACGCCGCCGGGTGCGCGCGGTAGACTGATTCGGCCATGCAGAGCAAGACGCAGAGTTGGAATTGGGACAAGGAGAAGTCGCACTTCGTCGAGCTGCTCGATTTAAAGTTGGACAGCGCGGGCGACGGGCGCGCCGTCATGCGCATGCCGTATCGCTCGGAAATCTCGAACGGCACGGGGGCAGTTCACGGCGGAGCCATCGTCAGTCTGTGCGACACCTGCTTTTACGTCGCGCTTGCCTCGATTTACGGGCGCGAGCAAGATACGACGACCGCAGCGCTGCAATGCAACTTTTTGGCACCCGCGCTCCCGCCCGACGACCTCGTCGCCGAAGCGACCGTGCTCAAGGCTGGGCGCCGCATCGTCTACGGTGAAGTGCACGTCCGCAGCGGCGCGAAGCTCGTCGCGCATGCCACCTTGAACTTTCTCAACTCGTATCCCGAAGAAAAGCCCAAGAAGCGATGACCACGGAACAAACTGCGGCAAGGCGGACCGCGCTCTACGACGAGCACCTGCGCGGCGGGGGACGGATGATTCCGTTCGGCGGCTTCGAGATGCCGGTGCAGTACGGCAGTATTCTGCAAGAACACGAAGCAGTACGCCGGCGCGCCGGCCTGTTCGATCTCTCGCACATGGGACAATTCATCCTGGAAGGCCAGGCAGTTGCCGAGTGGGCGGACCGGCTCACGGTCAATGCCGTCGGAACGATGAAGAGCGGTCAAGCGCGCTACAACATCTTCACGAACGAACGCGGCGGCGCGCTCGACGACGTGATCTTCTATCGCTTGGCCGATCGCTGGCTGCTCGTCGTCAACGCGAGCAACGCGGCAAAGATGTGGTCGCATTTGAACGCACATCTGGCGGGCTCGGGAGTAAAACTGACCAGCCTGCACGGCGACGCGGCGCTGATCGCGATCCAAGGCCCGCGCTCCGTGGAGATGCTCGCCCCGCATACCGACGTCGACGTGGCGTCCCTCAAATACTATTTCTGCAGCGAAGGACGGGTGTACGGCCGGCGCGCGATCATCGCGCGCACGGGCTACACCGGCGAGGACGGTTTCGAGCTCTTCGTCGACGGCGATGCGGCCCCGGAGATTTGGACGCAGCTGCTGCGCGACAACGCGGATGCGGGTTTAATTCCCGCCGGCCTGGGAGCGCGCGACGTCCTGCGCCTGGAAGCCGGGATGCCGCTCTATGGCCACGAGCTCACCGAGGAGATCACGCCGCTGCAAGCCGGCCTGTCCTGGGCAGTGAAGTTTTCGAAACCCGAGTTCACCGGCAAAGCCGCGCTCGAAGAGCAGAAGAACCAGGACGCTTATCCGCGCATTGCGGGAATCGTGATGGACGGGCGCGCTCCGGCACGCGAAGGATATGCCGTTTTCCTGGGCGATCGGCGCGCAGGCGAAATACGCAGCGGCTCCGTAGCACCCTCCGTCGGGAACAAGAGCATCGCGACCGCTTTGCTGGAAAAAGAAGCCGCATCTCCCGGCACGCCCGTCGTGGTCCATATTCGCGGAACCGCATACGGTGCCGCGGTCGTTCCCCTACCTTTTTACAAGAGGAGTCAGTAATTGGCGCAGCCGGCAGAGTTGCTCTACAGCAAAGACCACGAATGGGTAAAGGTCGACGGCGACGTCGCGACGGTCGGCATTACCGACTATGCGCAAAACTCGCTGGGAGACATCGTGTACGTCGAGCTTCCGAAGGTGGGCGCGCAGGTCGAGCAAGCCGGAGCGGTCGGCGTCGTCGAGTCCGTTAAAGCGGTCTCGGATCTCTTCAGCCCCGTCGGCGGCGAGATCACCGAGGTGAACTCGGAGCTCGACAACGATCCCGCGCTGGTCAACCGCGAACCTTACGGCGGGGGCTGGATGTTCAAGATTCGACTGCAAGCCCCGGCCGAATCGGCATCGCTGCTCGACGCCGCAGCGTATGACGCATTGATCGCGCAATGATCGTTCGATCGGCGCGCCCGAAGGTTTAACATGTATACGCCCCACACGGAGCGCGATATCGCGCAGATGCTCGAGGCCATCGGCGTCCCTTCGCTGGAAAAGTTGCTTGAAGTTCCTCCCGAACTGGCGCTCAAGGAACGGCTGGACGTCGTGCCGGCGCTGGCCGAATCGGAGATCGTGCGGCGTTTCGAGCACTTCGCTTCCAAGAACGCCGGCGCGTCGTGCGTTTCGTTTTTGGGCGGCGGCGCCTACCGTCACTACGCGCCGCCCGCTATCACCGCTCTGGCGATGCGCGGCGAATTCCTGACGGCCTACACGCCGTATCAAGCCGAGGTTTCGCAAGGCTACCTGCAAGCGATCTACGAGTGGCAGACGTACATCTGCATGCTCACGGGGCTGGATATCGCGAACGCCTCCGTATACGACGGCGCCACGGCGCTGGCCGAGGCCGCGATCATGGCGATTAATGCAAACGGGCGCAGGCGCGTGCTCGTTTCGGGCGCGATCCATCCGAACTACCGCGCCGTGCTCAAGACGTATTGCGACGGCCTGGACGTCGAGATCGACGAGTTGCCGGTCGCGCAGGACGGCACGACGGATCTTTCGGGTATCGCGGAACGGCTCGCGGGCAAGGCGTACGCGTGCGTTGCGCTGCAGTCGCCGAACTTCTTCGGCAACATCGAATCGCCCGGCGATACGTTCCGGGCGGCGCTCACCTCTAGCGGGACGGTCTGCATCGGCGTCGTCGCCGAAGCGCTCGCACTGGCGGCGCTTCGCCCGCCGGCTTCGTGGGGCGCCGATATCGTGGCCGGAGAGGCGCAGAGCTTCGGCGTCGCGCTCGCATTCGGCGGCCCGTACGTCGGCTTCATCGCTTCCACGAAAGAACACCTGCGGCGCATTCCCGGGCGCCTGGTCGGAAAGACCGTCGACGTTCACGGCAACGAGGCGTACGTCTTGACGCTGCAAGCGCGCGAACAGCACATCCGCCGCGAGCGCGCGACGTCCAACATCTGCACGAATCAGGCGCATTGCGCGCTGATCGCGACCATGTACTTGGCCCTGCTGGGCGCGACCGGCTTGCGCGACGTCGCGTCCGCGAACCTTGCGCGCTCGCGCGAACTGGCTTCGCGCGTGAGCTCGACCCCGGGGTGTTCGCTGCAGTTCGACGCGCCGTTCTTCAACGAGATCGTCGTGAACGTGCACCAGCCCGCGGCCGCTGTGTTGAGTGCGCTGCGCGAACGCGGCGTGCTCGGCGGCATCGATCTCGGGCGATTCTATCCCGACATGAACGATTGCATCTTGATGTGCGCGACCGAGCTCACGTCGAGCAGCGATATCGAACGGCTCTGTACGGCTCTTGGCGAGGTGGCGAATGTCCCGGCTCGCGTCTGATCACACCGCGTCGCCCGTCATCTTCGAGCTGGGGCAGCGCGGCCGCGCGAACCGGTACGTCGATCCCGGCGCTCCGCTGGCCGATTTTCTGCCTGCCGGCGTGCTGCGCGACGATTTGCCCCTTCCGGACAACAGCGAACTGGACGTCGTACGCCATTACACGCGGCTTTCGCAGCGCACGTTCGGCATCGACGTCGGCTTTTATCCGCTGGGATCGTGTACGATGAAGTACAACCCGCGCGTGAACGATGCGATGGCATCTCTGCCGGCATTGCGCGATCTTCACCCCTACACGCCCGACGAACTGGCGCAAGGCGCGCTGCAGATCATGTGGGAGCTCGAGCGCAGTCTGTGCTCGCTCTTCGGCATGGCCGCGTTCTCGCTCAATCCGTCGGCCGGTGCGCACGCGGAACTGGCGGCGCTGCTGGTCGCAAAGGCGTATTTCCGCGATCGCGGGGAAAGCCGGCGCGACAAAGTCATCGTCCCGGATACCGCGCACGGCACCAACCCCGCTTCGGCGGCGATGTGCGGCTTCAAGGTCATCTCGCTGCGCAGCGACGAGCGGGGGCGCGTGGGCGTCGGAGCGCTGGAAGAAGTATTGGGCAGCGATACGGCCGTCTGCATGATGACCAATCCCAATACGCTGGGCCTCTTTGAGGATCATATCGCGGAGATCGCGCGCGCGGTACACCGGGCGGGCGGATTAATGTACTACGACGGCGCCAACGCCAACGCGCTCATGGGCAATGCACGTCCGGGCGACATGGGCTTCGATCTGATGCACCTCAATACGCATAAAACGTTCACGATTCCCCACGGCGGCGGGGGCGCCGGACACGGGCCGCTGGGTGTCGCGCCGCATCTGGTCGACTTTCTTCCCGTCCCGTACGTTCGCGCGCGCGAGAGGCAACCCGCGCGCGACGGAGCTGCGCCCAGCGATCGTTTGGAGTTTTACTTGGATTTCGACGTGCCCAAGACGATCGGTCCGATGCGCTCGTTTTGGTCCAACTTCGCTCACGCGGTTCGCGCGCTCGCGTATATTTACGCGAACGGTGCCGAGGGTCTGACGAAGGTTTCGCAGCTCGCCGTCCTCAACGCGAACTACGTCCGCGTCAAGGTGCGCGACTTTCTGGAAACGCCGTACGATGAAGTCTGCCGCCACGAGTTCGTCGCTTCGGCTCAAGAGTTGAAGAAGGAGACGGGCGTACGCGCGCTCGACCTCGCCAAAGCATTGCTGGACCGCGGCTTTATGGCGCCCACGATGTACTTTCCGCTGATCGTGCCGGAGTGTCTGATGATAGAACCGACCGAAACCGAATCGAAGGAAACGCTCGATACGTTCGTGGAGGCGCTGCGCGATATCGTTCAGGAAGCCAAGTCCAATCCCGATGCCGTGCTGGCCGCGCCGCAATATACCGTCGTCGGACGCCTGGACGAGACGCTCGCAGCGCGCAAACCCGACCTTCGCTGGGAACCGGCGTGATGCGGTTTCGCGCGCGCGTCCTTACCGCAGTGGCCGCTGCCGCGCTCGCGGGATGCGGCAGCTCCAATCTTGCCGGCGGCGTTTCGCCCGCGATCCTTTCGTCAGAACGAACGGCGCCGAGCTTTACGCCGCTGCTTTATGCTGCCGGGCCCAACACGAACGAAGTCGACGCGTACCCGGCGTTCGTCCAGAATCCCAACCCGGTCAACCGCATCACGGCGGGCGTTCTGGCTCCAACGGGTATGGCGATCGACGCAGCGGGCAATCTGTACGTTGCCGACAATGCCGGCCAAGGCGTCAAGGGTCACGTGTTCTGGACCGTCACGGTCTACGCGCGCGGCGGCTCGAGCGTTATTCGGTCGTACAAAGACGGCGTTCAAACGCCGACGGACGTTGCCGTCGCCCCCGACGGCACGGTGTACGTGGCGAATCTCGTTTCAGCAGTCACTGTGTACGCCCCGGGGTCGCTGCATCCGTCGCGCACGCTGCAAGCACCCGCCGGTGATTCTCCCGTCGCCGTGGCCGCCGACGCGAACGGTAACGCATACGTCAGTTACGTGAACCAAACGTCGGGCGCTGTCTACGAATATGCGCCGGGCGCCACGCGCGGAAAGAATCTGGGCATCCCGTTCAGCGGAAATCCGCACGGCCTCGCGCTGGATCGAAACGGAGATTTAATCGTTGCCGTGAGCAATGCTCCGAATCCGGGCTCGTCAGTCGAAGTGTTTGCGCCGGGAAGCACCAAACCGAAGTTGACGTTGACCGGGCCGTTTCAGCCCTTCATGGTTGCCCTCAGCCGAAAAGAAGGCCGGCTCTTCGTTGCCGACTACGGAAGCGGCAACAACGACGGCGGCGTCTACGTGTATTCGTATCCGGCCGGCACGTTGCTATATAAAGACACTTCGGGCGCCGCAGCAGGCGCCTACGGCGTCGCGATCGACCCCCGCGACCGGTAACGCTTAGCGCGCGGGCACTAACGCCCGCATGGGTCAGCGCGGTTTTACACTCGTCGAAGTGCTCGTGTCGGCGGCGATCGTATCGCTGCTCGTGGCTGCGGGCTTCGGGCTTTCGGCTTCCGTGCACCCGCTCGGTGCGCGTTCGGCTGCCGCGCAGTTCGATGCGGCCCTGGACTATGCGCGCGCGCTCGCTGCGCAAAACCCGAACGGCGCAACGCTGACCGTATCGGCCGGCCGGATCGCCGTGTATTCCGGGCGCCCGACGGCCGCGGGCGCGCTCGCGCCGGCCCCCTTGGCGCCGCTCTCGACGGCGGGCGCCCAAGCCGCAGAGGTCAGCCTAGGCTCGGGGCCGTTCGCGCTCTTGGTCGACGGCGAGGGGCGAGTGACCGGCGCGTCCTTTCAAGGCCAAACCCCCGCGCCGATGGCGACGGAGCCGCCCTGCCCCGCGGCCGGCGCCTGGACCGTGACGTTCACCGATCCGCGCGCGGCCGTAGTCCGGCAGCTCGCTTGCAACGCCCCTCAGGGAAGCCCCTAAAGTCACCCCGGGATTGGGCCTTTGCCGCAGCCGCTTCTTGGGCCGGTCCGGTATAATCGAAGTAACAGGAGGCGACCCGAGCCGGGGCGCCTTTCCGGTCCTTTAGGGGCTTTGAGATGCGGATCAAATACGAGGTTTCGGCAGGCGGGCTCGTGCTGCGCCGGCACGAGTCGACGTACGATGCTTTGCTCATCGGACGCGGCACGCCGCGCGTTTGGACGCTGCCCAAAGGCCATGTAGAAGCCAAGGAATCCCACGAACAGGCCGCCCTGCGCGAAGTGCGTGAGGAGACCGGCTGCTGGGCCGAGATCATCACCAAACTCAGCGATATCTCGTACTGGTTCTATCTCAATCGCGCCAAGCACAAGAAGTCGGTCACGTTCTACTTGATGCGCTACCTCTCGGGCGACACCGCAAACCACGATCACGAGGTCGACGAGGCCCGCTGGTTCGACGTGATGGCCGCCAAGAAGGCGCTCAAGTACGTGAACGAAAAGCGGCTGATCGATTTGGGACTCGATTATTTGACTGCGAATCCTACAGCATTCGGCGACGTGCCCATCGTCGCGAGGACGGCCGAACAGAGAACGTCTTGACGTCGACCGATACCCTAGCCGGCGAGAGTCATCAAAACGAGCGCGCGCTCCGCGTCAGCGTCGAGGTCTTCGACGGCCCCCTCGATTTGCTCCTGAGCCTGGTCAAAGAGCGCCAGCTCGACATTGCGACAGTGCCGCTGGCCGCGGTCGCCGAGCAATACCTCGAATACGTCTCGATGATGGAAGCGCTCGACGTCGAGATCGCCGCCGAGTACCTGGTCATCGCGGCGACGCTCGTCTTTCTCAAGTCCAAAGCGCTGCTGCCGCCCATTCCGAGCGAGTTCACCGACGAAGAAGCCGAGACGCCCGAGCAGGTCGAGGAACGGCTGCGCCAACGGCTGATCGCCTACTCGAAATACCGCGAGGTGGGGGAGCAACTTCGTGCGCGGCAGCTCGAGGCCTCATCCTTCCATTTTCGGGACGCGGGCGATCCGGTGAGCGAGCTGCGCCAAAGGTATCGCGTGGATCCCGAGAGGCTCACGCGTGCGTTCGTCGCCATGCTCCGCAACGCGCGTCCGGAAAAGCGCACCATCGCGCGCGAGCGCCTCTCGCTGATGGCCACCATGGATTACATCGTTCGGCGGATTCGCGAGGATGGCCAGGCGCATTTCTCCAACCTTTGCCGCGAGCTGGGGATGACGCGGGACTCGATCATCGTAACCTTCCTGGCAATTCTGGAACTGATACGGCGCCGTCGCGTCGGGTACGACCAGCCGGAGCTTTTCGACGACATTCGCATCTTCACACTACTGACATGAGCACGACCGAAGAATTTCTTGTGACCAAAGGCGAGACGCCCGCCCAGGACGACGGCGAGCACGATGCCGAGATCGAGCGCCTGCGCGTACCGATCGAAGCGCTGCTTTTTGTGGCGGGAGAAGCGCTCTCGATCAAACGCATCGCTCAGCTCACGCACGAGAGCGAAGTGAACGTCGCTTCCGCGCTCGCCCGAATCGAGGCCGCTTACGCCGGTCGCGGCGTCGTGCTGCGCGAGATCGCCGGAGGCTACCGCTTTGCCAGCGCCCCGTCCGCGCGGGACGTCGTCGAAGCTTATCTTCTGCCGCCGAAATCAAACCTGTCGACGCCCGCGCTTGAAACGCTCGCCATCGTGGCGTACATGCAGCCGGTAACCAGGGGCGAGATCGAATCGATTCGCGGCGTCGCTTCGGACAGCGTCATCTCCACGCTGCTGGATCGCGGCTTTATCGCCGAGGCCGGACGCAAAGACGTCGTAGGCCGCCCGATGCTTTATAAGACCACGCCCGAGTTTCTCGAAGCATTCGGCCTGCGCTCGGTGGACGATTTGCCTCCGATGGAGCTCGAAGCCGGGCAGCCGCTCGAATTGGATCTGCTGACCGCGAACCTGGCCGCGAACGCGCCGCCGCAGGCCGAAGAGGCACCGTGACGGATTCCGGTACCGCTGCGGCCAGTGAAGGCGCCGCGCGCGAGATCGGCTACGCGCCCGAACTCTACGAGACCGTCTGGTCTTTCGGCGTTCGCAAGGGCGGGAGCGTCTTAGACGTCGGCTCCGGCGAGGCAGCCAGCTCGCCGTTCGCGGAAAACGGCTTTACGGTCCAGCGAGTCGATGCGTCAAAGGCGTCGGCTTTGCCGTTTCCGGACGAACGGTTCGACGTTGCGATTAGCGCGCAAACCTTCGACTCGGTCGACCGCGCGCGCACGCTTTCGGAGATGTATCGCGTCTTGCGGCGCGGCGGCGTCGCAGCCGTCTGGTGGCGGCAATTGGCGGCCACCGATCAGCTGACCGCGTTGCGCGAGGACACGTTCAAAGCACTGGGCGTACCGCCCGTCGCCGAGTTCACGTCCGGCTTCAAAGAGTTTTATGCCTCGCCGTTCGCCGAGCAAACGCTGCGCGTGATTCCGTGGCGCACGAGTGCGACGCTCGCGCAATACGTCGCCGAAGAGCGATCGAACCCTCGCGTGCGTACCATCCTGGGAGAGAACGCCGATCGCTATTTGAACGAACTGCAGGCGCGGCTGCAGGAACGTTTCGGCCACGGGAATCCGCGGCTGGCGCCGGCGTACGTTCACTTTCTGTATTTAGCGCGCAAGCCGTAAGCATGCGCATCGGAGTTCACGTGCGGGTGGGCGCCGGATACGTCGCCGCCCTGGAGTACGCCAAGCGCGTGAATTGCCGCGCGGTGCAAATTTTCTCGACCAATCCGCGCAGCTATAGGACCAGTCCGCCGAACCGGCCGGCCTTGGAAGCATTCCGCACCGCGCGCTTGGAGGCGGGCATCGATCCGTGCGTCATTCATTCTCCGTATCTCATCAATCTGGCCAGCGCGGACGAGAAGATCGCCGCGGGCTCGCTGGCGCTGCTCAAGAACGATTTGGCCGTCGCGCAAATAGCGGGTATCCGGTACGTCAACACGCACCTGGGCTCGTACGGCAGCCGCGATCCGCAGACCGGGTTCGTTTCGGCCTGCCGGCTTCTCGAACAGGCGCTCGCGGATATTCCTGAGGGTGTGCATCTGGTCATGGAGAACTCGGCCGGCGCCGGCTCGTTGTGCGGCGGAACGCTGGAGGAACTCGGGCGGTTCGTCAAGGCGCTCGACCATCCGCAGCTCGGAGTCTGCCTGGATACCGCGCACGCGTGGGCGGCCGGTTATGAAATCAACTCGACGCGCGGCGTCGATGCGTTCGTGAGCGAAGCAGCCGAACGCATCGGATGGGATCGCATCCATATGTTCCATTTCAACGACACGCAGGTGCCGCTTGGCGGCAATCGCGACCGCCACCACCACATCGGCGACGGCAATATCGGCTTCGAGGGCTTTCGCGCGCTGGCGCTTCGGCCCGAACTGCGCGGCAAGACCGCCATCCTCGAAACGCCCGGTGAAGAAGCGGACGACCTGCGCAACGTCGAAGCGATCCGCGCGATTTTCCGCGGCGCGGGCCACGATGTAGAGTAGGAAGATGCAGCAGCGGGGGAGCGATGATCGCTCACTTTGACGTCGATGCGTTCTACGCAAGCGTCGAGATCCGGGACAATCCGTCGCTGCGCGGAAAACCGATCGCCGTCGCAGGCCGAAGCCGCAGAGCCGTCGTGCTTACGGCGTCATACGAAGCGCGTCCCTTTGGAGTCAAGTCGGCCGTACCGCTGTACAAAGCCTTGCTGGCATGTCCGCAGCTGATCGTCGTGCCTCCGAACATGCAGAAGTACCGCGAGACGTCGCACCGCATCTTCGAGATTTTCGCGCGGCGCGGCCATAGGGTCGAGGGACTCTCGATGGACGAGGCGTTCGTCGACTTTGCCGGCGCGGCGCTGGAAGAAGCGATGGACCTTGCGCGCACGATCCGGCGCGAGATCTTCGATGAAGTCGGGCTGACCGTAAGCGCGGGCGTGGCCGGCGGCAAGATGGTGGCAAAGATTCTCTCGGACTCGTGCAAGCCCGACGGATTGCAGGGTCTGGAAGCGGGTGCCGAAGCGGCGTTCCTTGCGCCGATGCCGGTCGGACGTTTGTGGGGCATCGGACCCAAGACGCAGCAGCGTCTGCTCGAGCGCGGCATCAGCACGATCGGCGACGTCGCCGCGCTCGACGACGCGAATGCGCGCGCCATCTTCGGCTCCTGGGGCGTCGAGTTGCGCGAGTTGGCGCGCGGGATCGATCGCCGGCCCGTGGAGGCCCAGCGCGAAACCAAATCCATTTCGAGCGAGGAAACCTTCGAATACGACGTGCGGGAGGAACGCCGGCTGCGCGAGGTGCTCAAAGAACAGGCAGTGGAGCTCGCCGGGAAACTCCAGCGCGAGGGCTTGAGTGCCTGCACGATCGGCGTCAAAATCAGGCGCGCCGACTTTAAAACCATCGTCCGGCAGACGAATCTGGCCGAACCCACCGACGACGCGCGCCGGATCTATGCCGCTGCAGTGTACTCGCTGCGGCGCGCCGAATTGAACGGCGCGCCGGTGCGGCTGCTCGGAACGCGCGTCGCTTCGCTGCATTCCGGCGAACCCAAGCAGCAGAGTCTATTCGCACGCGCCGCAAGCGCGGCAGCTGACTAGAGGAGGGCACGTGATCGTCGCGACCACGGAAAATATCGCGGGGCGCCGCGTCAAGCAGACCATCGGCCAGGTCTTCGGCGTCGTCGTGCGCAGCCGCGGCCTGGGCGGAAACATCATGGCCGGCTTGCGTTCGATCGTCGGCGGGGAGATCACCGAATACACGCAATTGCTCGAAGAGGCGCGCCGGCACGCCGTCGACCGCATGGTGCAGAACGCGCAGACGATGGGCGCCGACGCGATCGTCATGATGCGCTTCGATTCGGCCGAGATGGGGCAAAGCATGAGCGAGATCGTCGCATACGGCACCGCCGTGATGCTCGAGCCGGTCTGATCGTGCTGCGAATTGCAGTCGCGGCCTTTGGCGTTCTCCTGTTCGTCGCCGGCGCGACTCTTCTAGCGGCCGGCCGCGCAGTGCTGCGCCCGTTCGGCATCCAGCTGCTGATCTTCGGTGCGCTGGTGCTCTTGGGTATCGTCTTCGAGCGGCGATATCGCGGCGCAACTGCGTCCGGTGCAGCGCTGCAGCAGACCGGAGAACGCTTCGTCGACCCGACTAGCGGCAAACTCACCGAAGTCTTGTACGATCCCAAAACCGGGGAACGCGTCTACCGCGAAGTCACCAACAGCTAGTTTAGGGTGATCTGCGGCCTGGGTTGCGTTGCCTGGGTGTTCCGGTGAAAAGGCTGCGATATTTTCGGGCAAACCAGGATGGTTTCTACCGAACTTGTTCTCCCGAAAATTCGCGCAGCAGAAAATCGACAGGACGTCGATTTTCGAGCGTCTTTTCACCGGAATACCCAGGCAACGCAATTAAGTGCCGTAAATCGTTTTTGCGGGGCGCCAGCGGTCGGAGCTGTCGATGCAGCCGGGAAGCTGCGCGGCTGCCAGTTCGGCTAGAAACTCGGGCGCGGCGACGCCCCGCGTCGCGCGATCGAAGGCGGTGACGAGCACGCTCTTGCGCGCGCGGCGCATCGCGTACACGAACGCGCGGCGCTCCTCGGTGTTGTATTGTTCGCGCGCTTTGGTGCGGTACATGTAATAGGTGAACTTGGCGGTGCGTGCGGCGCGCGCGTCGCCGACGTTTTCCTTGGCGATCATCCCTAGGCTCGGGCTGTACAGAAACGCGTCGGGCACGTACCAGCGCGGAAACGAGCCGGCGCGGGCGTTCGGCAAAACGACGTGATCGAATTCTCGGCCGCGCGCCGCGTCGATGGAGAGAACGCGAACGGCGCCGGGCTGTTCGCCGGGCTCGAATGCTTCGAATGCGCTCTGCAGCCGCTGCTCGGCATCTTCGAGGAAGTCGCGCAGCGTCGCGCCTTCGTGCGATCGCGCGAATAACCGGATCCGTTCGTGCAGCCGCGCGAGCGTCTGCTGCTGATACCACTCGCGTGCGCTGCCCGGAGCGCCGGAGCGCGCAAGTCCATCGGCCCATACGCGCCGCGCGAGTGCGGGCAGCGAATGCGTTCGCATCGCATCGAGCCATGCCAGGCGCTTGACGCGGAAAGCCTGCACGCGTTCGAGGGCGATCGCACCGAGCCTAGCGTCCTGATCGCCGCGAAGCAGATTCCATCCCAGGCGCAGGTCGCGTTTGGGATCCCATTTGCCCGACCGCGTCTCCTGCGATGCGTCTTGCGTTTCGAATAGCAGCGCCTGCCCATCGGGCGGCTCGGCGCACAAAACTTGCAGCGTGGCGTCGGAGAGCGCCATGGCGGGGCCGGAAAGCATTCGGAGCACGTATTCGTGACGGAATGGATCCGCGAGCGACCACAGCACCGACAGGGCGTCCAGCGCTTCGGGTTCGGCGAAGACGTTGACGTCGCCGCTGACCTGTACGCGCACGTTGCGGTCGATCAGGGCGTCGACGTAAGGCCGAACGCGCTGCACCGAGCGGAAGAGCAGGGCAATGCGATCGTGAGGCACGCCGCCGTTCAGCAACTCGATCACGTGATCGGCGATGAATTGTGCTTCCGCTTTGCGCGTCGTCGCCCGGAACAAGCGCAATCCGATGCCCTCGTCGGTGCTTATTTGGGGACGGCCGCGCGTTCCGGAAAGATGACGGCATGCCGCGTCCACGGACGCGGGGCTTCGCCGCTGTTCCTCCAAGGCGTCGCGCGGACCGGGGATGGCAAAGACGCGGTCCGGGCGCGCGCCGCGAAAAGTCGACGTTGCCGATTCGCGATCCCCCGCAAGGGTGACGTTCTCGAGCGATTCGCCGTAGATGCCCTGCAAAAACTGTAACTCGCCTATCGTCAGCTCTTGCGCGTCGTCGACGAAAGCGAATGGATACCGTTCGCGCAAACGGCGTGCCGCGGCCGGCTCGGCTTCCAGAGCGTCCGCCGCTGCGGCAACCGCATCGCGCGGCGTGAGGCAGCCGCGCCGCACCGGATGATCGAGGTAGGAGCGGTAGAGCTTGGCGAGGATCTTCGCAAGGTCGACCTCGCGGCGGTATTGACGCTGCAGCTCCCCCGGGTCTGCCGCCAAGGAATCGCGGTACGAATCCTTCGTGTAGTGCAGCAGGTCGGGCGTTGCCAGGTTCGGCGGATTCGCATAGAACTGCATGGCGCCGCGCAGCGCGCTTTCCATGTACCGTTCGGGCGAAATGCGCGCGTCGCGCAGTTTGCAGCACAGCCTGAACGCGGCATCGAGAAATCGCACGGGCGCATGCAGACCCGGGACTTCGGGATCGACTTCGGCCTCGATGAACTCGGCCCACTCCAAACGCAGCAGCGGCCCGGCGGCCTCTTCGAACAAGCGCGCTGCGCGCACGTCGTCGACGATCTCGGCATCGGTAAGCAGCGTGAGAGCCAGTTCGTGCAGGGGAATAACTGCCGCGTTGCTCCCGGCGGCTTGCGATGCCAGCACGCCAAGCGAAGCCCACGATGGCGACGTGAGCAAGACCGGGCCTTCAGCGGCACATTCCCTTGCCCGCGACAGCAGCAGCGCAGTCTTTCCCGACCCCGCGGCGCCCGTAATAAAGGCGCTCATCGGGCGAAGCGTTCCTCTTCGGGATACGGCTGGTTCGCGCACGCGATGCGGTACGAACAGAACCTGCAAGCCGAGGGATCGTCGGTTACGTTGAAGGCGGTCAGGGCGCCCGAAGCGAGCTCGCGGCAGATCTCGACCATGCGCGCGCGGGCCCGTTCGAGTTCTCCCAGGGGTATGACGCCGATCGCGCCGGCATTGCGCGCGATCTCCGCGGGAACCGGTACGACTTCGAGGACGATCGGACGGATGTCCAGCAGCGCATCCTTGAGCGGCACGAGTGCGAGTTTCCAAACGCGGTCGCCCGCCGCCGTCCGCGCCCAGTAATAGAAAGGCAGTTGAAAATCTTTGAACTGCCGCACTTTCTCGCGGTACTCGGCGGCGCTCGTGGCGATCGATCCGGTCTTATAGTCGACCACGCTCACGGCGCCCGTGCGGTCGTCGCTGTCCATGCGATCGATGTAGCCGACGAAATCGAAGCCGTCCAATTGTATTTCTACCGGGACTTCGCAGCCGACGATCGTGAACGGTGCGCGCCGCGACTCGTTCAGCAGCCACTGCAGGTACTTGCGGGCCGTGCGGCGCGCCCGCCGCACCTGCAGCTCGTGTTCGACCGGCGTTTCAAAGACGTTCCTGAAGCGGTCGAACGCAGTGTTGACGTAGCCTTGCAGCTTGCGCTCCAGCTCCGCCGGGTCGGCCTGCCCGGGCTGAGGAAACTCGTGGTGAAAACTTTCGAGCGCGGAGTGAAATGCCGTTCCGTAATACGATGCCGACGAACCCTTGTCTTCGACGGCCGCGCACACGTAGCGGTAATACCATTTGCGCGGGCACTCGGTGTAAGCGTTCAACTGCGAGGCGCTAAAGCGCGTGCCCGGATTCGTCACGCCGGAGGCAGGCTCGGCGTTCGCCGGGTCGCAGAGCGTAAATGCGTCCGAACCGTCGTCTTCGACGGCCTCGATCCGCTCCGGCGCGCGCCGCTCGATCGCCGAGCCTTCACGCAGCGCGGCCGCAAATCCGATCAGCGCGTCGCGCTCTGCGCCGCCGACCGCGATGCGGCCGCCGGCGATAAGATCGAGTACGGAACCTTCCCGAGCGCCCAGGGCCGCATACGCGGTGCCGATTTCGTGCGGTACGCCCGAAAACGGCGAACGCAGCATACGGGCGGCGGAGTCTTCGTCACGCGTGCGCTGCCAAGACTGCGCTGCCGCGAGAAATGCGTGAAGCTCCGGAGAAAGCACGGCAGCTTTCTTTGAAGTTTTCAAAGGCGACCCTGCAGCCTGTGTATAACCGCCGACGCATGCGCCGGATCGTGATCGGCATCAGTGGTGCGAGCGGAAGCCTTTACGGCTATCGCGCGCTGGAAGCGCTCGCGCGCGCCGGCGTCGAGTCGCATCTGGTCATGAGCGACCAAGCGCGCCGCACGATTGAATTGGAGACCGGTATGAGCGCGCGCGACTTCGAAGCGCTCGCTTCGGTCGTCCACCGCGACGGAGACTTGGCGGCCTCGATTGCCAGCGGCTCCTTCATCACCGACGGCATGCTCGTGATGCCGTGCTCGATCAAGAGCGCGTCGGCGATCGCGCACTCGTTCAATCAGAACCTGCTCGTGCGGGCGGCCGACGTCTGCTTGAAGGAACGCCGCACGCTCGTTCTCGCGGTTCGCGAAACGCCGCTGCATCTGGGACATCTTCGCACGCTCACGCAGTTGGCTGAGATGGGCGCCGTGATTCTGCCGCCGATGGTCGCCCTCTACGCGCGCCCGCGCAGCGTGGACGACGTCGTCGCGCACACCGTGGGAAAGGCGCTCGATCTCTTCGGCATCGAGCACGCGCTCTTTACGCGCTGGGAGACGCCCCGCTGACCGTCGAGGTCAGGCGCTCGGCGATCGCGACGTCGCTGAGCCGATCGACGTTTACGCCGATCTCTGGAAACGGCGAAACGATCGCGCGGACGCGCGCGCCGATAACGCGCGAGGCCCGTACTTCGGCGTTGACGATCGACAGCCGGCGCGTGGCATAACGCAGGAGTATTCGAAAGCCGAACAGCCGTGCGAGCGCGACCGGGTTCTTTCGCGCCCGGCCCAGGCGCTCGACGAACCGTTCGAGCGACGGAAAGACCCGCGGCCGAAGCGAGACCAGACCCGTACCGCAATACGTTCCGTCCGCCAGGTGCGCCCACGTGTGGGGCACGTCCGGGTACTTGCTCTCGTGCACGCGCCGCTCGATGCATCCGTAGGTAATCTCCGCCTCCTGCGCGAGCGCGCGGCCGACGTAATCGTCGACTGCCTGCGCGGTCAGCACCGGTAAATCGGACGTGCTCACCAAGACGTGCTCGGCGGCGGGAAGCCCCGCAAGACCGCTGCGCAAGCTCTCGGTGATTCGAGCGCCGTCGGGACGATGCGCATCCGCCAGTGCAAGCGCGGCGCTCCCGCGCATACTTTCCGGCGCCACGACGACGATCCGGCCGACGTCGCGTGCGCCGCGCAGCGCGCGAAGCGTTCGTTCGACCAGCGTCATCCCGTTGATCGCCGCAAAGGCCTTATTCGGTGCGCCGGGCGTGGTTGCCGCAACGTCGTCGTGCGGTCCGCCCGCAAGCACGACCGCGGCGATTGGCGTCATGCCGCCGTTCGCCACGCCTCGCCGTTCCAAAAGCCCGCCGTGAACACCGCGTAACCATCACGCGCGGGCAATCGCGCCGCGAGCTCCGCCGCGTTCTGCGCCTGCGGGCACAGCGCGAACACGCACGATCCCGATCCCGTCAGCATGGGACGCGCGGCACCCGCCTCGCGAAGCATCTGAATTGCAGCGCGAATCGGCGGTTCGTCTGCGAGAACGTCGTGGAAATCGTTCTGAAGAAGTGCTTGCGCGGCTTCGAAGTCCGCGCGCTGCAGTGCTTCGGCCATCTCCACGCTCGCCGATTCGTTGCGCGGGCGCGAGGAGCGCGGCGACGCATCGATGCGCGCGTACGCGTCCGCGGTCGATATCGCAATCGGCGGCTTGACGATGACGGCATGCCAGCCGGGAACTGCGCCAAGCGCCGTGACGCGCTCGCCGGTCGCCTCGACGAGCGCCGCGGTCTCGACCAAGAAGAACGGCACGTCCGATCCGAGCGCCCGCGCAACCGGCAGGTACTCGAGCGGCGGAGGAGTGCCAAAAATCCCGCGCTGTGCCGCCAGCAAGATCGCCGCGGCGTCGCTCGAGCCGCCGCCCATTCCGGCACCGGCCGGAATGCGCTTGTGCAGTTCGATGCGGTATCCGCGGTCCTGCAAGCCGAGCGCATCAAACGCGCGCACCGCCAGATTCTGCTCCTGCAGCGCCGCATCGCTGCATACGAACGAAAACTCGCTCTGCCGCGTGATGCGGATGGTGTCCGCCAAATCGATCGGGACCATGACGCTGCGCAGGCCGTGCAAGCCGTCCGGGCGGCGGCTAAGCACTTCGAGCGTGAGATTCAGCTTGGCGGGCGCGCGCAACGTCTCGCTTGCTTTCATTTTCAGCAGCGGTTGCGGGCGAGGGCGGGACATCCCTTCGGGAGGTCGTAGTCCAATCGGTATGCGAGCGACTTACGACGCACAGCACAACGAATATTGCGCGTACGTCCTGCCGGAAGCGCAGACGCCGTACGGGATGCTGCTGGGCAACTTCAAGTCGTTCGCGCAGTCGACCGCCAAGGGAGGCGTGCGCGGACTCTGGGATGCCGACACCGATCAAATCATCTTCGGCACGCATCAGATCGCGTATCGGCTTCGGGATCTGAACCAGACGATCTTCCCGCATCAAATCACGCGCGAGTTCACCTTCTTGCCGTACGCGCAGATCTCCGAGTTCACGCTGGCCGATCGCGTGCACGTCACCGAGGCGTTCTACGTGCCTCACGGGCCCAAGCACGATCGCATCGTGTCGTTCGTCGTGGACGTGACGCTCTACAATCCGGGCGGCGCGCCGTACGAGGTCGCGCTCTTTCCGTGGGCGCTGCTGGTGGGGCAGCGCTTCTATGGAGAGCCGGAACACCAGGTGCGCGCGTGGGTCGACGGCCCGTTCATCTGCTCGAAGAACGAGCAAACCGGCGCCGAGCGGTGGTGGGGCGGTTCGCGCGAAGCGTTCGGCGGGATCGTCGGACTGCGCGAACAGGTGATGCTCCATCACATGCGCACGGGATCGCTTCGGGCTCAGGAGCATCTGGACGAGGTCACGCCGCAGCTGGCCGAGTGCGTGAGCCGGCGGATCTTCGGCGCGTTCGAATACCGCATCCGCGTGGCCCCGGGCGCGCGCGAGGCGCTTCGCCTGGCCGTCGTCTACCATAAAGACGGGCGCGAGCGGTCGCGGCCGATCCTCGAGCAGCTGCTGGGCGATCCGATGGCGCTCCACGAGACGCAGCGCTACTACGCCAACAAACTCGCGGACGCGCGCTTCATGTGTCCGTCGCCGGCCATCAGCCGCGGCGTCGTGTGGGCCAAAGCGAACATGCTGCGCATCGTCAAGGAGTACCCCAACGGCTGGGGTTCGACCAACTCGCCCCCGTCGGACATCCTCGTCTCGCGCGACACGTCGTGGTTCGTGCACGGCTTCGACTATTTCTTGCCGCAGTTCAGCCGCGACGCGATCGAGGTCTTCAACAACTTCGTGGACGAGAGCGGGGAGATGATCGAGTACGTGCGCGGCGTGAGCGGATTCAAGACGTCGTACGATTTGAACATTAACGACGACACTCCGCTGCACTTGATCGCGATGCTGCACCATTACAACGCCACGCTCGACGACCAGTGGGTCCGCAAGTGGTTCCCGCTGATCTGCAAGATCGCCGACTACATGCTCACCCAAAAAGACAATAACGGCCTGCTGTTCTGCCGCGCGAGCGGCGTGGACATGTTCGGCATCAGTTCGTGGCGCAACATCATTCCGTACTACACGCTGGACGGCGCCGTCACCGAGATCAACGCCGAAGGCGTCTTCGCTTTGGAAGCCGCGGCGATGCTTTCCGCGGTCGTGGGCGACAACGATCGCTGGCACACTTATGCCAACGAAGCGCAAGCTCTGCGTCAGGCGATGATGCAGTACATGTTCAACGACGACACCGGCGCGTTCGTGCTCAATTACGATCAGGAGCAGAACTATCAGGACAACTTCACGGCCGACGAAGTTTTCCCGGTGTTGTTCGAAGTGGCAGGTCCCGAGGAGCGGATCAAGATCCTGGATCGTCTGTGCGAAGCGGATTTCGTCACGCCGGTCGGGCTGCGCACGATTTCGACCGCCGACTCCTGGTATTTCCCTTCGCACGGATTCGGTTTGCTCGGCGGCGTCTGGCCGGACCTGACGCTGTGGTTCGTGGTCTCGCTCGCGCGCAACGGCCGCATCGACGCTGCGGTCCATTGGATGGAGGCGATCTACGACACGATGGAAGCCGGCGCGGCGCGCAACACCGTGCCCGGCGAGTTTGCCGAATGGTTCGACGGCGGCTCGCTCACCAATCGCGGCATGTACCTTTCGCCCTGGACGGGAGCGAAATATCTGTGGGCCGTCGCCGAAACCGTCGCAGGGATGGACGGCTATCGCACGAGCGGACGCCCGCACTTGGTTCCGCTCAAGCCGTCGCGCTGGCGCTGGGTTGCCGGCGCGCGAATCCATTGGGGCGGTAAGCTCTGCACCTACGTCATCGATTTCGACCGCAACCGGATTTACGGAAACATGCCGGAGCTGTCGGCCGAAGAGCCCTTCGTCTGCATGTACGCCGGCCGCGACGTAAGCAGCGAAGTACTGCTCTCGCCGGTCGAGGTCGGCGCGGTCGCTTTCGAAGACGAAGAGGGCGCCGTGCGGATCTTCGTCTGCAATTTGAACGATCAGGCGCGCAGCGTTTCGTTGGAATTCCGCGGGCGGACCGAGCGGTTCACCGTCGCTCCCGGAGAGATGCGCGAGGTGCATCTGCTCGGTACGCCGGCCGAGCGCCAGGCCAAGGCGGCGGCACGCGACGTGGCGCCGCAGGCGTTGCAGAGTGTCTAGGCCGAAGAGCAGGCGCCTTCCATGCTGGATCCCTCCAAGCGCTTTCTGACCATCATCCTGGGCTTGGGCATCGTGGCGCTCATTGCGGGTATCGCCGCGGGCGAACGCGCGGGCGACCGAGTCATCGGGCAGGTCACCGAGAAGCGCTTGGACAGCATCGCGCCCATCACCGTGACCCCGGCGCCCCAGCGGAGCACCTCACCGTACGGCCCGGATTGGAAGCGCACCGACGTCATGGCGGCCGCGCCGGACCCGATGTTCCCCGATCCGCGCGTCCCGCCCCAGCCGCTTCCGACGCCCGAACCCACGGCGAAGTACCGGGCGGCGACGCCCCCGCCGCTCGCGCTGCCCGAGGCGACCCCGACGCCCAACCTCAACCTGCCGATCTGGCGCCGCAACGCGCCGTTGCCCACTCCGACGCCGACGCCGGTTCCCGGACCGAGCCTCCAGCCCAACGGCGAGCCGGTGGGAGAGCCCTCGACCCAGCCGTAAGAGGCGGCGATGTCCCCAATGTCTCCATTGGATGTCCCTGCTATGATGGGATCGGAACAGGAACATTGAGGAGACTCCGGAGTGGAAAAGGGAACCGTTACCGTTAAGCGCGGGCTCGCGCAGATGCTCAAGGGCGGCGTGATCATGGACGTGGTCACCCCCGAACAGGCCGTCATCGCTCAGGAAGCCGGCGCCGTCGCGGTGATGGCGCTCGAGCGCATTCCGGCCGATATCCGCGCCGCCGGCGGCGTGGCGCGCATGAGCAATTTAGAGCTCGTGCAGTCGATCATGGACGCCGTGACGATTCCCGTGATGGCCAAGGTGCGCATCGGCCATTTCGCCGAGGCGCAGGCGCTGCAAGAACTCGGCGTCGACTTCATCGACGAGTCCGAAGTACTCACGCCGGCCGACGACAAGTATCAAGTCGACAAACAGCACTTTACGACGCCCTTCGTCTGCGGTGCGCGCGATTTGGGCGAAGCGCTGCGGCGCGTCGCGGAAGGCGCCGCGATGATTCGCAGCAAGGGCGAAGCCGGCAGCGGCAACATCGTCGAAGCGGTGCGCCACATCCGGGCGATTACCGATGCGATCCGCGAACTAACCGTCGTTCCGCGCGAGGAACTGGTCGCGCGCGCCCGCGATCTGGGTGCTCCGCTCGAGCTCGTTGCTCAAGTCGCGCAGGACGGGAAACTTCCGGTCGTGCTTTTCTGCGCGGGCGGTGTGTCGACGCCGGCCGACGCTGCGCTGATGATGCAGCTGGGCGCCGAAGGCATCTTCGTGGGCAGCGGCATCTTCAAATCGAACAAACCAAAGGCGTTCGCCAAAGCGATCGTCGACGCGACGACGCATTTTAACGATCCGAAGGTCGTCGTCGAAGCCAGCCGCGCGCTCGGCAAAGAAGCGCTCGCGATGGAAGGCATCGACGTTCGCAAACTTCCCGAATCGGAGCTGCTAGCGCCCCGTGGCAACTGACGGGCGGCGCCGGGTCGGGGTCCTCGCGCTCCAAGGCGACGTCGACGAGCATCTCACGGCGCTGGCGCGAGCGGGCGCCGACGGCGTTGCAGTCAAGACCCCCGCGCAGCTCGCCGGAGTGGACGCCCTGGTTATCCCCGGCGGCGAGTCGACGACCGTCATGAAGCTTGTCGATCGTTTCGGTCTGCGGCAACCGATCGTGGATCGCGTGCGCGGCGGAATGCCGGTGTGGGGGACGTGCATGGGCATGATCGTCATCGCGCGCGAGGTCGCGGGACTGCAGCAGCCCTCGCTCGGTCTGCTCGACGTCACGGTCCGGCGAAACGCATTTGGACGGCAGAACGACTCGGCGGAGGTCGATCTCGAGATCCCCGCGCTCGGACCGCCGCGCTTTCCGGCAATCTTCATCCGCGCGCCGTGGATCGAAAAGGCCGGACCGGGCGTCGAGGTGTTGGCGCAGCGCGACGGCCACGGCGTCATGGTGCGGCAAGGCAACGTGCTCGGCACCTCGTTTCACCCGGAGCTCACCGCGGACGGCCGCGTGCACCAGTACTTTCTGAAGATGCTCGACCTCAGCGAAGGCGGCGGCGTAGGGAAGCGGCGCGAGGTCGCATAAGTCCTCCCGCACGATGAGTCCGCAGGCTCCTTCGCACGAACCGGACACCGTGCGTGCGGATCGGATCCCTCCTATAGAGGATCTGGTCAGCGACCTTGTCGCGCGCATGGCCCTGGCGGCCCACGCGTACTTGACGGATGAAGAGCAGCCCGCGGATCTCCAATCGGCTGAAGCGGCCATCGACGTGGCGACGAGCGCGTTCGAACGAATCAAGGAAAGGCTCAGGCCGCAAGACCGGTTAGCGATAACTCAATTGCTAACCGAAACCCGGATGACGTTTGTGAGAAAGCGAGGCCTGTAGTGCGCCTCGCTTTTTGGTATGCGGGAGGCCAGGTTTGAGCGACGTCTTGGTGTTGAATTTCACGTACGAAGCGCTGAACATCACGAATTTCCAGCGTGCGGTCAAGCTCATCTTTGCCGGAAAGGCGGAGCTGGTCCACGGGCGGGACCGCGTGATCGCGTCGACGACGTTCGAGATGCGGATGCCGTCCATCATTCGCATGCTGTACTACATCAAGCGTCCGATGCAGAAGGTCGCGCTGACCAAGAAGAACATTCTCATCCGCGACGATCACACGTGCCAGTACTGCGGGCTGCGCGGAGACAAGTTCATGACCGTCGACCACGTCGTCCCGCGAAGCAAAGGCGGCCCCTCGACCTGGGAGAACCTCGTCTGCGCCTGCATGCGCTGCAACAACCGCAAGAACAACCGAACGCCGGACGACGCGAACATGAAGCTCAAGCGCAAGCCGCGTCAGCCCAAGTACATCCCCTGGATTCAGGTCAAGCGCAACACGCTGCCCGACGAGTGGCACAAGTTCCTGTTCCTGTACAACGTCTCGATCGACGAACGCGTAGAGACGTAAGTCAGGCCGGGACGAGCGCCAGCGATTCGAGCGATTCGTCCAGGATGCGCAGCGCGATCGAAACGTCCTCTTCGTCGACGAGCAGCGGGGGCGCAAGCCGAATCGTGCTCCGGCCGCAGCCCAGCAGCAGCAATCCGCGTTCGAACGCAGCCAGTTCGAGCTGCGAGGCCAACCCTTCGTGGGGCTCCTTCGTAAGGCGATCCCGTACGAACTCGATGCCGATCATCAGGCCCATGCCGCGCACGTCGCCGATTGTTTCGTGCTTTTGCTTGAGCTCGAGCAGACCCTCGAGCAGCAGTTCGCCCATCTTTCGCGCATTTTCGGCCAGGCCGCCCTCGACCAGATCGAGCGTCGCGAGCGCGGCCGCGCAGCAGACGGGATTTCCGGCGAACGTGCTGCCGTGGCTGCCCTGCTCCCACGACATCACCGACTCTCTCGCGATAATCGCGCCGATGGGCATGCCGGATCCCAAGCCCTTTGCGCTCAGCGTGACATCGGGAAAGACGCCGAAGTTTTGCGAGGCAAACATCGCTCCCGTTCTGCCGATGCCGCTCTGGACTTCGTCGAATACGAGCACGGCGCCGTGCTCGTCGCAGAAGTCGCGCCAATACTGCAAGAATTCGACCGGCGGAACCACGTAGCCGCCCTCGCCGCGAATGGGCTCGATGAATACCGCGGCGATCTCGTCGGGCGCCACGCGCTGACGAAACAACTTCTCGGCAGATTCTTTCCAGTTGCGCGGTCGGTACGGATTCGCGTACGGCAGGTGGTGCACGCCGGCGAGCAGAGGCCCGAAGTGGCGGCGGTATTTCGTCTTGCTCGAGTTGAGCGAGATGGCTCCCATCGTGCGGCCGTGAAACGCGCCTTCGAAGGCGATGATCTCGCTGCGGCGCGTATGGCTGCGCGCGAGTTTAATCGCGCCCTCGACCGCTTCCGCGCCCGAGTTGGTAATGAAGACGCGCTTCTGACCCGGCCCCGGGCCCAGCCCGGCAAGCCGTTCGCAGAGATCGGAGAACGCGGGATAGTAAAAGTCGGTCGCGCAGATGTGCAAGAATTTCTGCGCGGCGTCTTGGATCGCGCGGACCACTTTGGGATGCGCGTGTCCGGTCGACGCGACGGCGATGCCGGTCATAAAATCCAAATAGCGGTTGCCGTCGACGTCTTCCACCATTGCGCCCTCGCCGCGTTCGACGACGAGCGGATACTCTTTGATGTATGACGGGGACGAATAGCGCCGGTCTTTTTCGATGACGGCGCGGGCCTTGGGACCGGGGGGCGCGGTGACGATCGATGGATATTTTTTCACGTCGAGCTCCTTCTCACAGCATCCGGGTACGGCTTTGTTCGCGCATGAATTGGCCGACGTAATACGGGCCGCACCCGCCGCGTCCGGTCATGCCCGAGCCTTTCCAACCGCAGAAAGACTGCACTCCGGGCCACGCGCCCGTCGTCGCTCCGGTTCGCCGGTTCACGTAGAGTACGCCGGCTTCCATCTCGTCGAAGAAGCGGGCGATCTCGCCTTCGTCGGCCGAGAACAGGCCGCCGGTCAAACCCAGGTGCGAGCGGTTCGACTCTTCGAGCGCGCGATCGAACGAGTCGACGATCCCGACCGCGAGGATCGGCAAGAACAGTTCTTCCCCAAAGAGCTCGTGATCGAGCGGCAGCTGAACGATCGCGGGCGAGACGAAGTTGCCGCGATCCAGCGGCGGCGTCTGCAGCCGCTCGCCGCCGAGCAGCACCGTTCCGTTGCGGCGCGCAGCTTCGATCGCGCGCTCGTATTTTTCCACGGCGCCCTGATTGATGACCGGCCCCATGAAGACGTCCCGCTTGCTGGGATCGCCGATCGCGAGCGACTTAGTCTTGGTCACGAGCAGGTCCAAGAAGCGATCGGCCACGCGGCGGTCGACGTACACGCGCGAACACGCGCTGCATTTTTGCCCCTGCAGACCGAACGCCGAACGCATCACTCCCTCGGCAGCAGCGTCCAAGTCAGCGCTTGCGGTCACGATCGTCGCGTTCTTTCCGCCCAGTTCTCCGAGCACTGGTTTGGCATAGCGCCCCGATGCCCCGATCTCGCGCAGCAGATGCATGCCGACTTCGTGCGAACCGGTAAAGGCGATGCCGTCGATGCGCGGGTGGCGGGTCAAGTAATCGCCGACGGTGCGTCCGCTGCCGAAGACGATGTTGAACAGGCCGCGCGGCAGGCGCGATTGCGTGAAGACCTCGGCAAGAAATGCGCCCGTGCGCAACGCGCCTTCGGCCGGCTTGAAGACCACGCCGTTGCCGCCGAGCAGCGCCCCGGCGCTCATGCCCGTCGCCAGCGCCATCGGAAAGTTGAAGGGCGCAATAACCGCAAACACGCCGTACGGGCGCAGCACGTCCTGCGTCGACTCATTGGGCGCGAGTTGACCCAGGGGGCGTGCGAAGCCGTTGGCCTCTTGCACTTGATCGGCGTAATAGTCGATGAGGTCCGCGGACTCTTCGGCGTCGCCGAGCGACTCAAACCGGTTCTTGCCGATCTCCATGCTCATGATGGCGGCCAGCTCGTAGCGGCGCTCCCGAATCCGCTCGGCGATCTCGCGCATGATCGCAACGCGTTCTTGCCATGCAAGTCCGGCCCACGTCTTCTGCGCGCGGTGCGCGGCCGCTACCGCGGCGTCGACGTCGCTCTTGTCCGCGCTCGCGAACGTGCCGATGACGATCGTCCGATCGATCGGCGATCGGGACTCCTGCTTCACGCCGCTGCCGGCCACCGGCGAACCGTCCACAATCGAGAAAAACTCCGCTCCGAATCCGTCGGCTGCGCGGCTGAGCGCCTCGTCGAAGCGATCGTGGATCTCGTCCAAGTTTCCGCCGATTGCGGAGTACGTGATCTTGGGCTGGGCTTTGACGGCGGGTGCGGTCATCGGTTTCTCCTGATACTAAACGGTGCGTGACTGAAAGAGCGATTCGGCGACGGCGTCCAAGCTGCGGCGCAGCAGCGCGGCCAATTCTTCGATTTGCGCCGGCTCGATGGTGAACGGCGGTGCGATCATGACCAGATCGCCGTTCGTGCCGTCGGCGTGTCCCACGTTGGGCCAGAGCACGAGGCCGAGATCGCGCGCACTGCGCACGAGCGATTCGGCAACCTTGCGTTCCCGAGGGAAGGGGCGTTTCGTCGCGCGGTCGGCAACCAGTTCGACCGCCCAGAGCATACCCAAGCCGCGTACGTCGCCGATCAGCTCGCCGCCGCCGGGTGCGGTTGCAAGCTCGCGCAGGGCGGCGCCGAGGATCGGCCCGGTATCGGACGCGCGTTCCACCAAGCCTTCGCGTTCGATGTAGCGCTGCACGGCCAGAGCCGCCGCGCAGGCAAGCGGATTATGCGAATACGTTTGCGCGTGCATAAATGCGCCGCTTCCCCGCGCGATCGTTTCCACGATGCTGCTCTTGCAGATCAGGGCCGAGAGCGGCGCGTATCCGCCGTTGAGTCCCTTGCCCATCGTGATGACGTCGGGCGCAATGGGCGAACCGGCCGGCGTGCGGAAATGTTCCAAGCCGAAGTAACGGCCCGTGCGCCCCGCGCCGGTGAGCACCTCGTCGCAGATGAAGAGCACGCCGTACCGGTCGCAGATCTCGCGCACGTGCGCGAAATATCCCGGCGGCGGCACGGATGCGCCGGTCGAGGATCCGCCGATGGGCTCGGCGATAAACGCCGCGACCCGGTCGGGCCCCGCGCGAACGATTGCGGATTCCAATGCGGACGCGTCGGCGATCGCGTTTCTATACGGATAGGGCGCCTCGATCATGACGACGTCGCTCAGCCAGGGAGCGAACATCGTGCGGTAGTGGCCGCGTGCGGACGCCGAGAGCGCCATAAGGGTGTTGCCGTGGTAGCCCGGCGTCTGCGCGACGACGGCCGTCCGGGACGTCTGGCCGCGCTCGACGTGGTACTGCCGTGCGAGCTTGAGCGCGGCTTCCGTCGCCTCCGAGCCGCTGCTCAGGAAGTAGGCCCGGTCCAGCCCGCCGGGCGCCTTGGACGCCAGAAAGTCGGCCAACTCCTCGACCGGCTCGTTCGTGAAAGCGGTCCCGTTGACGTACGCGACCTTGCCCGCCTGCTCGGCCAGCGCCCGAGCGATCTCCGGGACGCCGTGGCCGGCGTTGACCACCATGGCTCCGCCGCAGGCATCGAGGTAGCGCTTCCCAGCCGAATCGAAAAGGTAGACGCCCTCACCGCGCACAATGCGCGGCAACGCCGAATCGAGCTTCCGATAGAAAACGCGGCTGCCGGCCGCGCCAAGATTTTTTGGCTTTTCGCTCATATTTGGACAAGTTATTCGGAGGGATGAGTCCAATATACCGCTTATATTTGCCGAAATCCAGTTTTCTCCAAATGATATGACTGTCAGAGCCGAACGCCTGAGCCTTCAGGAGGCCGTCGCCCGCCACGTCAGGGACGGGGACACGGTTGCCTTGGAGGGCTTCACCCACCTGATTCCGTTCGCCGCCGGCCACGAAATCGTCCGCCAGGGGCGCCGGAACCTCACGCTCGTCCGGATGACGCCCGACCTCATCTACGACCAGTTGATCGGCATGGGCACGGCACGGAAGCTGGTCTTTTCGTGGGGAGGCAACCCGGGAGTCGGCTCGCTTCACCGCTTCCGCGACGCCGTGGAACGCGGCTGGCCGGCGCCCCTGGAGATCGAGGAGCACTCGCACGCTGCGATGGCCGCCGCCTATGCGGCCGGCGCGTCGAATCTGCCGTTCGCGGTGCTGCGCGGGTACATCGGCTCGGATTTGATTCAAAAGAATCCGCACATCAAGGAGATCGCCTGCCCGTTTACCGGCGAACGGCTCGCCGCGGTGCCGGCCTTGCGGCCGGACGTTGCGATCGTGCACGCCCAGCAGGCCAATGCGGCCGGCGACGTGCTCGTGCGCGGCATCACGGGAGTGCAGAAGGAAGCGGTGCTGTGCGCCGCCCGCGCGATTGTCACCGTCGAAGAGATCGTCGACGAGTTCGACCATCCGCCCCATTCGATCGTGATCCCGAACTGGGTTATCGACGCGGTTTGCGTCGTTCCGGGCGGCGCACGGCCTTCGTATGCGCACGGGTACTATCAGCGCGACAACGCGTTTTACTTGGAATGGGACGAGATATCGCGCGACCGGGATCGTTTCTTGCAGTGGATGGATGCGAACGTGATAAAGGCGCCCGCGCATGCTTGAGATGCAGTACACGAACGACGAATTGATGGCGGTCGAAGCGGCGCGCGCGCTGCGCGACGGCGACGTCTGCTTCGTCGGCATCGGCTTGCCGTCCACGGCCGCGAATCTCGCGCGCCTGACGCACGCGCCGAATCTGGTCTTGATCTACGAGTCCGGAACGATCGGAACCAAACCCGCGGTTCTTCCGCTTTCGATTGGCGACGGCGAATTGGCCGAGACCGCCGATGCCGTCGTCTCCGTACCGGAGATCTTCGCGTACTGGCTGCAGGGCGGCCGCGTCGACGTCGGGTTTCTGGGTGCCGCACAGATCGATCGTTTCGGCAACTTGAACACGACCGTCATCGGATCGTACGAGTCGCCGCGCACGCGATTGCCCGGCGCGGGCGGCGCGCCCGAGATCGCGGCCTCCGCAAAAGAAGTGCTGCTCATCTTGAAGCAGGATCGCCGGACGTTCGTCGAGCGGCTCGACTTCCTGACGACGCCGGGGTATTTGAGCGGCGGCGACAGCCGCGCGCGTTCGGGCGCCACCGGTGCAGGACCCGTTCGAGTCATCACGGATCTGGGCGTGCTCGAACCCGATCCGGAAAGCAAGGAACTCACCCTCACGCAGATTCATCCCGGCGTGGACGTAGAACGCGTGCGCGCGGCGACGGGCTGGCCTCTTGCAGTCGCGCAAGACCTGCGTGTGACGCCGTCACCGCCGCCGCAGACGCTGAGCGTGCTGCGCGATCTTAAAGCGCGAACGGCCGCCGCGCACCGAAACTAAGGCCGTGCGCACGCGCGTGCACGGCGCGCTCTGGCTGCCCTTTACGCAGATGGAGCGCTTTGACGCGGCGGCCCGCACGTTCGTGCGCGGCCAAGGCAACCGGCTCGTAGACGCTCGCGGCAGCAGCGTTTTTGATGCGGTGAGCTCGATTTGGACGATCGTGCACGGCCACTGCCATCCCGCAATTACCGAGGCGATCGCGCGGCAGGCGCGCGAGCTGGATCACGCGACACTTCTGGGTGCGACGAATCCGCGCGCGGAGGAACTCGCCGAGCGCCTCACCCGGCTGCTGGGTATGGACTATGCATTTTTCGCAAGCGACGGCGCGAGCGCAATCGAAGCCGCGCTCAAGATGGCCCTGCAGTATTGGCAGCAGCTGGGCGAGCCGCAGCGAAGGCGCTTCGTGCGTCTAACCGATGCGTATCACGGCGATACGTCCGGCGCGATGAGCCTCTCGGATATCTCCGTGTTCAAGTCGCGTTTCGGCGCGCTGACGTTTGAGACGCTGACCTACGAGGACCACTCATGGCTCGAGCGGGACGACGTCGCCGCGGTCGTGGTCGAACCGATCGTGCAGGCGGCCGCGGGCATGCGTATCGTTCCCGCGGAACGCTACGCCCCTCTCAACGGCATGAAACCGTTGCTCGTCGTCGACGAGATCGCCACGGGTTTCGGCCGGACGGGTACGATGTTCGCGCTCGAGCAGCTCGGGATTCGGGCGGACGTGGTCTGCGTCGGCAAGGGCTTGAGCGGCGGTTCGCTGCCGATCTCGGCGACCGTCGTGCGCGAGCCGGTCTTCGCGGCCTTTCGCGGCGCGCCCGGTGCGCGAGCCGAATTCTTTCACGGGCACTCGTACGCGGGCAATCCAATCGCGTGCGCGGCCGCGCTGGCCAGCTTGGATCTGTTCCACACGGAGCAAACGCTCGAGCGCGCGCGAACGTTGAACCGCATGCTGCTGCCGCGCCTTTCCGAACTCGCCGGCCATCCGCTCGTGCGGGACGTGCGCGTCGCGGGGCTGATGTGCGGCATCGAACTGGCGTCCGAGCGCATCAGCGCCGGCGGAGCGGCGACGCCCGCGTGGCGCGTAGCGGACGAGCTCTACGCGCGCGGCCATTTCACGCGCCCGATCGGCGACGTCATCCAGCTCGTTCCGCCGCTTTCGTCCGAACCGGAAGATCTCGAGCGCTTCGTCGCCGATCTGCATGACGTACTTGGATAGAGCGCGCGGTGCGCTCGAGACGATTCGCGCGCAAGGCCGCTATCGCGAGGTGCAAACCGAGGGACCCAAGTGCGCGGCCGATTTTTCGAGCAACGACTACCTGGGCCTTGCGCGAGACTCGCGCATGATCGAAGCGATGCGGCACGTCAAGGCGGTCGGGTCGGGCGGCGCAAGATTGCTCGGAGGACGCCACCGGGAGCACGCTCTGCTCGAGCAAGACGTGGCGCGGTGGCTCGGCCGCGAGCGTGCACTGCTCTTTTCGTCCGGATATCTGGCTGCGCTCGGTGCGATCTCCGTGCTCGCACCGCTCGTCGACGGAATCTATTCGGACGAACTCAATCACGCTTCGTTGATCGACGGCATTCGCGCGGCAAAGACCGAGCGGCACGTCTATCCGCACGGAGCGATTCCCGCGCCCGGCGCCCGCCGCGGCTCGGCTCTGATCGTTTCCGAGTCGCTTTTCGGGATGGACGGCGACGTCGTGGAGGCAGCGCAGCTCGTCGACGCGCTGGGCGGCGACGACGTTCTGCTGATCGACGAAGCGCACGCAATCGGCGTGCTGGGCCAGGCGGGCGCCGGTACCGCCCGCGGCATCCAAGACGACCGCATCGTCGTCTTGGGAACGCTCGGCAAGGCGGTGGGAGCCGCCGGCGGCTTCGTCGCGGGTCCGGCAACAATCATCGAATTGCTCGTCAATGCCGCGCGGACGTTCATCTTCGATACGGCGATGCCGCCCGCGATTGCGTTCGCCGCGCGCGTGGGCGTCATGCTCGCAAAGAGCGCCGATGAGCGCCGCGAGCGCCTGGGCGCCAACGTCGAGCGGCTGCACCGGGGTCTGCACGTGATGGGATTCCCGGTACCGGCGCGGGCCGTTCCAATCGTTCCGGTGATCGCCGGAAGCGAGCAGAACGCGATGGAGCTTATGCGCCGCTGCTCCGAACGCGGCATCTACGCGCCGGCGGTGCGTCCGCCGACCGTGCCGCCAGGCTCGTCACGTCTGCGGGTGAGCGTACGCGCCGATCACACTGCCGAACAGATCGATCTCCTGCTCGGTGCATTATCGGGATGAACGCGCACCGGTACTTCGTCACCGGCACCGATACCGACGTCGGAAAGACGCGCGTTACCGCAGCGCTTGCGACCGCACTGCGAATCGCCGGCGAAGACCCCACCGTCGTGAAGCTGGTGCAAACGGGGCTGGATCCGCAGGCCGAAGGAGATGCTCGCCGGGCCGGCACGCTTGCCAAATGCCGCCATGTCGAGTTTGCGCGATTTCGCAAAGCGGCCGATCCGTGGTCGGCGGCATTGGCGGACGGCGTGCCGATGGTGCACGCGGAAGATCTGTCGCGAGTACTTGCCGCGATCCCGGGATCGCTCGTTGCCGAAGGCGCCGGCGGTTTGGCCGTGCCGCTCAACCGGACGCAGAATTTCGCAAGCGTTGCCGCCCTGGCAAAACTGCGCGTGGTGCTCGCCGTCGGATTGCGTCTGGGCTGCATCAACCACTCGCTGCTCACGCTTGCCGTGTGCGAGCAGATGCGCCTTCACGTCGCGGGGGGCGTGCTCGTCGAGCGCTGGGAGCGTACCGAGCCGTCGTATGCCGCCGACGTGCGGCGAGCGTTGCAGGGAAAAATCGAGATTCTTGGCACTCTGCCGTTTGATTCCGACGAGGCTGCATCGGTCCAGGCCGGAGCGCAGCTCTTCGTACCGCTGTTGTCGTAGAGGATCGAGTGACTGACTTCATCGTCCGCGCCCGCACCCGGCTGCTCGAGGATCGCGAGCCGGCCGGCCGCGCACTGCTCGAAGAAGCCGCACTGCTGCCTGCCAGCGAGGTCCCGGAGCTGCTCCGTTTGGCCGATGAGGTTCGCTCCGTCTATTGCGGCAGCGGCGTTGCGGTCGAAGTGCTCTACAACGCCAAGCGCGGCGGCTGCTCGGAGGATTGTAATTTCTGCTCGCAGAGCGCGCGGTTTGCCGCGGGCGTCGAGGCCGAGCCGCTCAGCAGCGTCGAAGGTTTCTTGGAAGCGGCTCGCGATGCGCACGAGCGCGGCGCCGGCGAGCTGTGTCTCGTCGTTGCGGTGCGGGGGCCGTCCACAAAGCTGCTCGAGCGCGTGTGCACCGCAGTTCCCCTAATCAAGCAGCGCTATCCGTTGCGCGTTGCGGTCTCGCTGGGCATTCTGCGCGCCGATCAACTGCAAGCGCTGCGCGACGCGGGCGTCGACAAAGTCAACCACAATCTGGAGACGTCGCGGCGGTACTTTCCGTCGGTCTGCACGACGCACAGCTACGAAGAGCGCTGGGAAACGTGCCGGCTGGTCAAACGATTCGGAATGGAACTGTGCTGCGGCGGAATCATCGGCATGGGCGAGACGCTCGCCGATCGGCTCGACTTCCTTGAATCGCTTCAGCAACTGCAGCCGGAGGAGGTGCCGGTGAACTTCCTCAACCCGCGCCCCGGAACGCCGCTGGCCATGCGCCCGCTGCTGGAGCCGACCGAAGCGCTGCGTTTTGTAGCCATGACGCGTTTGGCGCTCCCGCGTGCGCTGGTCCGTTTTGCCGGCGGGCGTGAAGTCACGCTGCAAGGCCTGCAGGACCTCGGGATGCGCAGCGGCGCGAGCGGTCTGGTGCTCGGGAACTACTTGACGACGCAAGGCCGCGGCGACGAAGACGACTTTGCGATGCTCGAGCGCCTCGGCTTCGAAGTCCTGGCGTAAGCGCGAACGGCAGCACGCCGTGGATCAATCACGGACGCCATATTTTCAAGCCCTGCTCGATTACGTCGACGCGGGCGTCATCCCGTTTCACACGCCCGGACACAAGCAAGGCATCGGGATGGACCGCGCTTTTCGCGAGTTCATCGGCGAGAACATCTGCGCGATCGATCTCACGCCGATGCCGGGCATCGACGATTTGCTCCAGCCCACCGAGTCGATCAAAGAGGCGCAGGAGCTGGCCGCTCAAGCGTACGGTGCGGAACGCACGTACTTCCTGATCAACGGCTCGACCAGCGGCAACCAGTGCATGATGATGACGGCGGTCAACCCCGGAGAGAAGATCGCCGTTCCCCGCAACTCGCACAAATCGATGCTCGGCGGCTTGGTCATGAGCGGCGCGTTGCCGGTCTACATGCAGCCCGAAGTCGACGAGTCGCTGCACATGGATCACTGCGTCACGCTCGAAACCGTCGAACGGACGCTTCGCGAGCATCCCGACCTCGCCGCCGTTTATGTCGTCAGTCCCACGTACTACGGCGTCGCAGCCGATCTGGAGGCGATCGCGCGCGCCGTGCACGATGCCGGAAAGATGCTGCTCGTCGACGAGGCGTGGGGCCCGCACTTTCACTTTCATCCCGCGCTGCCGGTTTCGGCGACGCGTGCGGGTGCGGATTTGTGCATCAATTCCACCCACAAGATGCTCTCGGCGTTCTCGCAGTGCGCGATGCTGCATCAGACCGGACCGCGCGTGCGCGTCGATCGGCTGGAAAGCGTGCTCAAGATGTTCCTGTCGACCTCGCCGAACCTGCCGATGGTGGCGTCCTTGGACGTCGCCCGAAAGCAGATGGCGGTCGAAGGGCCGGCGCTGCTCTCGCGGGCCATTGCGCTGGCAGAGCGAACGCGCGAACGCCTCAATGCAATTCCCGGCGTCTATTGCTTCGGAGAAGAGCTGCAAGGCCGGCCGGGCATCTTCGATCTCGATCCGACGAAGGTGACCGTCACGGTCAAAGATCTCGGCTACACCGGTTACGAAGCATCGGAGATCTTGCGCCGGCGCTACAACGTCCAAGTGGAACTGGCCGATCTCTTCAACGTCGTCGCGCTGTTTACGATCGGAACGTCCGAAGCTGCCGCCGACCGGTTCGTGGAAGGCGTCTCCGAACTGGCGCGCGAGGATCGCGCGATCGACATCTTCTCCCCCTCGGGCATTCTCGAACGCCGGGTGAAGACCGGCAGCTACAAGCTGCCGAAGATTCCGCCGATGCGCATGCTTCCGCGCGACGCGTTTCTCGCGCCGGCCGAAAGCGTGCGCTTCAAAAACAGCGCGGGGCGCATTTGCGCGGAAACGATCTCGCCGTATCCTCCCGGCATCCCCGTCATCGCCCCCGGCGAAGAGATCACGCCCGAGATCGTCGATTACCTCTCGCTCGAGCTCAAGGCCGGCGTTCGCATGCAGGGGCCGTTCGATCGTGAATTGCGCACGATCAGAGTTGTGGTCGCGTAAGGCTTTCGGACTAGAGCGTTGCAAAGGAACCCGTGCAGCGCTTTAAAAGGGTAGAAGTATCCGCGATCCCCGAGGTGACCCCCAATGCGTTTTCGATTGTGCTTTACTGTTACGAGCGCGGTCGCGCTTTTATGCGCGTGCGGTCAAATCCAACATGGCGCCGGCTCTCCGGTAGTCCCGCAGTCGTTTCAGCGAATGGAACCGGCGCCTGCGCCGAACGGCGATCTATTGCGCGACGGGAACGCCCGCACTCCGGTATTCAAGCTGGGCGACGGCGGGCCAAATGCGCACGTGGTGTACGACGCCCGCGTCGGAGCGGACGAGCAGCTCTATTATTCGACGAATCCGAATATTGCGGCCTCTCCGGTGCCCGTGAGCGGTGAGATAGGCAGTTTCAATTTCACCTCGCACGCGCAGCACTATCAGAGCGTTTCTTATAACCCCGGTTTTATCGAGGAAACCGCGGACGGTAGCGTTTGGGTCGGCGAATTCAACAACTCCAGCGGCAATCCGGCGTTCGACCGATATTCGGTCATAGGCGGTAAGGATACGCAGATACCGGTACAGGTTGGGCCGTTCTCTGGTTTTAACGGATTGAACGGCGGTATTGCGGTCGGAGCCGACGGCCGGCTGTGGTTCGGTGTCGGCAACTACGGAAACGGGGGCAACGACGTCGGCGAAATCGATCAGCACACTGACGCTGTATCGCTGTATTCTCTGCCGGCGCCGTCTGGGGGCGTCGCGCCTTCAACGGCCTGGATCGTGCTCGGACCGGATAAGCATCCTTGGGCGACGGATACGGCCAACGATGCTGTATTTCGGATAACGAGCGCGGGACCGCAGCGAGGGGCGAGCTCGTACACTCAGCTGCCGCAGGGTCCGCTCCAACCGCCGAACCTTCCGTTCGCGCAGGGCATCGGTACGCTTCGCCGCGTCGTCTACGCGGGAGTGCTTGAAGCGGGCGTAACCACGGGAATGGGCGCGCTGGACCAATCCTTTGCAACTGCACCGCCTTCGTTTAGCGCGCTGAGCCTGCCGGCGATTGGAGTCGAGCCGCTGGTCTTTCTTGCCGGCACCGGCGGCAAGCTCTACTTCATCGAGTATAAATACGGCGGTCTCGGAATTTACGATCCTGTGTCAGGCACGATGACGATTCTACCGACCGCAACGCCTGCGGGCGGCGCGGGGGCGGGCCTGGACAGAAACGGTAACCCGTGGATCAGCTGCGTAACCGCCGGGGGCGCCGCGTGCATCGAAGAGGTCGCCCTGACGTCGACGTGGGCGATTTATCCCGGCTTGTCGCTCACGTTGTACACGACGGATTCGTTTGGAAATCAACTTCCGCCGGGTCTGCTCGGCATTGGAGAAACCGGGAACAGCGGTCCTTTCAGCGTGAAGTCGTCGAACGCGTCCGTGTGTACGGCAAAAATCATCCGCGGGTTCGATCACAACGTCCAAGTGAACCCCGTTACCGAAGGGAAGTGCGTCCTTATGATTACCGATGCCCACGCGCATTCGGTTAACGTAAATGTAACGGTCGTTAAAGGCAGCGGCAATCCGCGATCGTCGCCGTATCACGCGTTTCGGTTGCATTAGCGTCCTTCGACTGCGCTATGGCACGCGTTCGCATGCCGTAGGCTCCGCTCAGGATGACACGACTGCGCGCGCGAGCACCAGGTTCGGGCGCGGCCTCACTCAGCATGACGCTGTCCAAGGCAGGGCCGCCTGCCGATAATGAGAAAGGAAGGGGCACGTCTTCGGGCGAGCTCGAAACGTGACAACGTAAGCGAGGGTCAGTATTGGCGGTTAAAGCCGAAACCATGGCTCCCAACTGGGAGCTGACGCAACTCCTCGACATCTTTCCCCTCCCGATTCGCCAATCGCTCGTTCGACTCTCGAACCTCGAGAGCATGATCGAGGTCGTCCTCGATCTCGGGCGCCCGCCCGAGGCGCGATTCGAAAACGATTTCGTGTACCTGTCGGATACGGCGGTCAGCCAAGAGGACATCGCGCATGTCTGCTCGCGGCTCTCGGCCTTCGGAGGCGACAACCGCGCGGGCATCGAGCAAACGCTTCATCGCATCAGCGCGATTCGGAACCGTACCGGCAAGATCGTCGGCTTGACGTGCCGCGTCGGCCGCGCGGTGTACGGGACGATCGACATCCTGCTCGACATCCTGCGGAGCGGCAAGTCGATCTGTCTGCTCGGCCGTC
>DASRDE010000191.1:0-8747 GCA_035652755.1 Vulcanimicrobiaceae bacterium | reverse complement strand
AACGCGCAGGTGCGTCAGAATCGCGCGCGCCGTTGCACCCGTGCCCAGCACGCCGATGCGCTCGAGCGCGACGGGTTGGCCGAGGATCGTTTCCAACGCGCTGACCGCGCCGAGGCCGTCGGTATTCGTGCCGAGCACGCCGCGCCCGAAAAAGATCGTGTTGACCGCCTGCGCGAGCTCGGCTTCTTCGTCGAGCTGGTCGCAGCAGACCAGTACTTCTTCTTTCAGCGGCGTCGTCACATTGATGCCGGTATAGCCGTCCATGCGCATGCGCCGGATAACGTCGACCGCGTTGCCTTTCGGGACGCGAATGGCCACGTAACTGCCGTCGATGCCGGACTCTTCGAGAAAAGCACGGTGGAGTCGAGGGCTCAGGCTATGCGAAACCGGGTCGCCGATGACGGCCAGTTTCATGCGCGGTTACCACTCACGGCGCTGCGGCAGCATCAAACGCTCGAAGAAGCGAAACATCATGGTGACCGCAAAATCTTTGGATTCGATCGGCTCGGTGAGAATCGTATAAAGGCCGCCGCAGCATTTTGCGCCCAGCACGTCCGTGAAGAGCTGATCTCCCACCACGGCGATCTGTTTGCGCGGCAGATTCAGATGGCGAATCGCTCGCAGGAATCCGAACGGCAGCGGTTTGAGCGCGTTCGGAATGCATTCGATGTTGAGCTGGCGCGCGATGCCGCGCACGCGTTCGCTGAAATTGTTCGAAACCATCACCATCGCAAAGCCGCGATCGTGGGCTTCCTGCACCCATGCCAGATGTTCGGCCGCTAATTCCGTTTCGCGAAAACCGAGCAGGGTGTTGTCCAAATCGACGATGAGCCCGCGGATGCCCAGCCCGGCAAGCTCGGCGAGCGAAATGTCGTGGAGGCGGGGCGCAAAGCGGTCCGGTCCGAGCATGTGTGCAGCGAACTGCGCGAACTTCTCCCCGGTATCCTCGGAATTGTCCACAACGCTTTAGCCCCATCGACAGCCTTTCCACCGCGGCCGCCCCATCCGCCCACAGATTCTTGCGCTTTTCGACACCTTGCACACAAGGAGCCGAACCCTATATCTTGTATGTCCAGCGCCTCGATAGTACAATTTATGGTACACCCTCCGCGGGAACTGCATACTATCGAACAGGCGTTCGATTCATAATTCTCGAAGTATTAGGGTCCTCCGCCACCGGAGGAAGGAGCCTCGATGAAATTCCGCCGCACCTACTCGGCCCCCGGCGACCCCTATGCCGGCCTGCAATTCGAACCCCGCACCTCACGCATCGTCAACCCCGACGGCTCAGTGATTTTCGAGGCCAAGGACGTCATGGTGCCGTCCGGCTGGAGCCAAGTCGCCGTCGACGTTCTGGCGCAAAAGTATTGCCGTAAAGCGGGCGTGCCGCGCGATCTGCGGCCGGTTCCGGAGGAGGGCGTGCCCGAGTGGCTGTGGCGCTCTGAAGCGGCGAGCTCGGAATTCGGAGCGGAACGCGATGCGCGTCAAGTCTTCAATCGCTTGGCCGGCTGCTGGACGTACTGGGGCTTCAAGAACGGCTACTTCGACACCGAGGAAGACGCGCGCGTTTACTTCGACGAGATGCAGGCGATGCTGGCGCGCCAGATCGGCGCACCGAATTCGCCGCAGTTCTTTAATACCGGATTGCACTGGGCGTACGGCATCGCCGGGCCTGCACAAGGCCACTATTACGTCGATCCGAAGAGCGGCCAGACCGTAAAATCGAGCAACACGTACGAGCACCCGCAAGTTAGCGCGTGTTACATCCTTTCCATCGAAGACGATCTCCTCAACGAGGGCGGCATTTTCGACGGCGTCGTGCGCGAAGCGCGCATCTTTAAGGGCGGTTCGGGTTCGGGCGCGAATTTCTCGCGCATTCGTGCGGCGGGCGAAAAGCTTAGCGCCGGCGGGACGAGCTCGGGGTTGATGTCGTTCCTCAAAGTTTTCGATCGCGCCGCGGGTGCCATCAAGTCCGGCGGGACGACCCGGCGCGCCGCAAAAATGGTCGTGCTGAACGCCGATCATCCGGATATCGAAGACTTCGTGAATTGGAAGGTCCGCGAAGAACGAAAAGTCGCCGACCTGGTCATCGGTTCGAAAGTCTTCGAAAAACACATTAACGCGATTATCGCGGCGGCCCACGATACGCGAGTTCCCGAGCACGCTCGTCTGGACGCGGAGTTGAATCCCCACCTGCGCGACGAGATGCGAAAGGCATTGACGATGGGCGTACCGTCGGGCGCGGTGCAAAGCGCGATCGATTACGCGCGTCAGGGCTACACGCATCTTGAAGTCGAGAAATACGACACGGCGTGGGATTCGGAAGCGTACGCCACGGTGGCCGGCCAAAACTCCAACAACTCGGTCCGCTTGACGAACGCCTTCTTCAACGCGGTCGACGCCGACGCCGATTGGCATCTGACCGCGCGCACCACGGGCAGAACCGTCAAGTCGATTAAGGCTCGCGATCTGTGGGAGCAGATCGGCCTTGCAGCATGGCAGTGCGCCGACCCGGGGCTGCAGTTCGACGACACGATCCAGGAATGGCACACGTGCTCGAACGACGAGCGCATCAACGCGACCAACCCGTGCGGCGAGTATCAATTCATCGACGATACCAGCTGCAACCTGGCCTCGATGAATCTGGTCAAATTCGAAGACCCGCACGGCGGATTCGATGCCGCACGCTTCGCCGACGCGACGCGCTTTTGGACCACGACCCTGGATATCTCGGTCACCATGGGTCAGATGCCGTCCGAAGCCATCGCGAAAAAGAATTTTCTCTACCGCACGCTCGGCCTGGGCTACGCGAACTTGGGCACGCTGCTGATGCGCATGGGGCTGCCGTACGATTCGGAAGAAGCGTTCGGGTGGTGCGCGGCGATCAGCGCACTGATGATGGGCGTTGCTTATCGCACGTCGGCCGAGATGTCGCAGGAACTGGGTGCGTTCCCGCGCTTTGCGGCCAATGCCGATGCAATGCTGCGCGTCATTCGGAATCACCGGCGCGCCGCGTATGATGCTCCATCGGACCAATACGAAGGCCTGAGCATTAAACCCGTGACGCACTCGCCCAGCCTGTTCACTCAGGAAACGTGGGCGCTGGCTCGCAAGAATTGGGACGAGGCGCTGGCAACCGGCGAAGTCGTCGGCTACCGAAATGCGCAAACGGTCGTGATCGCGCCCACCGGCACGATCGGCCTAGTGATGGATTGCGACACGACCGGGATCGAACCCGATTTCGCACTGGTCAAGTTCAAGAAACTGGCCGGCGGCGGATATTTCAAGATCGTCAATCAATCGGTCGATGCAGCCCTGCACCGCCTTGGCTACTCGCGCGAGCAGATCGATGCGATCGAAACCTATGCCAAAGGCACCGGGACGCTGCTGGAGGCACCGCACATCAATCGCGCGACGCTTCGAGCCAAAGGGTTCGACGACGAAGCGCTTGCGCGGCTCGAAGCGGCCTTGCCCGGAGCCTTCGAACTCTCGTTCGTCTTCAATAAATACGTTCTGGGCGAAGAGTTCTGCCGCGAAAAACTGGGACTGACCGACGAGCAGCTCAATGCGTGGGACTTTTCGATCCTTCGCGACGGTCTCGGCTTCAGCGCCGATCAAATCGAGGAAGCGTCCGCGCACATTTGCGGCCGGATGACCCTCGAGGGCGCGCCATACCTCAACGACGAGCATTTGCCCGTCTTCGACTGCGCCACGCCGTGCGGCAAATACGGGACGCGCTTCATCCGCCCGCTGGCCCACGTGGACATGATGGCGGCCGCGCAGCCGTTCGTTTCCGGCGGAATCAGCAAGACCTTGAATATGCCGCAGACCGCGAGCATTGCCGAAGTCAAAGAGGCGTATCGTTATTCGTGGGAGCGGATGATCAAGGCTGTCGCGCTTTATCGTGACGGCTCCAAGTTGTCGCAGCCGTTGGCGGCAAGTTACGACTTGGGCGGAGAATCGGCGCTTGGGGAAAGCGCGCCGATGCAGCCGTATCAAACGCCGCTGCAGGTCGCCGAGAAGATCGTGTACCGCTACATCGCCAAACGCCGGCGCATGCCCGAACGGCGCAGCGGCTACACGCAAAAGGCGATTATCTCCGGCCATAAAGTCTACTTGCGGACGGGCGAGTACGAGAACGGCCAACTCGGCGAGATCTTCATCGACATGCATAAGGAAGGCGCCGCTTTCCGGTCGCTGATGAACAATTTCGCGATCGCCGTCAGCCTGGGCTTACAGCACGGCGTCCCGCTCGAAGAGTACGTCGAGGCATTTACGTTCACCCGATTCGAGCCGAACGGGCCCGTCTCCGGACACGAATACATCAAGATGGCGACGTCGCTGCTCGACTACATCTTCCGCGAGCTCGCCGTCAGTTATCTTGGGCGCTACGACCTCGCGCACGTGCAGCCGTCGATGGAGATGGACGCGATGGGCGTCGAGGCCGAGGACGACTACGTCGCCGAAGAGCCCGGTCCCACGCAAATTCGCGCGGCCGGCGTTGCGGAGAAATTCCATCCGGTCTCGACGCACCTGCATCCCGGGCACGAGCCGCACGAAACGCCCCTATCGCCGGTTCCCCCCGAACGCCGGCACGAACGGCGCGATCCCGCTCCAGCTTCTTCTTCCACCGGCGTCGCCACCGTACCACGCTCCGAACAAGTCACGGCGGCCCGCGCCAAAGGCTACACTGGAAACGCGTGCGCCGAATGCGGCCAACTCACGATGGTCCGCAACGGAGCATGTGAGAAGTGCGACAGCTGCGGAGCGACCAGCGGCTGCAGTTAAAAAGTAAACTGCGACCGATGCGTCGCAACATACAAAAAAAAAGACCAGCGATTTCTCGTTGGTCTTTTTCCATACACTGCGAGCGTCAATCGCTGTAAGAGTTAACGTCGCCCCCGACGTAGAACGACGTGAAATGAGCGAGACTCGCGGCGGATGGCCGCTTGTTGCGGCGGTACTAATCTCGATCTTCATCGTGGGCGTCGGGATCTTCAACGCTGTTTCGCCGCAGCGCGCGGGGCAACGGCCTATGATCATCAACGCCGGCATCGTTACGAGCGTCTGGGGCTCTGCCGCGCAAGCAGGCGTGCGCGTCGGCGATCGCTACTACCCGCCCCAGTTGCACAACCTGAACTTCTCACAGCGCCTGAAGATGTCGCCCTTTCCTCGGGCGGGCGACGTCCAAGTTCGCATATTCGAGCGCGCCGGGTATCGCTTTAAGGCCAGATACACGTTAGGTCCGTATCCCGATTTTCCGGGCGGGCGTCTCATCGATCTTGCCGTTGAACTGGCCTGCGTTTTGCTAGGGTGTTTGGTACTGGCGCGCGGTAAACGCGGCGATCTGGCAACTGCGCTGTGCGGATATACAATCACTCTCGCGGCCACCGCCGCTTTCGCGGACGTCTCACTGACCGCGCCGACGGCCGACGTGGCGTATGCATTCACTTCAGTATTGCAAGGCATCGCCACGATCGCGCAATACTATTTCCTCTTCCGGCTCATCGGTTTATTCCCCGACGGCTTCTCGCCCGTTCAACGCCTCGCATTTCGCATCGCGCCCATCGCCGCGTCGATTGGCCTGGTGCTCGTTGTGCAGACCTCGCTGTCTCTCTTTACGGACGATCCAACGGCGCGATCGATCATCAACAATACTTCGAACGCGTGGGCTGGTTGCATCAACCTACTCGGATTTGTCGTCGTCCTTTTGAGTTTGGCGCACGTGGCGCCAGAGCATCGGGTCCGGATGCGCTGGTTTGCCTCGACGTTACTCGTTTTCCAATTCCTTGCTTGCTTTGTGCAGGTCACAATTTCCCCGTACTGGCCCTCGCAACCGGTTTTGTTTGGCGTACTACTCAACTATGTCACCAACTTAGGACCCCTCGGGCCGATTTACGCCACGCTTCGCCACCGTTTGATCGATCTCGACATGGTCGTTTCCCGCTCGGCAATCTATGGCGCTCTATCGGTGGCGATTGTCGGCGCGTTCATCGGCGCGGAATGGCTTGCGGGACGCATTGCGGACGCATTTATCGGTGAGGCGGCTCGCGGGCTCGCAACGCAGATTGTCAGTTTCGCAATTGCGATTGCCGTCGGATTATCCGCGCGCTACGTGCATGGGGCTATCGAGAAGCGCGTGAACGACATCTTTTTCCGTGCGCGAATGCGGCGGCTCGAATCATTGAATCGTTTCGCATACGAAGCCGACATCACCGACAGCCGCGATACGCTTTTGCGCCTAACGTATCAAACCTTGACCGAGTCGTTGGATGCGCCGGCCGTCGCGCTCTACATAGCGCAGGCAGGTGGCTTTATAGCGGCGCACGCGGCAGACGCCGCGCCGCGCCGGCTTGACAAGGACGACCGCCTAATCCTGCGTCTGTTGCGCTGGTCCGAGTCGTTCCGCAACGAGAGCGAAACGCTGCACGATTGGCTCATCGTCCCACTTTTGATTCGTACCACGGTCGTCGGATTCATCGCGTCCGCCCCAAAGACCGATCACACCGCGTATTTGCCCGATGAAATCGCCGCGCTGCAGAGCGTTGCGCATCATGTCGCCACGTCTTTGGCCTTTATCGAGTCGGGCGGCGTCTCGCGGCTGCCTTCCGTGCAGCCGGCGTACGCATCGCGGTAACCCGCCATGCTGCATCAGGGCTCAGTGGTCGGTAGGCCCTCTTGGAACTTGCAAGTACGCACGTGAGAAAGCGTAAGCGCATAGCACGCATTTCTTCCATCCCTGCGGATGACGCCGATGACATCAGCAGCCCCATCCGAGTACCAAAGATTTCCGCCGGAATCGAAGAGGATACGCTTTGGATGCACGGCCGGTGGCGCTATCGCAAAGCGTTTCCTATATTCCTCAATCGCGCGAGCTTTAGGTTCTGCAATCCAAATATCGTCTGCTTCGTCTGTTGCCATGTCGGAAACTCCGGCGCGCCCTAGATCCGTATACGTCGCCGCAACCGTCCCACGGCTATCGACGTGCGCGATAATATTGCCGTATCGGTCAGAAAACCATAATCGGCCGGATGAATCGACTACATAAAGATGAGGCTCCATGCCGGCAATCGGTAACGAAATTGAAACCTCACGACCCCCTAAGTCCACGTAAGATAAGAAGTCGTAGCCCCCGGCTATCCAAAGTCCGCTTTTGCCGGCAAGTATTGTGGCAGCGTCGTGCGTCAACGGAAACCGCTGCCAGTGCCCTAGACGATCGATTGCCGCAACAAAAGGGGAGCCCTCCCCATAAGAGGATGCTCGCCCAACAACCCATATGCGCCCGTCCGCGCCGAGCGCCAGGTCCCCGAGCCAGAAAACAGGTAGGCCGTCTGCGTAGGTTTTCGCATTGCCCTGAACGTCGATTGCACCAAGTATCGCGTTATCGACGTACCAAATACGGCCGTCGGCACCACGTATCATGCGGAAATTCCGGTAGCTATACCCTAAATCAACGTTGCGTGCAATATTGAATTCTGCAAACGATCCGTCTTGGGCAAATCGAACCACCTTACCGGCTCTGCGCTCGCTGACCCACACAAAGTCCGGTGTGCCGATGATGTCACCGGCATCGGAAAACTGCGTGGGCAATTCGTATTCGCGGCATCGACCATCAGCTTGAATTTCGACGACCCTATTTCCCAATTTGTCCAGCGACCAAATGCTTCCTAACGGCCCCTCCACCAGTTTGTCCGGTGAATTGAACGGTGAGCCGCGAACCCGAATGCCCCAACCGATGGCATCTAACGACAGATCGTGTCTCGTAAGCGAAAAGTTGTCCGCCGATGTTAGATCGACACCGACACGCGCGGTTTTACGATTCGGGAGCATTATGTCCAAGACGCAGCTCTCGCAGTTGGCCTCATCGAAATAGTATGCGCCGTGCGATAGTGTTGCAAGGATCGGATCCTCGCTGCCGTCTGCGGGACGCATCGATACCGAAACGACGGACTCCGGCAGGATGCCGGCCAACCCCCGCATACCGTCGACGATCCGCCCCACGGTTATGCCTTTGGTTTTAACAACACGGCACTTCATCGTGACGTCGAAGTCACGATCGCGTAATGGAAGCACCCCCAGGTACCGATCGCCCCGACATAGCTCCGTGTCCAGGAAAATTCGATAATATCCGGGTCGCAAAGAGAGAAAAGCGTTCGCGTCGCGCCGCGAAATCGACGCCTTTAGTTCTCCTCCTTCAGTTTCATCCCAAACTGAAACAGCGGGCGAACTCTTCCGGCAGTCAGTACAATGGGTTAATCGCAGCGCGACGCGTTGCTGGGGAGCGTCTACGGGCGGCGCTCCTTGCAAAACGGCAATCAAGGCCCGTATTACCGCCCACATCGGCATCGTCATATTCTTAGCGGGTTCAACCGTTCTCTCGTGACGCCCTCGCCTGCGGTTATGCGATTGTCCGGGTCATGTATCCGAGAGGTGGGGCGTAGGGCCTGTCATCGCAATCGATCTTTCTTGGGTGCTGCACGGCTCGGGGCAGCGGCGAGGCTCGAGACATCGGTGAGGCTGCGGCGCGGCGAGCGGCTGCAGTCCGCCGCATCAACCGGGTCTCCTTCTATCCGCGATTTAACCCGACACCCAAGGCCTCGGCGATATTTGCTAACTGTTTGTCGAGAGTCCAGACGACGCAGTCTGATATTAGCGCAGATGCCAGCAGGTGCGAATCAACCCAACCTATTCCTTTTCCCCAGAGCCTCCGTTTTTCGATAAGCCGAAGCGCTTCGTCGTGAGTAGCC